>NZ_BAAANN010000007.1:0-282893 GCF_039529815.1 Amycolatopsis minnesotensis | reverse complement strand
CCGCCGGCACCCTGCTCTCCACAGAACACAACAAAGCCAAATACGCCGAAATGGAAGTCCGCGCCCTCACCGGCGCCGGAGCCGAAAAAGCCACCCCCCACTGACACTCCCGCACTCCCGCACTCCCGCACTCCCGCACCCGCGCCCCGGGCCTCGAACGAGGTCCGGGGCACTTTCACGCGCGCCTGACGTGCTCGCATGGCAGCATGAACGCCGTGGTCTACCCAGAAGAAGTCCCGACGGCGTCGGTGCGGGACCTCCCGCTCGACGGCATGCTGCTGGACGTGCGCGAAGACGACGAGTGGGCTGCGGGGCACGCCCCCGGAGCCGTCCACATCCCGCTGGGCGACCTGCCTGCCAGAGTCGAGGAGCTCACCGAGTTCCCCGAGCACCAGCCGGTCTACGTGGTGTGCCGCACCGGCGGCCGCTCCGCCCGCGCCGCCGCCTGGCTCAACGCCAGCGGCTGGGACGCGGTGAACGTCGCGGGCGGCATGAAGTCGTGGCTGACCGAGGGCCGCCAGGTCGTCACCGATCGCCAGGACGCCGAGCCGGAGATCCTCTGACCCATGCAGCCCGGTCCGCACCCACCGCCCCCGCCGCAGACGCATCGCGGCGGGCCGGTGGCGTACCCCGGGCGACCGGCCGACCAGCCGCGGCCGCGGCTGCGGTGGGTGGCCTCGCCGCCGCCCGGCGCCGGGCCGCCGCGGCCCCGGACGCCGGACAACCGCTACCACGGCCCGCCGTCCTACCCGGTGCCGCCGCGCTGGGGGTTCCCGAGCCTCGTCTGGCGCCAGCCGACCGTGGTGCCCGGCACCGCGTCGAACGCCGTGCACCCCGCCCAGCGGGTCCGGCTGCTCTCGCGCAACACCGCGGCACTGCTGTGGACCGTCGGCTCGCTCGCGCTGATCGCGTCGGGCGGCGAGTTCTGGCGGTACGTGCTGCTCGTGCAGAGCCGGAACTCCGCGCTCAGCACGGGCGTGGTCGGCGCCTCCGACGCACTCGTCATCACCGCATCCCTGCTGACCAGCAGCTTCGGGTTGATCGCGCTCGTCACCACGCTGTGGTGGCTCTACGTGGCGCGGATGGCGGCCGCCGACGCCGTCGGTGAGGACCCGCCGCGGCCGCCGTGGCAGGTGGCGGTCGCGGTGCTGGTGCCGGTGCTGAACCTGGTGCTGGCCGGATCGGTGGTCGCCGAACTGGAGCACACCGTGCTGCGCAGGCCCGCCACCGAACGGCCGCGCCCGTCGGTACTGGTGCGCTGGTGGTGGGCGGCGTGGGGGGTCAACGGGCTGCTGCTGATCGTCACGCTGTGGTTCCGCTTCCGCGACGGCATCCAGGCGCAGGCCGACGCCGTGCTGATGAGCGGGCTGCTCGACCTGGCCGCCGCCGCGTTCGCCGTGCTCACCGTGCTGGTCGTGCGGCGGATGACCGAGCTGCTGGCCCCGATCGACGACACCGGGCTCCGCCGCATGCGGGTGCTGAAGGTGACCGGCGCGCCCGAACCCGCGCTGCGCGCCCGCCCGGCCGGTGCCGCGCGCTGACGAGGCTCAGCGCCGGGTGACCGGCAGCGTGCGCAGCCCCCTGATCACGAACTCGGGCCGCCGCGACGGTTCGCCCGCGAACCGCAGGTCAGGAAGCCGCCGGGTGAGCGCGTCCAGCGCGGAGGCCAGCTCGATCCTGGCGAGCGGCGCGCCGACGCAGTAGTGGATGCCCGCGCCGAACCCGAGATGCGCGTTCGGCGTCCTGGTCACGTCGAGGCGGTCGGGCTCGGTGAACACGAGCGGGTCCCGCGCGGCCGCGCCGAGCAGCGCGGCGATCTTGTCGCCCGGCGCCAGCCGGTAGCCCGCGATCTCGACGTCCGCGGTGGCGGTGCGTTCGAAGAGCTGCAGCGGCGCGTCGAACCGGATCAGCTCCTCGACCGCGACGTCGCGTGGCGCCCCGTCGACGAGCGACTGCCACTGGTCGCGTCGCCGCAGCAGGGCGGTGACCCCGTTCCCGAGCACGTTCACGGAGGCTTCGTGACCGGCCATCAGCAGCAGCGCACCGGTCGCCACCACTTCGTCGCCGGAGAGATCGCTCGCGGCCAGGTCGCTGATCAGGTCGTCGCCAGGGCTGGCCGCGCGGACGCGGGTGAGGTCGCGGAGGTAGCCGGCGAACTCGGCGGCCGCCTGCTCCGCGGCGCGCTTCCCGTCGTCGCTCAATCCGTACTCGTACATCCGGACGATGGCGTGCGACCAGGGCACGAGCAGGCCGCGGTCCGCCTCGGGCACGGCGAGGAGTTCGGCGATGACCTGCACCGGCAGCGGTTCGGCGACCTCGGTGAGCAGATCGCCAGCGCCGTCGGCGTCGATCTTCTCGGCCAGCCGCGCGACCAAGCCGTCGGCGAGCGCTGCCACGGTCGGCCGCAGCCGTTCGACGTGCCCGCGACCGAAGGCGCCCGCGATCGTGCGGCGGAGCCGGGTGTGCGCGGGCGGCTCGTTCTCGAGCAGGGAGTTCCGGTGCAGCAGGTTGAACGACGCGAACCGCTCCAGCGGCGTCGCGTCGGCCCAGATCCGGCCGAGCGACCGGTGCCGCAGCACCGCCGAGCAGGCGGCGTGCGAGACCGCGATCGCGAGCCCGAGCCCGTCGTGCCAGTGCACCTCGCCCCGCTCGCGAAGCTCGGCGAAGCGCGGGTACGGATCGGCCAGGAACCCGGGATCGCTCGTGTCGAACACCCGGCGAGCCTAGCCCCGGCCTGCGGTTAGCGGGCTAAACGTCGTCAGAGGACGTGGGTGACCAGGGTGCGCGCCCAGGCGGGGTCGCCGGGCTGCGCGGTGTAGGTGGCCCGGTAGTACAGCGGGCCGAGCACGAAGTCCTCGACCTGCTCGACCGACGGCGGCCGGCCGCCGCGTTCGGTTTCGCGCGCGAGCATCGCGGCGAGCTGCGCGCGCCGGTCGACGACGCACACGTCCGCGGGCCCGTTCTTCGACGCGCCGACGGTGGCCCGCATGAGCGCGGACACGTCGGGGTCGGCGAGGTCGGTGGCGACGTCGGTGGCCCACTGCTCGAGATCGCCGCGCAGCGTGCCGGTGTCCGGGACGACGAGGTCGCCGCTGAACCGGTTGATCGCGACGGCGGCGAGCAGCTCACCGACCGAGCCCCAGCGCCGGTAGACCGTGGTGGAGTGCACCCCGGCCCGGTCGGCGATCACGGGAATGGTCAGCGCTTCGACGGTGGACTCCGCCAGCAGCTCCTCGACGGCTCGGTGCACGGCGGCACGGACCCGCGCGGAGCGGCCGCCGGGGCGCGCGTCGCCGGGTGCCTTCTGGCTCGTCGGACTCACGGACATCTCCCCATTGTTGCACCGGTCAGCTAACGCAGCGATCGCTGCGCTCGTGCTATCTTCGCACCTAACGCAAAGATCACTGCGAGGAGTGGCATGACCGCCGTCACCGAGACCAGAACGACGACCAGCTCGCCGAAGGCCTTCGCCGCCGTCGCGGCGATCGTCGTGCTCTTCCTGGCCGCTTCCAGCGCGCCGTCCCCGCTGTACGTCGTCTACCAGCGGCAATGGGGTTTTTCGGCGAGTGTGCTGACGCTCGTCTTCGCCATCTACGTGGTCGGGCTGCTCGGCTCGCTGCTGGTGGTCGGCGCGCTTTCGGACCACGTCGGCCGCCGCCCGGTGCTCGCCGCGGCGATCCTGCTCGAAGCGCTTTCGCTCGGCGTCTTCCTGGTCGCCGGCGACGTCACGGTGCTCTGCGTGGCGCGCTTCCTGCAGGGCGTCGCCACCGGCGCCGCGACGACGACGCTCGGCGCCACCCTGGTCGACCTGAACCCGCCGCACGCACCCGGCCGCGCCGGGGTCGTCAACGGGATCGCGCCGGCCACCGGGCTCGCGCTCGGCGCGCTTGGCTGCGGCGCGCTCGTCGAATACGCGCCGGCGCCGACGCATCTCGTCTACGCGGTGCTGCTGGCGGGCATGATCGTCGCCGGGATCGTCATCCTCGCGATGCCCGAACCCGCGCAGCGCCGCCCCGGCGCGCTCGCGTCGCTGCGCCCGCGCGTCGGCGTGCCGTCGCACCTGCGCGCCGAGGTGCTGACCGTGGTGCCGGTGCTGATCGCCACCTGGGCGCTGGGCGGGCTCTACCTCTCGCTCGGCCCGTCGGTCGCGGCGGAGCTGTTCGGCCTGCGCAACCACCTCGTCGGCGGCCTCGTGGTGACGCTGCTGTGCGGATCGGCCGCGATCAGCGCGTTCCTCCTGCGCAAGCGGCCCGTGACCCGGCTGCTCGGCCCGTCCGCGGCGATGCTGGCGGCGGGCACGCTGGTCACGCTCGGCGGGATGCTCGCCGGGTCCGTGGTGCTCGGCGCGGCCGGGACGGCCATCGCCGGTGCCGGGTTCGGCGCCGCGATGCTGGCCTGCTTCGGCACCTTCGGGCGGATCGCGGCGCCGCACGAGCGCGGCAAGCTGTTCGCCGTCGCCTACGTGCTCGCCTACCTCGCGTTCAGCGTGCCCGCGGTGGCCGCCGGGTTCGCCAGCACGGCCGCCGGGCTGACCGGCACCGCCGAGGTCTACGGCCTCGGGGTGGCCGTGCTCGCCGGGGTGGCGCTGCTGGCCCGCCGCCGTGTGCCGTCGCCGGTTGGGTAGCGTCTGGCGCGAGCGGAACACGAGGAGGAACGCCGTGGGCAAGGCAGCGCGCAAGAAGGGCCCCAAGAAGGACCGGGCGCCGAAGGTACGCGACGTTTTCGTCGGCCAGCCGTTCGAGGGCCTCGCGGCCGAGCCGGAGCTGATCGCGCTCCGCGAGTTCATCCCCTCCGCCACCGTCGAACTGTCGCTTGTGGACAGTACCGATCGGACGGTCACGCTGGGCACCGTGCTGCCGATGGCCGCGGCCGCGTTCGTCCGCTCCGACGGCAGGGCCTACATCGGCACGCAGGTGCAGACCAGGTCCTCCGACATCAGCCGCGATCTCGGCAGGGCGATCCGCTGGGTGCTCGACGCGAAGCCGGGCGACGTGCTGTCCGTGCCGGACACCACCACCCCGCCCGCCGAGGGCGAGCGCCTGCAGGACCTGCTCGTCACCGGCGCCGAGCTGGAGCCGGAGCTGCACAAGGACTTCTCGTGGTGGCTGCCGGAGGACGCCGATTCCAGCGGTGAGGTCGGCGCGTCGCTCGAGCGCGCGAACGAGGCGATCATGCCGACCGAGCGGATCGGGCCCGGCGCCTACTGGGTGGACGCCGGTGAGAAGGCGCACCTGCGCTGGGTGCGCCCCGAGCAGGAGAACCTGCTGCTGCAAGCGCTTGCGCGGCTGTCCGCGGCAGGCGAGATCGGGCTCGGCGAAGGCTCGCGCTACGCCGGGTCGTTCCGGGCGCACGGCCTGCTGGTGCCGGTGTGGGACCTCGACCCCGAGGCGCACGCCCGCGAGTGGGAAGAGGGCGCGAAGCAGCTCGGCGAGCGGCTCGACGCCGCGCTGAAGTCGCTCGGCACCGAGCCGCTCAACGCCGCCGAGCGCCGTGCGCGCGACGGGCTGATCGGCCGCCAGCTGACCCTGCGGTGATCCTCCACATCTGCACGCGGGACGACTGGGCGGCCGGGCAGGACCCGTACCGCCCGGCGTCCCTCGACGACGCCGGTTTCGTGCACTGCTCGGATCCGGGCACCGCGCACCTCCCCGCCACCGCGCTTTTCCGCGGCCGCGAGGATTTGCTGCTGCTCGAAATAGATTCGTCAAGAATAGACGCACCTCTGCGGTGGGAAGTGGGTGATCCACCGCATCCGGCCGGAATCTGGTTCCCGCACGTGTACGGGCCCATTCCCCGCGAGGCCGTGGTCGCCGTCCATCCCTTCCCGCCGGACCAGGACGGATCCTTCTCGCTGCCGTCTTCGATCGCGAACAGGTAACCGCGAGCAACGAATATCTCCCCGGTACGTCCCCTGAACGAATTACCACCAGGAGACAACCCGCGAGGTTTGTGATGCGTTCTGCACGTGGAGCACGTGTAAAGCCAGGCAAACGTTCCGCGGAAGGGGGCGCTACCGTGACCGCAATGCTGCCTGTCGTCTCAGGGGGAGAGGGCGGGGCGGTCACAGCGTGGAGCGGGAGGGAATCCTCGGTGTCCGGCGACCTCGTGGACTTCTCCGAGTTCGTGCAGGCGAGCCTGCCCGGACTGCTCCGCTACGGGCACGCACTGACCGGGAACCCGCACGACGCGGCCGATCTCGTGCAGACCGTGCTGGAGAAGATCGGCTCGCGCTGGACGCAGGTGCAGCGCAAGACCGGCGATCCGCTCGCCTACGTCCGCAGATCGATGGCCAACGCCCACATCAGCCGGTGGCGGCGTACGAAACGGGAGAACCTGGTCGCCGACCTCCCGGAGACCAGCGCGGTCGCGGCGGTCGACCCGTTCGAACACGAACCGCTGTGGCAGGCGTTACGGGATCTGCCGCCGAGGCAACGCGCCGTCATCGTGCTGCGTTACTACGAAGGACTGTCCGAGGTGGAAATCGCCGCCGCCCTCGGCGTGAGCCAGGGCACCGTGAAGAGCCAGGCGAGCAAGGCGCTGGCTTCGCTTCGGGTGAAGATGACTTCCGTGCGCACGGACGCCGGAGGGAGGGACGACGGTTGAGCACTCCGGACGAGGAGCTCGACACCGAACTGCGCAGGCTGTTCGGTGACGAGCGGCTCGACGTCAGGCCGCAGGCGGGTGCCGAGCACGCCATCCTGGACGGCGCGCGCCGCATCCGGCGACGCCGGTCCGCGGTGACCGCGGGCGCCGGCGCGCTGACCGCCGCCATGCTGGTCGGAGGCGGGTTGGTCTTCGCGACCGCGCCCAGCCAGAACGCGGCCGCGCCCTCGGCGGAGGAGCTCGCCCGCGCGCAGGCGTCGTCCGCGTCCTCGGTCGCGCTGCCGCCGCAGGTGCCGTCGGTCGCGCCGCCGTCGAGCGTGAACATGCCGCCGGTGCCCCCGCCCGCCACGCCGCCCAGCACCGCGGCCGGGAAGCCGCCCGCGAAGGGCAAGCCGTCCGCTGGCGCGACCACACCGTCGAAACCGCAGGCAAGGTCGACCGGTGTGCTCGGGCCCAGCGGCTACGGCGCGTTGAAGATCGGGATGTCCTTCGACGACGCGATGACCACCGGCCTGCTCGGCGCGACCGCGAAGGCCCCGGTCGGCTGCGCGACCTACGACCTCGCCGAGGGCGCCGCCGCGGTGGACAGCGTCCGGATCTCGGCGACGGCGGGGGTCAACCAGATCTGGGCGACCGGCGCGGCGACCCCGGAGGGCATCGGCGTCGGCTCCACCGAGGAGGCCGTGAAGAAGGCGTACCCGTCGGCGGCGATGAACTCGTCCGGCCAGTACGTCGTGCCGTCCGCGCCCGGCGTGACCTACGAACTCGCCGTGCACAGCGGCACTGTGAACCAGTTCCACCTGACCAGCGAGAACCAGGACTGCTCCGCAGGCTGAGCCGTACTCGCGAACGGAAGAACCCGCGCTTTCCACAGGGGGAGAGCGCGGGTTCTTCGTGTGGTGGGAGCAGTGGCTTCGGTGTTACAGCTTGCCACCCGCGACCGGCGGCATGGCGGCGTCGTCGCCACCGTCGCCGACGCTTTCGCGGTGCAGGAAGTTCTCCACCTCGAACAGGTTGCCGTTGGCGCGCTTGATGATCGTCAGCAGCGTGCTCATCTGGGAGATCTCCTCGACCTGCTCGGAGATGAACCACTGCATGAACTGCTCGCCCTGGTAGTCGTCCTCGGCGCGGGCCGCCTTCGCGAGCGTCTTGATGTCCGCGGCGACCTCCTTCTCCTGGTCGAGCGCGAGCTGGATCAGCTCGGCGGCGTCGGAGAACTCGTTGCGGACCTCGCCGGTGCCGGGGATGTCCACGTGGTGGTCGGTGTCGAGCATGTACTGGACGAGCGCCATCGCGTGGTTGCGCTCTTCGACCGACTGCTTGTAGAAGTGCTTGGCCAGCTGAGGAAGGTCCGCGTTGTCGAACCACACCGCGAGCGCGATGTACTGCTGGGAAGCGTTGAACTCGTTGTGGACCTGCCCCTGCAGTAGTTCGTAGAACTTGGAGCGCGGTTCCTTTTTCGTGAGGGCCATGTCTTTAACGGTACGTCACACGAGTGCATTTCTCCACTGGGATCTGGTGATGTACCCCCCAATTGTGTAGCATTCTGAGCATAGGTATATCTAATTTCACTTAGGCTTTCCTAATAAATGCGGCCACTGCTTAGGCAAGCCTTTCTTTTGGTTAGGTAAGCCTTGATTGAATACGGCGGGGCGGTTGCCGCCCTCGTCTCACCCCGGTGGGTTACACCGGGTCGCGCAGCACCGGGCACGACATGCACCGCGGCCCGCCGCGGCCGGAGCCCAGCTCGGAGCCCGCGATCGCGAGCACTTCGATCCCGGCCTCTTCCAGCCGCGCGTTCGTCTCGCTGTTGCGCTCGTAGCCGACGACCACGCCCGGCGCGAGCGCGAGCGTGTTGTTGCCGTCGTCCCACTGCTCCCGTTCCGCGGTCACCGGGTCGAGGCCGGTGTCGATCACGCGGAGCCGGTCGATCTTCATCGCCTCCGCCGCCGCGGTGAGGAACGGCGCCGGCCCGTCCACGCGCACGCCGCCGCCGTCGTCGGGCCGCATCGTGTAGGCGACGAGCGAATCGCGCGCCAGCGGGTACATCACCACCGCGTCCGCGCCGACCATCGTGCACACGGTGTCGAGGTGCATGGTGGCGCGCTCCTGCTCGATCGGGACCGCGAGCACGGTGTGCACGACGTCGTCGGCGAACAGCGACCTGGCGAGCGACTCGGCACCGGCGGGGGTGGTCCGCTCGCCGACGCCGACGGCCAGCACACCCGGCGCCAGCAGCATCACGTCGCCGCCTTCGATCGGGGCGGAATGCGCGCCGTAGGCACGGGCCGCCTGCCGGAAAAGCGGGTGGTAGGCGTAGACGAGATCGAGGACCGCGGTTTCCCGGCGGCGCGCCGGCATGGTGAGCGAGGAAATGGCGACCCGGTCGCCGATCCACGCCGAGGAATCGCGGGTGAACAGCAGGTTGGGCAGCGGGTCGACCGCGAAGTCGTGCGGGGAATGCATTTTCCGCACCAGTGACGCGCCGTCGGTGGCGGGCAGTTCCTCGAACGTCACGCCCGACATCAGCACCTCCGCGAGCGCGCTCGCGCCGACGCCGGAAAGGTGCGAGCGCAGCGAGTCCGCGAGGTCGTTGCCGAGCCGCCGGTCGTCGACCGCGGCGTGCACCCCCGCCGCGTGCGCCCTCGGATCGGCCAGCGCGGCGCGCAGCGCGTCGGCGAGCAGCAGCACCTCCACGCCGCGGCCGCGGAGCACCTCGGCGAACGCGTCGTGCTCCTCCTGCGCGCGGTCGACCCAGGGGATCGAGTCGAACAGCAGCTGGTCGTTGTTGCGCGGCGTCAGCCGTTTCAGCTCGTTGCCGGGCCGGTGCAGCAGAACCGTGCGGAGCGGACCGACCTCGCTGTCCACCCTCGGGGTGGCGGATTCACTGATCACCCCCCGACCCTAATCAATGCGGGCCTGCCACGACACGTGCTAAGGGAGCCAGGACACGTGCCCGCGCAGCAGCGCGTACCCGACGAACGCGACCACGTCGAGCAGCGTGTGCGCCACGACCAGCGGCCACAGCCGGTTCGTCCGCTGCCACAGCCTGCCGAACACGAGCCCCATCACCAGGTTCCCGAAGAACCCGCCGATGCCCTGGTAGAGGTGGTACGAACCACGCAGCGCGGCCGCGGCGAACAGGGACGAGTTCTCCCGGAAGCCGAGCTGGCGCAATCTGGTCAGCAGGTAGCCGATCACCAGCACCTCTTCGGCGAAGGCGTTGCCGAACGCCGAGACCGCCAGCGAGATCGGCCGCCACCACGTGTCGTCCAATGTGGACGGTTGGACCTGGAGGTTGAACCCGAGCTGCCAGCCGACGAAGTACAGCGCCAGCCCCGGAATCCCGATCAGCGCGGCGAGCCCGGCGCCCCACAGGGCGTCGCGGCCCGGCCTGCGCCGGTCGAACCCGATCTCGGCGAGCCGCGTCCCGCCGCGCCAGAGCAGGTAGGCGCCGAGCGCGCCCCATCCGATCAGCTGCGCCGCGCTGAGCAACTGCTTGAGCAGGTCGATCAGATCCATCGCGGCCTGCGGCACGTTGAGCGCGACCTGCTGTCCCGACAACGGTTCCGGCCGGAGCAGGGAGTCCACAAGGGACAGCAGGCTGCGGGCGCCGGACAGGCCGAGGGTGATCGAGAAGACGATCAGGACCTCGATCTTGAGCCGGCGCCGCTCGGCGGGGTCGGTGACCACTTCCGGTGCGCCGGGACGGTCGGGGCGCAGCCAGGAGCGCACGGCGGAGGTCATGCGCGCACGCTACCGTCCCCTCATGCCGAGTATTGCTACTAACACCTCCGTGGAACGCGCCGAACTGGTCGAGTTCCTGCGTCCCCGCCACCACGCGATCCTGACCACCACGAGGGCCAGCGGGGGAGTGCAGCTTTCCCCGGTCACCTGCGGTGTCGACGAAGAAGGCCGCATCGTGATCGCGACCTACCCCAAACGTGCGAAGGTGCGCAACGCCCGGCGTGACCCGAATGTCTCCCTCTGCGTGCTTTCCGACGAATGGAACGGGCCGTGGGTGCAGGTCGACGGCACCGCCGAAGTGCTCGACCTGCCCGATTCGGTGGAGCCGCTGGTCGACTACTTCCGCGCCATTTCCGGCGAGCACCCGGACTGGGACGAATACCGCGAGGCGATGCGCAGGCAGGGCAAGAGCCTGCTGCGCGTGACGATCGAACGGTGGGGACCGGTCGCGACGGGCGGTTTCCCGCCCGAGCTCACTGCTGACTGACCACCGGGGCGGACAGGAACGGGCACCCGATCAGCCTGCGCAGTTCGACCGCGAGATCGGGCGGGCTCTCCACCGGACGAGAGAAGGCGAGCCGGACGTCGTGGTCGCCGGTGTCGGATTCGACGCGCAGGCGCAGCCCGTGGCGGTCGAGGCCGAGCGGGCGGATCCGGCCGTCGCGCAGTTCCTCCGGCAGGTGCCTGGCGAGCTGGCACACCACGTCCGCGTGATCGGTCTCCAGGTGGCGCAGCCAGTCGCGCTCGTAGCCGTGGAACGGGTCCGGCGCGGCGGCGGAGAACATGTGCGGGCGCAGCGACTGCGTGCCCTCGGCGTCGGCGAGCACGAGCGAGGCCGGTGTCAGGCGCAGCAGGCTGAGCCCGTGACCGAGGTCGAGCAGGCGCGGATCCGGTCGCTCGTCGGCGATGGAGACGGCACGCGCCCGCGCCGAAAGGTCGCTGAGCGGGCGGAGCCAGCCGGTGATCCAGAGCAGGCCCCTGATCGGTTCGCGCAGCTCGACCGGGGCGTGGTCGGCCAGCTCGAACATCACCGCGAGCTCGCCGCGCCCGGCCTGTTTCGCCGTGGCGACCAGCGCGTGGTCGTCCGGCAGCATGATGCTCACGCTGCCGCTGGCGTGGACGTGGTGGAGCACCGGCTCGACGCGTTCGGCCGCCGGGTCGCCGTGGCCCGCGGTGGGCACGAGCGTGGCGGGGCCGCCCCGTTTCGCGATCGTCTTGGCGCGTTCGGCCG
Organism: Amycolatopsis minnesotensis; assembly: GCF_039529815.1. Classification (NCBI taxonomy): domain Bacteria; kingdom Bacillati; phylum Actinomycetota; class Actinomycetes; order Pseudonocardiales; family Pseudonocardiaceae; genus Amycolatopsis; species Amycolatopsis minnesotensis. The sequence continues at coordinate 271,312 of NZ_BAAANN010000007.1, read as the reverse complement.
CGGTGGGTGCGGGCGGGCGCCGGGTGGATGTCTCGGTCAAGGCTCACCTCCTACTTAGGTGAGCCTAAGCTATGTAGCCCTCGGTGGGAAGACGGTCACGGGATGATCGCGACTATCGTCTCGCCTGCTGGATATCGCCTTCCGCGAAGACCTTCAGGGAAGCCGTGCGCACCACGCCTTCGAACCGAGTCCCGTGCCGGGTTGTCCACAGACGGCCGGGTTGTCCACAGATTCGCCCAGCGCGCGCCCCACCGCGTGGGGCGCCGATACGCTGGAAGCGGGGCCGCCCCCCAGTGGCGGGTGGGGGGTGCCCGGTACTGGCTGTGATCGGGATCGACCAGCTCACGGCCCGGCCGGAACGCCGTAGGCTGCGGTCATGGCGGTCATGGCGGTCATGGCGGTCATGGCGGTCATGGCGGTCATGGCGGTCATGGCGACCTGGGGGCAGCTTCTTCCGTTCGGCGGCGTGGTGGTTCTCGGCGCCATGGCGCCGGGGCCCGATTTCGCGATGGTGCTGCGGCATTCGGCGATGTCGGGCAGGCGCGCCGGGTTCGCCGCCGCGCTCGGGATCACCGGCGGGATCATGGTGTGGTCCGCGGTCGCCGCGCTCGGTCTCGCGAGCCTGCTCGCGGCGTCGGCCACCGCGTACACCGCGGTGAAGCTCGCCGGCGCCGCGTACCTGGTCTACCTCGGCGTGCGCGCGCTGCTCGCCGCGAGGAGGGGCGAGGGGTACGAGGAACCGGAGCCCGCCGCGTCGCCGGGGGTGGCGCACGCGTTCCGGCAGGCACTCGTCACCAACGTGCTGAACCCGAAGTGCGCGGTCTTCTTCGTCGCGCTGCTGCCGCAGTTCCTGCCCGCGCACCCGACCGCCGGCGACAGCGTGCTGCTCGCGCTCATCCCGATGGGCATCACGCTGCTGTGGTTCACCCTGGTCGCGAACGTGGTGGGCGCGATGCGGAAGCTGCTGTCCGCGAAACGCGTGCGCAGGACGATCGACGCGGTGACCGGAACCGTCTTGGTGGCGCTCGGCATCCGGATCGCGTCGACCGCCTGACGGCACTACCGGACTTTCGGCAATGGCTTGCTCGCGGCTACGCCGCTTAGGAAACCCGACAACTACCCGGGTGCGCGGCCCGACCACGTCCAGGCGTAGCCCGGATCCTCCGAAGCGCCGGCGGCTTCCCCGAGGTCGAGCGGGGCGAACGTGTCGACCATGACCGCGGTCTCGTCGAAGTAGTCCGCGCCGATCGACGCCTCCGCGGCACCGGGCTGCGGCCCGTGCGTGAACCCCGACGGGTGCAGCGAAAGCGAGCCGATGCCGATGCCGGAGCCCTTGCGCGCCTCGTAGTTGCCGCGCACGTAGAACATCAGCTCGTCCGAGTCGACGTTGGCGTGGTTGTAGGGCACCGGGATCGAGCCGGGGTGGTAGTCCACCTTCCGCGGGCAGAACGAGCACACCACGAAGTTCGGGCCTTCGAACGTCTGGTGCACCGGCGGCGGCTGGTGCACGCGGCCCGTGATGGGCTCGAAGTCGTCGATGTTGAACGCCCACGGGTACAGGCACCCGTCCCAGCCGACGACGTCGAACGGGTGTGTCGCGTAGGTGTAGCGGGTGAGCCCGGCGCGGTGGCGCACCAGCACGTCCACGTCGGTGCCGTCGACCACGTGCGGTTCCACCGGCCCGCGGATGTCGCGCTCGCAGTACGGCGAGTGCTCCAGGAACTGCCCTTTCGCGGACAGATAGCGCTTCGGCGGCCCGATGTGCCCGCGCGCTTCGAGGATGTACAGGTTCACCGCGCCGTCGGGGACGACCCGGTAGGTGCACGAGGTCGGGATGACGACGTAGTCGCCGTCCCCGACGGTCAGCACGCCGTAGACGGTCTCGACGGTGGCCGTGCCCCCGGAGACGTACAGCAGCTCGTCACCGGCCGCGTTGCGGTACAGCGGGCTCGGTTTCGTTGCCACCACGAAGCCGATCGACACGTCGGCGTTGCCGAACAGGCGCCGCCGGTCGGTGACCGCGTCCGCGTCGGCGGTGAACTTCAGGTCGCCGGTGCGGAAGTGCCTCGGCTTGAGCGGGTGGTTCGGCTGCAGCTCGCCGCGCTCGTCCGGCACCGCGACGGCGTCCACGATCGCGGTCGGCAGGCCGCGGTGGTACAGCAGTGCCGAGTCGGCGGAGAAGCCCTCGACGCCCATCAGCTCCTCGGCGTAGAGCGCGCCCTCGGGGGTGCGGAACTGGGTGTGCCTCTTGTGCGGGATCTCGCCTACCCGTCGGTAGTACGGCATTCGGCCCTCCTGCTAGGTGTCCGCTGGTCGAACAAATTTGTCCCCATGTCGTACGCTACTAGCGTGTCAGTCGTGTCAAGCGCTGTGGAACTCACACCCCCCGGCCCCCGTGGAATCCCGCCCCTGTTCACGCGGCTCGTCGACGACTCCGCGTTGTTTCCCCCGGGGGAGGCGACCATGCCCGAGGCCCTCCGGGCGCACTTCGAGTCGAAGGCCGGTGAACACGCCGGCGTGCTCGGGGTGTTCCTGTGCCAGGCCTCGCGGTTGCCCGAGCTGATCACCGAGTTGATCAAGCTCAAGCCGAAGGAGCCACTGCCGTTGTCGTTGATCATCGACACCGGCCTCGGCGGGGTGCCGAAGGCGATTTCGATCGTCGAATCCCGCAGTGAGCTGCTCGCGCTGCGGATGGTCGAGATGCCCGCCCCGTCCGACGTGGACGAGGTTTGGCTGGAGCGGGTCTCCGAGTTCGTGCCGGAGGACGTGGTGCGCGTCGTCGAGCCGCGGCGCGGCGTCGGCTGGCTCGACGGGGTCCGCAAGGTCATCGAGCACGGCAGCTGGCCGAAGATCCGCTGCGGCGGGCTCGCCGACGCGAACTTCCCCAGCGTGGACGAGGTCGCCGACTTCCTGTCCGTGGTGAGCACGTTCAGCGGCGCGTCGTTCAAGGCGACCAACAGCCTGCACCGCGCGGTCCGCCACGTCGACGGGACGAGCGGGTTCACCCACCACGGGTTCCTGAACCTGCTGGTCGCCTCCGGCCGCTGCCTCTCCGGTGGTGACGTGCGCGCTGCGCTCGAAATCACCGACGGCGCGGAGCTCGCGAAGGAGGCGTCCGCGCTGTCCGAGCCCGCGGCCAAGGCGGTTCGCGCGCTGTTCGCGTCCTACGCGGCCGCGTCGTTCGACGAGCCGGTGGATGACTTGAAGGACCTTGGCCTGTTGTGAGTGCCGACGACGTGATCTTCCCAGCGGAGGAGCCATGGGTACTGACGACGTGATCTTCCCAGCGGAGGAGCCATGGGTACCGACGACGTGATCTTCCCAGCGGAGGAGCCATGGGTACCGACGACGTGATCTTCCCAGCGGAGGAGTCATGGGTACCGACGACGTGCGTTTCCCAGCGGAGGAGCCATGGGTGCAGAGGGGTCGTTGACGCTCGACCGCGGGCTGGCGCTGCTGCAGGCGGTGGCGGACGCCGGTGGTGAGGCGGCGACCATCTCGGAGCTCGCGGTGACGATCGGGGCGAGCAGGGCGGCGGTCTACCGCCTGCTCGTACCGTTGTCCGAACGCGGGCTGGTGTGGCGCGACGGCACCAAGGTCCGCCTCGGTGTCGGGGTGTTGCGGCTCGCCGGCCAGGTGCTGCCGCAGCTGCGGCAGGCCGCGCACCCGGTGCTGCGGGGGCTGGCGGAGAAGGTCGGCGCGACCGCGCACCTGTCCGTCGCGGAGGGCGATCACGTGCAGGCCGTCGCGGTGGTGGAGCCGTCGTGGACGAACTTCCACGTCGCCTACCGGGCGGGCAGCAGGCACCCGCTCAGCTCCGGCGCCGCCGGCAAGGCGATCTCGCTGCGCCAGGACGGCCCGCGGTGGGTGTCGACGCGGGGGGAGCTGCAGCCGGGCGCCTCCGGCGTCGCGGCGCCGGTGCGCGGGGTGCCGGGGCTGAAGGCGAGCGTCGGCGTGGTCTCGCTCGACCCGATCGTGCCGGACGAGGTGGGCCCGCTGGTCGTCGCCGCGGCCGCCGCGCTGGCCGAGGTGCTGCGCTAACGGGGTTTGAGCAGCGGGCGGACCATCGTCAGCAGCAGCATCAGGTCGACGGTGAACAGCACCCGTTCGAACAGGCCCATGGTCAGTTCCTCGCCGGAGGCGAGCTGCCAGATGAAGCTGCCGAGGAGCACGCCCACCACCAGCGCGCTCGCGGCGGCGAGGCGGCGGATCGTGGTGCGGCGCGGTTCCCACGGGCATTCGGCGTTCGTGCGCCGGGTGAGCACCCACGCCGCGGCGGGCAGCGCGAGGAACGCCAGCAGCGCCGCGTAGTTGTGCACCTGTCCGCTGAGCGAACGCGCCTCGCCGTGCGGGTCGACGGGGAAGGCGGCGCACACCGCCAGCCCGGTGCACCACAGCCCCAGCAGGGCGGGCACCGCGCGCGGGCGCTTCGCCTTCACGATCCCGGCGAGCAGGGCCAGCGAGCCGAGCGCGAGCGCGAGGCACATCGCGTTGAACAGCGGCGCCGCCGAATCGGTCGCGCCGAACCGGCCGTAGACGTATTCGGACAGCGTCTGCCAGATCGGGCTGACCTGTGCGGACAGCCGCAGGTGCAGGTCGACGGAGATGGCGATCGCGACCGCGATGCCCGCCACGGCGACCTTGCCGTGCAGCGGAGACACCGCGCGGACCGGTGGCAAGGTGGTCACCCTGCAGTACCTCGGCTCTCTGCTCGACCTGAACGCGGTAAGGACAGGGCAACCGCGGCGACATCGCCGGTTCACCCTGTCCTTGCCGAATGGTCATACAGGATTGCCGATAACGGGACGGTGAAGCAACTCAGACGAGCGTCTGAACCACCGCGAAGAGTGCGAGCCCGGCGAACACGAACCCGGCGACCCGCTGGATGAGCTTGGGCCGGATGCGGCTGCGGATCTTGTGGCCGATCGCCACCGCGATCGCGGCGACGCCGACGAGCGCGAAGAACGCGCCGAGGCCGACCGCCACCGGGTGCCCGCCCCGCGCCGCGAGCCCCGCCGTCGCGAGCTGCGACGCGTCGCCCCATTCGGCGGCGAACAGCACGCCGAACGAGGTCAGCGCGGCGCGGAGGAAGGTGACCGGGCTCGGCCCGGAGCGGGCGGCGTCCTCCTCGCCGTCGGCGTCCGGGGCGAACCCGTCCTTGAGGAGCAGGAACGCGCCGAGCGCGAACAACGCCGCGACCACGAGGGAAACCGCCGTTTCCGGGAGCAGCGTCAGCACGCGGCCGAACAGCACCGCGACCACGCATTGCACCGCGAACGCCGCGCACACGCCGGCGAACACCGGCCACGCCCGGAACCTCGTGGTGAGCACGAGGGTGGCGACGAGCGTCTTGTCCGGCAGTTCGACCGCCAGTACCAGGCCGAACGCGCTGATGAACGCGAGAAGTGTGGCAGACATCGGCAGAAACACGCCCCTTTCACTGCAACGATAAAGGGCGTGTTCAGAAAAGGGCAAGATGATCGCTTTTACGAATTGCCGTTTTCGGTTTCGTCGGCGCCCGGAACCGGGGCGGCTGATAATTGATTTCGGTGCGCCGAAACTATTTGTGCGTTACGGTTGCGGGTATGGCCGACCACGTAATCGTCACCACGACCACCGACTCGGAGGAGTCCGCGACGGCACTCGCCACCGGCGCCGTCGAGGTGAACCTCGGTGCCTGTGCGCAGGTCACCGGTCCCGTCACGAGCGTGTTCCGCTGGGAGGGCGAGGTGCGGACAGAGCCGGAGTGGCGGGTCGACGTCAAGACCGCCGCGGACCGGGTGTCCGACCTCACCGACTACCTGCGCGCGAAGCACGGCTACGACGTGCCCGAGGTGATCGCCACGCCGATCACCGGTGGGAACACCGAATACCTGGCCTGGGTGACCGCCGAAACGAGGTAGCTCAGCTCGCCGCCCGCTTGACCAGCGCGGCGCCCTTCGCGGCGAGCCAGCCGTCGAAGGTCAGCAGGCCGGGGTGGCGTGCCCGCAGTGCCGCGACGTCCGCCCTGCTCCCGACCTCGCCGCTGTTGAGCAGTTCGAATCCGCGCGCGCCGGTCTCGCTGCGTGCGCGGATGGCGTCGAGCGGGACGGGTTCGTAGGTGATCGGCAGCCCGGTCATCTCGGCCATGGCGGCGGCCTGCTCGATCGGGGTGCGCACGTCACCGGCCAGTTCGAGGGTCTCGCGGAAGTCGCCGGGATTCGCCAGTGCGAGCGCGGTGAAGGCGGCGATGTCGTCGAGCGCGATCAACGGCTGCCGCAGGTCGCCGCGGATCGCGGTGGTCAGCTTGCCGTCGTGCAGGCCCCACACCGGGTGCACCAGGTTCTCCATGAACGAGGCGGGGCGCAGGATCGTGGCGTCGTCGCCGAGGTACTGCTCGAGCGCCCATTTCGCGGGCTGCAGCCCGAAACTCGAGGTGCGTTCGGCGTCGGCTCCCGAGCTGTACACGATGTGCTCGACGTCGGCCTCGCGCGCGGCGTCGATGACGTTCTTGCCCGAGGCGTACTCGTCCTGGCCGGGTGCCATCGGCCCGGCTTGGACGCTGAAAACGCCGTAGGCGCCGCGCATCGGCGGCGCGAGGCTGTCGCGGTCGAGCTGGTCGGCCGCGACCACTTCGGCGCCCGCCGCCGCCAGCTCCCGAGCCTTGGCCGCGGCCGGATCGCGCGTGATCGCCCGGACGCGCCAGCCGTCGGCGAGCAGGCGCGTGGTGACGGCCCCGCCCTGCTGGCCGGTCGCGCCGGTGACCACCACGATCCTGTCGTTCCCGTTCATCGGTTCTCCGTATCGTCGTAATCGGAACGTTGAGCCCGGTTACAACGATACGGAACGTGCGCCCCGTTTGTCGAGCGGACCTGGGAACCGGGCGGGACCTAGGTCCCGCCGAGATCGGGACCGCGGGACCTGACGCCGCCCGCCCGCCCGGCGAAGACTCGGAGTCGTGGAAGTCCTGGAACTAGCGCGATGGCAGTTCGGCATCACGACCGTGTACCACTTCCTGATGGTCCCGTTGACCATCGGACTGTCCGTACTGGTCGCGGGGATGCAGACCGCCTGGGTGCGCACCGGCAACGAGCGCTACTACAAGATGACCAAGTTCTGGGGGAAGCTCCTGCTGGTCAACTTCGCGATGGGCGTGGTCACCGGCATCGTGCAGGAGTTCCAGTTCGGTATGACCTGGAGCGCGTACTCGCGGTTCGTCGGCGACGTGTTCGGGGCGCCGCTCGCGATCGAGGGGCTCGTCGCGTTCTTCGTCGAGTCGACCTTCCTCGGCCTGTGGATCTTCGGGTGGGACCGGCTGCCGAAACGCGTGCACCTCGGCTGCGCCTGGGCCTTCTCGCTCGCGACGATCACGTCGGCGTACTTCATCCTGGCCGCGAACTCGTGGATGCAGCACCCCGTCGGCGTCGAATTCGTCGACGGCAAGCCGACCATGAAGTCGATCGGCGCGGTGCTGGGCAACAACACGGCGCTCGCCGCGATCCCGCACACCGTCGCCGGCGCGTTCGCGGTGGCCGCGGCGTTCCTGGTGGGGGTGGCCGCGTGGCACCTGTGGCGCAAGCGGCACGAGCCGGACGAGCACCGGTCGGTGTGGCGCTCGTCGTTGCGGCTCGGCGGGTGGACCGGGATCGTCGCGTTCGCGGTGCTCGCGATCACCGGCGACTTCCAGGGCAAGCTGATGTTCGAGCAGCAGCCGATGAAGATGGCGTCCGCGGAAGCGCTGTGCCACACCGAAAATCCCGCGAGCTTCTCGATCATGGCGATCGGGGACGTGGCGGACGCGGACTGCGAGGACGTCAAGACGTTCACCGTGCCCGCGCTGCTGTCCTTCCTCGCGCACAACGACTTCTCCAGCGAGGTCAAGGGAATCGAGCCGCTGGTCACCGAGTACCAGGCGAAGTACGGCACGAACTACCCCGACGACCCGCAGCTCGGCTCGCTGGCCGGGAAGCCGATCGACTACGTGCCGAACCTGCCGGTGACGTACTGGGGATTCCGGCTGATGATCGGGTTCGGCGCGATCTCGGTGGGAATGGGCCTGCTGGCGCTGTGGTGCACGCGCCGCGGCCGGATCCCCGGCGGCAAGTGGTTCCCGCGGCTCGCGCTGCTCGGCGTCGCGACCCCGTTCCTGGCCAACAGCGCGGGCTGGATCTTCACCGAGATGGGCAGGCAGCCGTTCGTGGTGGTGCCCAATCCGTCCGGTGTGGACGGTGTGTGGATGTTCACCGCGCGGGCCGTTTCGCAGCTCTCCGTCGGCGAGGTGTGGGCGTCGCTCATCTCGCTGACCGCGATCTACGCCGCGCTGGGCGTGGTGGAGGTGTTCCTGATGCGCAAGTACGTGCGCGGCGGCATCGAAGGCGTGATACCGCCGGAGAAACCGAAGCAGGACAACGACAACAGCGAATCCGACGGCGAACCACTGGCCTTCGCCTACTAGGGGATCGAGATGACCGTGATCTGCGCACCCCCCGCCCGTCCCTGGGGGCGGCCCCGCTTCCAGCGTATCGGCGCTGGGGGGTTGCGGGGGCGGGGCGGGCGAATCTGTGGACAACCCGCCCGCCTGTGGACAACCCCGGCACCGGGCTTCGGGAGGCGAGTGTAATGGGCCTCGCGACCGTCTGGTTCTGCGTCGTCGTGTTCTTCTGGCTCGGCTACCTCTTCCTCGAAGGGTTCGACTTCGGGGTCGGCATGCTCCTGCCGGTGCTCGGCAGGGACAACACCGAGCGCCGCGTCATGGTGAACACCATCGGCCCGGTGTGGGACGGCAACGAGGTGTGGCTCATCGTCGCCGTCGGCGCCACCTTCGCCGCCTTCCCCGGCTGGTACGCCGCCCTCTTCTCCGGCGCGTACCTGCCGGTGCTGCTCATCCTGCTCGCGCTGATCGGCCGCGGCGTCGCGTTCGAGTACCGCGGCAAGGTCGACTCCGCGCGCTGGCGCCGCGCCTGGGACACCGTCATCGTGCTCGGCTCGTGGATCCCCGCGCTCGGCATCGGCATGCTCCTCGCCACCACCGTGCTCGGCCTCCCGCTCGACGCGCAGGGCAACCGCGTCGGCGGCCCGTTCGAAGCGGTCCGCTGGGACACCGTGCTCGGCGCGCTCGCCGTCGTCGGGTTCTCCCTCGTCCACGGTGGCGCGTTCCTGACGCTCAAGACCTCGGGCGAATTCCGGGCCCGCGCGCATCGCCTCACCCTGCGCCTGCTGCCGATCGGCCTGCTCCCGCTCTTCGCGCTCCTCGTCGTCGTTCAGCTACGCGAAGGTGCACTGTGGACACTGATCACGCTCGTGATCGCGGTCCTCGCCGCCGTTGTCGCGTGGCTCCGATCGACAGCAGGACGCGACGGCCAGGCGTTCGCGTCGCTCGGTGTGGTGATCGCGGCCGCCGTGCTCACCCTGTTCGGCGCCCTGTACCCGGACGTCCTTCCGTCCACAACGGACACCGCGAACTCACTGACGGTGGCCGGAGCGGCATCCAGCTCCTACACGCTGACCGTGATGTCGTGGGTCGGCGCGTTCGGTGCCCCCGCCGTGCTCGTCTACCAGTGCTGGACCTACTGGGTGTTCCGCAAGCGCATCGGCACCGCGCAGATCCCGGCGGTGCACACCCCATGACCGGACTTTCCCGCCGCGCACCCCTTTCCGCCTCGGTGTCCACCGTGGACACTGCGCGGACGGGAAAGGGCCCGCTCGGCGCGCTGCCCGCGCTTTCCGCGGCAGCGCGCCGGGCGCTCGCCCTCGCCGGGGCGATCGCCGTGGTGCGCGCGGGTTCGGTGGTGGCACAGGGGTTCCTGCTGGCATCCGTGCTGGCTTCGATAGTCCAAGAAGGAACGGGGGAACCGGGGGACTTCAGCGCCCGGCTGGCCGCACTGCTCGGCGTGCTCATCGTGCGGTCGCTGGCCGGCTGGGCGCTGAAGGTCGTTTCCGCCCGCGCCGCCGCGGGCGCCGGAGAGGAACTGCGCGGGAAGGTCGTCGACCGGACGCTGCGCCTCGGTCCCGAATGGATCGCCGCCCGCGGCACCGGCGAGCTGACCGCGCTGAGCACCAGGGGTCTCGACGCGCTCGACGCCTACTTCACCGACTACCTCCCGGCACTGGTCACCGCGGCCGTCGTGCCGCCCTCGGTCGGGTTCGCGATCCTGGTCGCGGACTGGCCCTCGGCCGCCGTCATCGCGCTGACCGTGCCGCTGCTGCCCGCGTTCGCGATCCTGATCGGCAAGTACACCGCCGACCGCGTGTCGACCGCCACCGACGCGGTCCACCGGCTGGCCGGCCACCTGCTCGAACTCGTCCGCGCGCTGCCCGTGCTCACCGCGTTCCGCCGGGCGGGCGCGCAGGAAACCGCGGTCCGCCGCGTCTCCGACCGGCACCGCAAGACCACCCTGAGCACGTTGCGCATCGCCTTCTCGTCGGCGTTCGCGCTGGAACTGGCGGCGACCCTGTCCGTCGCACTGGTCGCCGTGCTCGTCGGAATGCGGCTCGTGTCGGGCGATCTCACGCTCGCGATCGGGCTCGGCGTGCTGATCCTCGTCCCCGAGTGCTACCAGCCGATCCGTACCGTCGGCGCCGCGTTCCACGCCAGCGAAGACGGCGTCGAAGCCGTCCGCCGGGTCGCGGAAATCCTCGACGAGGAGGTCCCGGAATCCGGGCACCTGCCGCCCCGCCGCGGCGAGGTGCGAGTGGACGGTCTCCGCGTCGCACGGCGCGGCGGTTTCGCCCCCGACGGCGCGGCGTTTTCCGCCCGCCCCGGCGAAACCACCTGGCTGGATTCCCCGAGCGGCGCGGGCAAATCGACCACGCTGGCGGTGCTGCTCGGGTTCGTCCGGCCCGCGGACGGCACCGTCACGGTCGACGGGACCCCGCTCGCCGACCTCGACCTCGACGCGTGGCGCCGCCGGATCGCCTGGGTGCCGCAGTCCCCGGTCTTCACCGGCGGGACCGTGCGGGACGAAATCGGCGGCTACGAAGGCGACCTGCTGGGCCTCGACGGGCTGCTGGACCGATCGGTGGACCGGTTGTCCCTGGGGCAACGGCACCGCGTCGCCGTGCTGCGGGCACTCGCGCGCCTCCGCGACGGCGCATGGCTCCTGCTGCTCGACGAACCGGCCGCCCACCTCGACGCGACCGACGCGGCACGCGTGCTGGCCGCGGTGGACGAGGCGCGGCGCGCGGGCGCGGCCGTGGTGATCGCGGCGCACGATCGGGACGCGGCCGCGCACGCCCCCGCCGAGCCGGTGCCCGCGGAACAGGTCGACGAGCCCGAGCGCCGAGGCGAACCGATCCGTCTTCGCGCACTCGTGAACCGGCGGTTCGTCGCCGGAGCGCTGCTCGGCGCCGCCGCGCTGCTTTCCGGGCTCGCGCTCACCGCGACCTCGGGCTGGCTGATCGCGAAGGCTTCGCAGCACCCGCCCGTGCTGACCTTGACCGTCGCGGTCGTCGGGGTCCGCGCCTTCGGACTCGGCCGGGCCGTGCTGCGCTACGCCGAGCGCCTCACCACACACGACGCGGCGTTCCGCACGGCGACCGAGCTGCGCGCGTGGCTGTGGCGGCGGCTCGTCGCGCTCGGCCCGGCGCGCACACTCGGCCTCCGCCGCGGCGAAGGCCAGCGCAGGCTCGTCGGCGACGTCGACACGGTCCGCGACCTGCTGCCGCGCGTGCTGACGCCGCCGATGGCGGCCGCGATCGTGCTGGCGGGCGCGATTGCCCTGCAGGCAATCGTGTTGCCGAGAGCCGGACTCGCGCTCGCGATCGCCGTCCTGCTCGCCGCCGCGCTCGCGCCGTGGCTCGCGGTGCGGATGGAACGCCGCGCCACCGCGACCATGGCCGCGCTGCGCCGGAACGTCGAAACCGAGGTGCTGCGGCTGACCGAGTCCGCCGCCGAACTGATCGCCTACGGCGCGGCGGCCCGCCGACGCGCCGAGCTGGCGGACGCCGACCGGGAACTGGCGGTGGCCGCGCGACGGCAGGCGTGGGGCGCGGGCGCCGCGGACGCGGTGATCACCCTGCTCACCGGCGCCGCCGCGATCGCGAGCGCGGCCTTGTCCGTCGGGGCCGGGATCGACCCGGTCCTCGCCCCGGTGCTGGCGCTCGTCCCGCTCGCGCTGGCCGAACCACTCGCCATGCTGCCCGCCGCCGCGGTCAACTGGGCGCCCCTGCGCCGCGCGCGCGAACGGCTCGGCGCGCTGACCGGGGAAGCGCACGAAGCCGCGCCGGAGAGTGCGGCGGTCGACCTGCGCGACGCCGCGTTCCGGTGGCCGGGCGCCGCGCACCCGGTGCTCACCGGCGTGGACCTGCGGATCGAGCCGGGCACCACGGTCGCCGTCGTCGGCGCCTCGGGAGCGGGCAAGTCGACCCTGCTCGCCGCGCTGCTCGGCTTTCTGCCCGCCGAACACGGCCGGGCGAGCCTGCCGCGCGACATCGCGTGGGCACCGCAGGAACCCCAGCTCGTGGCGACGACGATCGCCGAGAACCTGCGGCTGGCCGACCCGGACGCGAGCGACGCGCGCCTGCGGGAAGTGCTCGACTCGGTCCTGCTCGGCGACCTCGCGCCGGACACCGTGCTCGGCAGCGGCGGCGCCGGGCTCTCCGGCGGCCAGGCGCGGCGGCTCGCCGTCGCCAGGGCACTGCTCGCGGCACCCCGGGCCGGTCTCGTCCTGCTCGACGAGCCCACCGCGCACCTCGACGGCCCGACCGCGGACGCCGTGTCGGCCAACCTGCGGGCCGCGCTCGCGGGCCGCACGGTCGTGCACGTGACCCACCACGCCGGCGAAGCGGCGGACGCGGACCTCGTGCTCGAAGTGCGCGAAGGGCGTGTCACGGCAGGCGAGCCAGCCCACGCCGGGAGCCGGTCGTAATGTTGGCAGTGCTGATGGAACCGACACTCGCCGCGCGCGCACTGTCCGCGGCCACCGAGATCACCACGACCGCGCTCTCCGGCGACGAACCGAGCGCGGTGCTCGGCTCTGTCGTGGCACGGGCGGCCGAACTCGCCGAAGCCGATCTCGGCGTGGTGATGGTCCGCGCGGACGACGGCACGGTGTCGATCGAAGCCGCCTGCGGCGACACCACGCAGACACTGGTCGGGCTCGTGCTGGCGCCCGAATCCGCCGCGGGCAAGGTCGCGCGCGGCGGCGAAACCGTGGTCGCCGCCGACGTCACCACCGACCCGAGGACCGCGCCGTACGTGCCGGACGAGCTGAAGCGGTTCGGCCCGTTCGCCGCCGCGCCGTTCGGGGCGGGCGGCCGCGTGCTCGGCGCGCTCACCGTCTACCGGCGCCAGGGCGCGGAGCCGTTTTCGGCGGCGACCATCGAGGTGCTCACCGCGTTCGCCGCGCAGGCCGGGGTGGTGCTCGCGCTCGCGGAAGGCGCCAACGCGCGGCACCGGGTGACGCTGTACCAGGAACGCGAACGCATCGCGCGCGAGCTGCACGACGTCATCGTGCAGCGCCTCTACGCGGCCGGCATGCAGCTCGACCGGGTGCGCAGGCGCATGCGGAAGCGCTTCGCCCAAGGCGACGCAGAACGCCTCGGCGAAGCCGTCGACCAGCTCGACCAGACGATCGAGGAAATCCGCGGCACCGTCCGCGCGCTCCGCTCACCCGACCCGGAACACGCCCAGGCACCCGCGACCGACCTGGCCGAATCGGCCAACGGCGAGGTGCGGATCGCGGGCGAGCTGCTGGGCTTCCCGCCCACCCTGGAACTGTCCGGCGACCTCGGCGACATCCCCGCCGAAGGCGCCGACCACATCCGCGCCGCACTGCGCGAGGCACTGTCCAATGTGGTCAGGCATTCGGGGGCGAGCGAATGCCGCGTCACGCTCAGCCGCGACGGCGAAGGCGTGAAACTGCGCGTCCGCGACAACGGATCCGGCGTCCCCCAGGGCGTCGCCACGCGCGGCCTGCGCCACCTGTCCGAACGCGCCGACGCCGCGGGCGGGAAGTTCTTCGTGAACTCCTCGCCCAGCATGGGCACCCTGGTCGCCTTCGACCTCCCGCTCCCGCACTGACCGGTTCCCCGCGCACCCCGGAATTGCTACCGTGGGTGACCTACAGTGCTGAGGGGGACACGTCGTGTGGGAGATCCTCGCGGTCGAAGTGGCCAAGGCCGTGGTCACCGGCGCCGTCGGCGGCCTGAAGGAGGTCGTGACCGGCGCACTCGCCCGCGGCAGGGACGAGGAACAGGTCACCGCACTGCTCGGCGACCAGCCCGGCCTGGAAACCGCGATCGTCGAAGCTGTCCGCGCCGACCCGGAATTCGCGGCACGCCTGTCCGAGCTGGTGTCCGTCCACTCCGGACCGCCGGGAACGGCGCGCTCCATGCCGAGGCTCGCCGACCCCTTCGTCGACCGGACGTCCGCGCTGACCGGTGGCAGCGCGCCCGGCCTGCACCTGGTCACCGGCAGGCGCGGTGTCGGCAAGACCTCGCTGGTGACCAGGATCGCCGCCGAAACGGCGGACCGGTTCCCGGACGGGCAGGTGTACGTCGACTTCACCGAGTGGCGGACCGGCAGCGTTCTGCGCCGCACCGAGATCGTCACCCACATCCTCGCCGAACTCGGCGTCGACAACGCCCTGCTGACCGCGAACGCGCCCGAACTGTGGGCGCAGTACCGGCGCGTGACCGCGCGCCGCCGGTTCCTGCTCGCGCTCGACAACGCGGAAAGCCTCACGGACGTGCGGGAACTGGTGCCGCCGTCGCCGCACAGCCTGGTGCTGGTCACCGCGATCCGGCCGGACGACGAACTGCTCGCCGAGTACCCGTCGGCGGAGATCAAGCTGGACGCGCTGGACGAGGAGTCCGCGCTCGAACTGCTGGCGCACATCACCGGCCGGGCGGTCGTCGATGCCGAACGCCCGCGGTCGAAGGAGCTGATCGAGGCGTGCGACCGGATGCCCTACGCGATCCGCCTCGCGGCGGTCCGGATCGCGAAACGGGCCCGGCGCTCGAAGGAGCCGATCGCTTCGGTGCTCGCCGATCTGCGGTCGGGCGGCGCGCTCGGCGGCACGGACGTCATCGCCGCCGCGTTCGCGGAGACCTTCGGCGAACTGTCCGGTGACGCCGCCGAACTGTGCCTGCTGCTCGCGTCGCATCCGGGCGGCGACTTCACCGAGCGAACGGCGCGCGTGCTGCTCGGACGGCCGGTCGGCGACGCACTCGACGAACTCGATGACGCCGGATTCCTCGCACCCGTGCGGGAATCGCGGCTCAAGCTCTACAACCTGGTCCGCGAAGGCGCGCGCCGCCGTGCCGACGAAGAGTCCACTGTGGTCGATCGGCTGCTCGGGTTCTACCGCGACCAGGCGGTCGCCGCGGACTTCCGCGCCGGGGCGGACCGGCTGCGGTGCTACCGGGTCCCCGGCGCGGTCCCGGCAGGGGACTTCGACGGGCCGAATCCGATCGACGCGCTGAACTGGGTCGACCGCGAGCGCGAGGCGTACGCGTCGCTCGTGCGATCGGCGTCCCGGCGCGGCCGTGACGTGGAGGTCGGCCAGATCTGCGGCGCGCTCGAAATCCTGATGATCAACCGCGGGCACCTCCGCCTGTTCGCGGAGATCACCAACTGGGGCATCGAAAGCGCGCAGCGGCTGGGAGAGGACGCGCTCGAAGCGCGCATCCGGAGCCAGCAGGGGCGCGCGTACCTGCTGTCGCACGAGTTCGCCCGCGCCAGGCCCCAGCTCGATCGCGCGCTGGAACTCGCACGGGGCCTCGACAACCCCGGTCTCGAATCCTCCGTGCGCGAGTTCTTCGGGCGGTTCTTCGAGGAGCAGCGCGACTACGAGAACGCGAGCGACCTGTTCGCGTCGTCGATCGCGCTGGACCGGGCGATGGCGCAGGCGGGCTCGCGGGCACTGGGCCTGCACACCCGGATGCAGGCCAACGTGTTCGTCAAGCGCGGGGCCTACGACCGGGCGCTCGCGGCGCTCGACGAATCGGCCGCCAACACGGCCGACGTGCGGAACCTGTCCAGGGTGTGGACCGTCCGGACGAAGGCGCTCATCGGACTCGGCCGCGTCGGCGAAGCAGGGCACGCGTTCCAGCACTCGTGGCGGCTCGCCGAGGAAGCCGGTGCGACCCAGTACTCCGCCGAGCTGAACGACCTCTACGGCGATTTCCTGGCGGCGAGGGGCGACTGGAAATCGGCGCACGACTACTGGCTGCGGGCGTACAAGACCTATTACGACGCGGGGCACCCCAAGCAGTTCGAACTCCAGCCGAAGGTCAGCCCCGTCGCGTCGAGGTGACGTCGAAGACCCGGCCGCCGATCCGCAGCCGGTGCCTTCCCGCCACCGGTTCGCGCCGCGTGACCAGTGCGTAGGCGAGTGACGCGAGCGCGATCGGAGCGACGCCGGGTGCGGTCAGCTCGTACGAATCGCCCTCGCGCAGGAGAACCGCGCACCGGGTGTCGTCCGTGGCGGCGGCAAGGCGGGCGGCGGGCCATCCGGCCAGCAGCGCGGCGGGATCGGAACCGTCCATTTCGGACCAGACAACGGCCGCGCCGTCCAGTTCGCGGAGTTCCGCCTGTTCGGCGTGCGCCACCACGTGACGCATCGGGAGGGTGGCCGAGGTATGGGGGAACCGCTCGACGACGGCGACCGCGCCGTCGAAGTCCACGGACGCCACGAAACTGGCGAGCCGGGCCTCCGGGACGACCGGAGCGTGCACCGGTGGGAAGGCCGGGTCCTCCGGCTCGGTGAGGTCGAGGAAGCGGTAGAGCAGGCCGGTGAGGCGATCCGCCGATCCGCCCTCGTGCTCGATCGCCTGCGCGACGACGGCCTGATGCGAGCCGGCGCGATGACTGTCGCGTATGGACTCGATCTGCGCGCGCAGGTCGCCACCGGGATCCAGGCGGTGCGCCTGCCCGGCGAGCGCGGCGAGCGGGGAACCGGCCACCGTGGTCCGGCTCTTTCCCGCCGCCAGCAGCAACGGCTTGTCGACGGCCGCCGCGTACAGCGCGGCGGAGCCTTCGTCCGAGAGCACGCAGTCCGCCGCCACCAGCGTCGCCTGCCAGCCGCGTTCCGGGGCGATCAGCGCGAGACCGCGGCCGATCGCCTCCCCGAGCCAAGCCCTGATCTGCCACGGCCCGTGCGCCGCCCAGACGCCGGGATGCAGGATCACCGCGACCTGGTACTCGTCGACCGGCAGCGCGTTCACCAGTAGGCCGGGAAGTTCCGGGGTGGTGCCGAACAGCGAATGCCGCCCCCACGTCGAAGCCAGTGCCACCAGGGTCCGGCGGCCGGTGCCGAGCGCGGCCCGGTAGTGCGCGGCGCGGTGCACGCTCGCCAGCATCCGGTCGTGGCACGGATCGCCGACCACGACGGCGCGTTCGAGGACCGCCGGCGCCGCGAACCGGAGCTGTTCCCGTTGGATCCCGTGCGACAGCGCGAGCGCCGCGGGCACCACCTCGCCGTCCCGGAGCAGCCGCGACGGATTCATCCCCGAGGTGATTTCGCCGCCGGGGTAGTACTTCTGGAACCCGATGCCGTGCGGCACGAGGACGACCGGCCCGTCCAGTTCGTGCAGCGCGTCGTTTTCGCTGGCGGCCAGCACGAGGTCGAACCGGGTCTTGGCGGCCAGCGCCCACGGCACGACGGCGGCGCCCAACCGGTCGAGCACCTGGGGCACCCCGGCGTGGAAGATCGCCGGGTTCTCTTCGTCGCAGGTGAACACGACCTGGATCCGGTGGTCCCGCTCCACCAGGGAGAGGATGTCCAGCAGGCGCGTCAGCGCGGTGATCGTCCTGACCACGACCAGCAGCCGCCGCTCGAAGCCGACGGTCAGCCAGGCGTGGTACGCGTCGTCAACCGGGACCTTCCGCCAAAACATCGGGGGGGGGGTTACGTTTTCCGGCACTACTTGCCCCGGCGCGCGACCCAGGCCGCCGCCTGGGTGCGCCGCTGCATCCCGAGCTTCGCCAGCACCGACGTAACGTAGTTCTTGACCGTCTTTTCGGCCAGGAACAGCCGTTCCGCGATCTCCCGGTTGGACAGCCCGTCACCGATCAGTTCGAGCACCGCGCGTTCGCGTTCGGTGAGCGCGCCGAAGTCGTCCTCCGGCGGCTTGCGGAACTTCTCCAGCACGCGCGCCGTGGTCACCGGGTCGAGCAGCGAGCGGCCCGCCGCGACCTCGCGCACCGCGGTCACCACGTCCTGCCCCCGCACCTGCTTCAGCAGGTACCCGGACGCGCCCGCCATGATCGCGCCGACCATCGCCTCCTCGTCGTCGAACGCGGTGAGCATCAGGCACTGCGGCGGATGCGGCCGCGACCGCAGCTCGCGGCACAGCCCGACCCCGTCCCCGTCGCCGAGGCGCACGTCCACCACCGCCACGTCCGGCTCGAGGTGCAACGCGACCGCCAGCGCCTCGTCGACGCTGCCCGCCTCCGCGACCACCACGATGTCCGGCTCGTCGCCCAGCAGCTCCCGCAACCCGCGACGCACCACTTCGTGATCGTCGACGAGCAACACCTCGATGGCCATACCCCGAGGTTACGGCGCATCGTCACGCCGGGTCGCGGGGGCGGACGGTGGTTACGCACCGCGAGCGGCCGGTCGGTGGAACGGTATTGACCTGCAAATTGCAGGGTGCATAGCGTTCCGGGGCGGGCGCGGGGACCCCTCGAACGGCGAGTCGCGGTGAAAGGGTTTGGGTCGCCTTGAAGCAAACACGCACGCCTTCGTTCCGAACTCGTGCCAGGGCGGTCGCCTTCGTACCCGCGGTGGCGCTGCTGCTCGCCGGTGCCGGTGTGGTCGCGTGGGCGGGGCAGTCGGCGGAGCGGGCGCATTCGTTCGCCACGCGGGCGTCGGCGTCGGCCACGTCGGCGTCCGTCGTCGTCGGCGTGTCCCAGAACGACGCCGACGCCATGGTGGGCCGGGCCCGCGAGCTGGCGGGTGACGCTCCGGGCGCCGAGATCGCCGTCGAGCAGGTCACCGCGTTCGAGCTGCTTTCGCTCGCTCACGTGATTTCCCGCGCGGACGCGCCGGTCCAGTACGTCGAGCACAGCCTCGACGCGCTCGCGGGCAGGCTCGCGCCGGATGTTCGCCACGATCTCGACACCTTGCGGGCGGGTGAAGCCTGGCACCGCGTGAGCGCGGGCCAGGCTGCAGGTGCCGGTCATCAGGCCGCCGACCAGCTCGTGGGGCTCTACCTCGAACAGAGCGTCCGCGTGGCGAGGCTCGCCGACCGCGCGGCCTGGCTGGCGCTGCTGGTCGCCGTGTTCGGCGGCGGCGCGCTCATCGCGGGCGCGGTCGCCGCCTACCTCGCGGTCACCCGGTTTTCCGGGCGGCTCGCGGGCAGGCTCGACCGGCTGCGCGTCCAGACGGCCGGTGTCGCCGACGTCCAGCTCCCCGAACTGGTCGCGAGGGTGCGCGCGGGCGAGCGCGTCGACCCCGCCGCCGAGCTGCTGTTCCTCGATCACGGCGACGACGAGATCGCGCGGCTTGCGGACGCGTTCACGCTGGCACAGCAGTCGGCGGTGTCCGCCGCGGTCGGGGAAGCCACTTCCCGCGCGGGCGCCAAGCACGCGTTCGCCGAACTGTCCTGGCGCACCCAGCTCCTGCTGGACCAGCAGCTCCGCACCCTGGACGAGGCCGAACGGGCGACCGCCGACCCGGCCGCGCTCGGCCTGCTGTTCGACGTCGACCACCTGAGCACGCGCGCCCGCCGCAACGCGGAGAACCTGGTGGTGCTCGGCGACCGGCGGCCCGCTCGCCGCTGGCGGAGCCCGGTGCGCCTGTCCGAGCTCGTCCGCGGCGCGGTCGCGGAGGTCGAGTCGTACACCCGCGTCGGCGTCGGGGCGCTCCCCGATGCCCACCTCGAGGGCGCCGTCGTGGTCGATCTGGTGCACCTGCTCGCCGAGCTGCTCGACAACGCGATTTCGGTGTCGCCGGCGGAAACCCGCGTCGAGGTGTGCGGTTCGGTCGCCGGCCGCGGGATCGTGCTCGAGATCGAGGACCGCGGCGCCGGGATGCCGGCCGCGCGGCTCGACGCGATGAACGCGCTGCTGCGGGAACCGCGGGACTTCGGCGAGCTGGTCGGCTCCGGCGCGGGGGTCGGGCTGTTCCTGTGCGGCAGGCTCGCCGCCCGGCACGGGATTTCGGTGACCCTGCGTGGTTCCCCGTACGGCGGGACGACGGCGATCGTGCTCGTGCCGGAGGCGGTGATCGCCGACGAGGTGCTGGCGCAGATCCGCGACCAGGCGCCGTTCGTGCCGAGCCCGCAGCCACGGCGGATCGCCGCGAAGCTGAACGGCGCCGCGCGATGAGGCGGACGACTACTCGTCGTAGCCGATTGGGCCGAAAAGAGTACGCAGTTGGCCGACGTTGTCGGCCGACCGGGTGCGGCAGTATGGACCGCGTGCCCCTGCCCCCCGCTCTTTCCGCGTACCTGCGGTCCCTGGACGCGGAGACGCTCGCGGAGTTGCTGCTCGACCGCGCCGAGCGCGATCCCGGGCTGCGCGCGGAACTGGAGGCGCGCGCCTCGGCGAACACCGAAGAGGTCGCCGAGGTGCACCGCATGCTGGCCGGCGGCCCGGACGGCGAGTCCTTTTCCTACGCCACCAAGGTCGGCTCGGTGCTCGACACGCTGCAGCGCCTGCTCGACGGCGGCACCCGCGCGGACGTGGCGCCGCTGGCGCGCCGGATGATCGACCAGATCGGCGCCGCGCTGGGGCGGATGGACGATTCCGGCGGCCTGGTCGGCGGGCAGCTGGAGCGCGCGGTGACGCTGTACGCCCGTGCCTGCGCGGCGCGCCCGCCGTCGCCGCCGGAGCTGGCCGAGTGGATCGCGCGCACCGAGTTCGGCCCCGGGCTGGCGGAGATCGAGCTCGCCGATTTCGCCGACGCGCTCGGCGAAGCGGGCCTCGCGCATCTTAAGTCCATTGTGGACGAAGTGCTGGCCGGGGCCGCCGACGACCCGCGGCGGGGCGCCGCGGAGCGGTTGCAGGAGTCACTGGCCGAAGTGTCCGGGGACGTCGACGCGCTCGTCGCGATCCTGTCCGCGAAACCGCAGCGGCTCGACATCAGCCTGAAGATCGTGCGCGTGCTGCGCGGTGCGGGGCGGCACACCGAAGCGATCGCGCACGCGGCGAAGGCGCTCGCGCACGACAAGGGTGCCGCGCGGGCGCCCGTCGTCGACGAACTCGCCGGCGCCTACCGCGAAGCCGGTCAGGGCGACGAGGCGTTGACGTTGCGCCGCAACGAGTTTCAGCGCGTCTCGACCCACGCCGCCTATCTCGCGCTGCGCGAGTCGGCGAGCGCGCTCGGCCGCTGGGACGCCGAACGGGAGACCGCGATGGAGCTTCTGCGGGTGCGTGCCGAGCAGGACCCGGCCGCGGCCGACGAGCTCGTGCGGGTGCTGCTGACCGAGGAGCGCACGGACGACGCGTGGGAGGTGTCCTGCCGCCTCGGCGGGTCGCTGCCGCTGCGGTTGGAGCTGGCCGAACTGCGCGAAGCCGAGCATCCGGTCGACGTGATCCCGGTGTACCGCGTGCACGTCGAAGAGCTCATCGCGCACAAGGACGCGTTCAACTACCGCGAGGCGGCCAAGCAGCTGCGGAAGCTGCGCGCCCTGCACAAGCGCGCCGACACCGCCGAGGAGTTCAGCAGTTACCTGGCCGAACTGGTCGAAACGCACAAGCGGAAGACCCGCCTGCTCGCCGAGGTCCGCAACGCGCGGATCGCGCTGCCCAGGGTCGGCCGCTGAGCCGTTCGGCTCGATGGAAACATGGTGCGCATGAGCCCGGTGAGCCGTGTACGCAAAAAGCAGTCGTCGTCCGAAGAGCCCGAGCCGCAGAGCTTGACCGGATTCTTCAAGGACGTGCTGGGTGACTACGCGAACCTCGGCACCGAGCCGGGGCACCTGGAGGTCGAGCTGCTCACCTCCGAGCTGATGGGCCAGTGGTGGGAGACCGGCGACGACCTCGGCCCCGAGCTGGTCGAGCTGGCCGCGGACAAGGGCACCGCGCCCGCCGCCGCGTTCCTGGCCGCCTTCGCCAGCCTCGGTGACGACGAGGGCCAGCGCGCCGACGCGGGCGAGGCGCTCGCGGGCGTGGTCAAGCGCGGCCTGCCGGAACCGGAGTGGGCCGCGACGCTCGGCGAGTTCGGCGTCGGCGAGTGCTGGCGGACCGCCGACGTCTACGGCGACGCGTCGTCGCTGCTGTGCGTCTTCGGCGAGGGCGACACCGCGCACGGTGTGCTCGCACTGCTCGACTTCGTCGAGTTCGACGGCTGGGTCAAGGACGTCGTGGTCGTCGAGGCCCCGGACGAGGTGCTGGCCGAGATGCGCGGCCAGGCCGCCGAAGGCGGTGAGCTGATGGTGTTCGAGCAGGTGCCGCCCGGCCGCGCCCGCCTGCTGCTCGAAGACGGCATCGCGATCACGGACTCCATCGAGGACCCCGAGGTGAGTGCCGACTTCTCGCGGTTCCGCGCGCTGGCGCTCTCCCGCGCGCGCCTGCTCGGCGAGCCCGAGCAGGCCGAGGAGACGCCGGAGTTCGGCGAGCAGGAGCAGGCGGACGCGATCGCCGCGTTCTTCGCCTTCGCGGCGGACGAAGGCACCGCCGCTGAACTCGACGACGACGAGGCGACGAGGGCCGTCGCCGAGATGCTCGCCGAGTTCGGGGCCGAGCACGATCCGCGCCGTCCGCTGCGCGTGGGCCCGGAAAAGCTCGCGTTCTTCCTCGACACCGTGTTCGACGGCGACGACGATCTCGGCGAGGACATCGAAGCCGCGCTGCCCGACGTCGTGCGCGCGTGGGCGGAATGGGGCGCGCGCCGCGATGGCTTGTCCGAGGAAGCCACCGGGACCCTCCTCGGCGCCATCGACGAGGTCCTCGAAGAACTCGCCGAGGACGATTCCGAAGTGGACAGTGCGGATGTCTACCTCGACGGCACCGAGAACGTCGACGATCCCGAGGCGCTCGTGGACCTGTTGGCGCGCCGCATGTTCGCGATCCCGGACACGGTCACGGTGATCGGCGACGACGAGCTCGAACTCGACCCGACCGACGCCGAACAGCGCAGGCTGCTGGTGGTCGGCGAGTTCCCCGAATACCACGAGTCTCTCGCCGGTGACGATTTCGACGAGCAGGAGCGGATGCGGCTCGCGATGCGCACGACGATCGTGGACCAGTTGTGGGACAACGATCCCGCGGCCGTCTGGGAGGCCGCGAAGCGGCTCGGGGGTAAGGGGCTGGAACGCGAAGAAGTGTTGTCGCAAGTGGAACAGGTGCTCGCCAAGCACCTCGAACCGGCGACCGAGTCCAGCATGGAATTCGATCTCGACGACTACGAAGCGGGGTTGTCCTCGCTGGGCTGATCGTGAACTGCTGGGCCACCTGTGTGAAATCGGGTCGTTCAGCGGGGCGTGCTCGCCGCCTGCTGGGACAGTGGAAGTCCGGCTGTCGCGCGGGAGGAGCATTCCGATGACCGACTACGGCGTCGACATTTCGCACTACCAGACCGTGCAGGACTGGAACGCGGTACACGGCAACAACATCACGTACGCGTTGCTGAAGGTCACCGAGTCGACCGACTACGTGGACCCGAAAGCGGCGGGGTTCGCCGACGGCGCCCGCGGCGCCGGTGTCGCCGCGGGCGGCTACCACTTCGCGCGCCCGGTCGACGTGGGCGCGCAGGTCGCGCACTTCGCCGACCGGTTGAACGAACGCGGCCTGCTCACGCCGGGAAGCGTGTGGCCCGCGCTCGACATGGAGGCGAGCGGGTTCGGTGACGCCAACGCCTTCGTCAGGGACTTCATCGCCCAGTTCCGGCAGCGCACCGGCGTGCACGGGGTACTGGTCTACGCCAACCTCAACTGGTGGACCACGATCCTGCGGCCCGACGAGTGGGCCGACGACGGCGTGCTGCTCTGGATCGCGCGCTACAACGGCGATCCCGGCAATCCCGGCTGGGGGCACCCGCGGCTCGCGGTGCACCAGCACAGCAACAAGGGCACGGTGCCCGGTATCGCGGGTGCGGTCGACCGGAACGCCACGGTCGGCTCGTTCGGCCTGGGGAACTTCCGGCTCTAGTGGCCCTGCGGGGCGGTCGGTTCCGTCTCCCGCGGCGCCGACCGCTCGCGCTTCTCGTCGAAGAGGTCGAGGGCGAACGCGCCAACGGCCGTGGCGAGCAGGATCGTCACGCCGAGCATGGCGCCGATCCAGGTCATGATCGTCGAGAACATGGTGCGCCTCCTCCCTGGTCAGGAATGGTTTCTCCGCACACCAGGGTCGCTGGGAGGCCGCGCCGGGGGAATCGGCCAACCGGTTACTGCTGACCGCGCCCCCTCGGCCGAACGGCCGAGGGGTGACGCCGGAGAGTGGCGGAGCTCAGAGCTTGCGCAGCCGGACCCGGTTGATGGAGTGGTCGGAGTCCTTGCGCAGCACGAGCGTCGCCCTGGGGCGGGTGGGACGGATGTTGTCCACGAGGTTCGGTTCGTTGATGGTGCGCCACAGGTGCCGCGCCTCGTCGCGCGCCTCGTCGTCGGGGAGGCCGGCGAAGTGGTGGAAGTGCGAGGCGGGGTCGGAGAACGCGGTGTGCCGCAGCTTGAGGAACCGCTCGACGTACCAGTGCTCGATGTCCGAGGTGTGGGCGTCGACGTAGATCGAGAAGTCGAACAGGTCCGAGACGGTCAGCCTCGGGCCCGGCTGCAGGACGTTGAGCCCTTCGATGATCAGGATGTCCGGCTTCTCCACGACCTGCTCGTGGCCGGGGAGGATGTCGTAGGCCAGGTGCGAGTAGACCGGCGCGCTCACCCGGTCGGCACCCGATTTCACGTCCGCGACGAACCGCAGCAGTGCCCTGCGGTCGTAGCTCTCCGGGAAGCCCTTGCGGTGCATGATCCCGCGGCGGGTCAGCTCCGCGCCCGGGTAGAGGAACCCGTCGGTGGTCACCAGGTCGACCCTGGGGTGGTCCGGCCAGCGGGCGAGCAGCGTGCGCAGCAGGCGCGCGGTGGTCGACTTGCCGACCGCGACGCTGCCCGCGATGCCGATCACGAACGGCACCTTGGTGTTGCGGCAGTCCTCGCCGAGGAACGTCGTGGTGGCTTCGTAGAGCCGTTGCCGCGCGGCGACCTGGAGGTTGATCAGTCTGGACAGCGGGAGGTAGACCTCGGCGACCTCCGCGAGGTCGACCTGTTCGCCGAGCCCGCGCAGGCGGAGCAGTTCTTCGGCGGTCAGCGGGAGCGGGGTGGCGCGCCGCAGCTCCCGCCACTGTTCCCGGTGCAGTTCCACATAGGGACTGAGCTCACGCACCCGCGGCATCGCATACTCCTCGCCCGTCGGTGGGCTGGTGCTTGGTCTTTCTGCGTAACGCGGTTCCAACGGTAGGGCTTACCTGGCGTGAACGCGCTGTGACGTAGTACACGCCGTCGAAGTCGTGACCTTGGGTGAGGAACGAACTCGCGTCTCCGTCGGGTTTTCCCAGTACGGACACCGATTTCGTGACTATGTGTTACGGAGTGGGGAAGACCTCGCGCCACGCCGCCGCGACCTGGCGCGCGCAGGCCTCCGGTGGCACACCGCCGATGCCGGTGCCGAGCCCCGGCATCGCGATCACGTCGACCGCTTCGCGCACCCCAGGCCCGTGTTCGAGCCTGCCGTCGCGCCAGAGCAGGAAGACCGCCCGCGCCGCGAGGTAGGGGTGCACGGTGTCCGCCGGCAGCAGTTCGCCCGGCTCGCGCATGGTCGGTGCGCTGATCAGCCACGGCGGCGACGGCGCGCCGGTCGGCACCACCACCGCTTCCCCGATCGGCACCTCGCCGCCGTGGTAGGCGAGCACCGCGCTGCGCACGTTCTGCTCGACCTCGGGGAAGGTGCGCGCGTAGACCGCGTCGATACCGCCGCGCATCCAGCCGTGGGAGTTGGCCGGGCTGACCACCGCGTGCGCGAGCACGTCGAGCACCGAGCCGCGGTGGACGCGCACCGCCGAGTCCGAACGGGACAGTGCGTCCACCACGGATTCCCACGCGCGGGCGAGCGGTTCGTCGACAGCGCACAGCACCAGTTCCGGCGTGCGGAGCACGCCTTTGCCTTGTGCCGTCCCGTGGGTGGTGTGCGTGCCTGGTTCGGCGGTCACGAGTACAGCATGGCAAAGAACCCCGGCCCGCGTCATCGATTCACCTACCGGCTGTCTGAGTGAAACTCCGCCGGTGCGTAGCCTGGCGACGTGACACGGATCGCTTATTTCGGGCCGCGGGGGACCTTCTCGGAACAGGCCGCGCGCACGTTCGCCGGAGCCGAAGAACTGGTGCCCGCCGAGACCATTCCGAAGGCGCTCGCCGCGGTGCGCGCCGGGGACGCGGACGCCGCGTGCGTGCCCGTGGAGAACTCCGTCGAGGGCCCGGTCACCGCCACCCTGGACGGCCTCGTCGAAGGGCAGCCGCTCGTCGCCGTCGCCGAAGCGCTGCTTCCCGTGCACTTCAGCGTGCTGACCCGCGGGGACGGCGCGCCGATCCGGACGGTCGCCAGCCATCCGCACGCGCTGGCGCAGGTGCGGCACTGGCTGGAAGCGAACCTGCCCGATGCCCAGCCGCTGGCGTCGTCGTCCACGGCGAGCGCCGCGGTCGGCGTCCAGGACGGCGAGTTCGACGCCGCCGTGACGGCGCCCGTCGCCGTCGAGCACTACCCGTTGACCGTGCTGGCGACCGGGGTCGCGGACGTGGCCGACGCGCGCACCCGGTTCCTGCTGCTGCGCCCGCCCGGCCCGTTGCCGGAGCCGACCGGCGCGGACCGCACGTCGGTGGTGGCCTCCGCCGCGAACCGGACCGGCACGCTCGCCGCGCTGCTGAACGAGCTCGCGACCAGGAGCATCAACCTGACCAGGCTCGACGCCAGGCCGACGAAGAGCAACTTCGGCGAATACCACTTCTTCATCGACTTCGAAGGCCATCTCGCCGAGCCGCGGATCGGTGATGCCGTCGCCGCGCTGCGGCGGCGGTGCGCCGTCCGGTTCCTCGGCTCGCACCCGAGGGCGGACGGGCTGCCGGGCACCCGGGAACCCGGTGCGGAGAACGCCGACTTCGTCGCGGCAGGCGACTGGGTGGCGGCCGTCCGGAAGGGTGGTGTCGCGTGAGGCTGCACCTCGTGCGGCACGCGCAGAGCACCGCGAACGTGCGCCAGGTCCTGGACACCGCGCTGCCCGGCCCGCCGCTGACCGAGCTCGGGCACGAGCAGGCCGGGGCGCTGGTGCAGGCGTTCGACGGGCACGACGTGGCCGCCGTCTACGCCTCGTACGCGACCCGTGCCAGGGAAACGGCCGCACCGCTGGCCGCGTCGCTCGGGTTGGACGTGCGGCTCGTCGAGGGCGTGCACGAGGTGCAGGCAGGCGATCTCGAAGGCCGCAACGACGAGGAAGCCATCGCGACCTACCTCGCGGTGGTGCACCCGTGGACGCAGGGCGACCTCTCGGGCTCGATGCCCGGTGGCGAGAGCGGCGAACAGGTGCGGTCCCGGTACCTCGCGGCGGTCGCCGACCTGCGCGCGAAGCACGAGGAAGCCGACCCGGCCGGTGACATCGTGCTGGTCAGCCACGGCGGTGCGATCCGGCTCGGCGCCGAATGGCTGTGCGACAACGTGCGCTCCGAGGTCGCGGACCACGAACTGCTCGCGAACACCGCCCGCGTCGTACTGGAATCCCGCCCCGGCGGCTGGCACTGCGTGAGCTGGGCCGGCACCCCGATGTAGCCCGCGCGACGGTTGTCCACAACGCCCCCAAACCTGTGGATAACTCGCCTTTTCACCCGCCCGGCCAGAGGGGGCCCGGTAGACTGGAGCGGGGTCGCCCCCCGGGATGGGTGGGGGCTTTTCTGGTACCGGTATAGGCGAGGTTGTTGCTGGTCAGGGGTTTGGTTTCGGGTTTTGGGCACCCGGTGCCGAGTGGGGTTCGGGGGCTGTCATACTGCTCGGCCGCCGGCGCTTCCGGGGCTGTCCACAGTCCGTGCCGGTTGTCCACAGCGAGGGTGATTTCCACACACTCTGGGTGGTCTTCGCGGCGGGGAAATCCGGCCGGATCTCACCCGGACGAGATGGTCGCCGGGCGACCCGCCACACCTTCCGTTGTACTTTCACCGCATTCCGCCACGGCTGGTGACAAAGATGCGGCGCAACCGCCGGTGTGGACCGCACGTCCATCGGGGTACTCGGCACAGGGAGGCGGTGACATGGTGACATGGTGACCAGGGTGCGAACCTCGAAGATCGCACTCGCGGCGACGGGCGCGGCGCTGGCCGCCATCCTGGCCGGGTGCGGCACCACCCCTGATCCGGGGTCCAGCCCTGCCCCGCCGCCGGAAAGCAGCGCCCCGAGCGGTCCGGCACCCACGTCGGGCAGCCCGGCACCCACGTCGGGCAGCTCCGCGACCAAGCCCGACGACGGCCTCTGCACGGCGAAGGACCTCAAGCTCGCGCTCGGCAGGGGCGACGGCGCCGCGGGCACGGTCTACCGGCCGCTGCTGTTCACCAACATCAGCGACCACGCCTGCACCGTCCAGGGCTTCCCCGGCGTCTCCTACGTCACGGGCGCCGACGGGCGCCAGGTCGGTGCCGCCGCGTTCCGCGACGGCTCGAAGGGGCCCGCGGTCAAGCTCGGCAAGGGCCAGAGCGCCGCGGCCGAGATCGGGTTCGTCAACGTCGGCAACTACGACGCGGCGGCCTGCAAGCCGGAACCCGTCCGCGGCCTGCGGGTCTTCCCGCCGCAGGAGCGGGACTCGCTGTTCGTCGAGGCACCGGGCACCGGGTGCGCGGGCGACCAGATCCCCGGCAACCAGCTCACCGTCCGCACGATTCAGAAGGGCGCCGGCGAGTAACCGGTCCGTTCGACGCAGTAGGCCCACAGCCGCTCCCGCTGCGCCCGGCTTTCCCGCGTCGACGACAGGTAGTGCGGCGGGCGCGGCGCGCGGTCGTGCCAGAGCCGGCCCCCGGCCCGGCCTCCGGGCACGGCGGCCAGCCACACGACGGTGTCCGCGCCCTGCTCCGCCGACCGCAGCAGCGGTGCCATCAGCTTCGCGAACCGCGGGAGCGAGTCGGTGACACCCGGCGTCGACGCCCAGCCGGGGTGCATGCTGTGCACCGCGACGCCGTCCAGCTCGCGATCCCACAACCCGGCCAGCACCACCTGCATCCGCTTCGTCCTGGCGTAGGCCGTGGCGCCGCGGTACTCGCCGACGGTGTACTGCGGGTCGTCGTCGCGCAGCTTCGCCCGGTACATCCCGCCCGAGGAGACGAACACCACCCTGCCGTCCCCGGACCCGCGCAGCGCGCCCGCCAGCAGACCGGTCAGCAGGAACGGGCCGAGCACGTGCGTGGCCAGCGTGATCTCGTCGCCGTCCGGGGTTTCGCGCCGTTCCGGCGGCAGCACCCCGGCGTTGTGCACGAGCACGTCCAGCGCGTCGTGCCCGGCGAGGAAGCCCGCCGCGAACGCCCGCACCGAACCCGCGGAGGACACATCGCAGACGTCGACGGTGAGCTCGGCGCCCGGCACCCGCTCCGCGATCTCGTCACGCGCCACCGCGCCCTTCGCGGCGTCGCGCACCACCAGGTGCACGGCGGCGCCGAGTCCGGCGAGACCGGCCGCGGTGGCCTTGCCGAGCCCGGAGCCCGCGCCGGTGACGATCGCGCGCTTGCCGCGCAGCGCATTCGCCGGAAGGTCCTCCCACCCGCCGCGGCGCAGGAGGAAACCGAGCTTCGAATAGCCAGGCACGATCAAGCGGTCGGCGAGCGCGTCGGCGAGTTTCGCGGCCATCGTCATCATCCCCAGCCCAGTTCGTGCAGCCGCGCGTCGTCGATGCCGAAGTGGTGTCCGACCTCGTGCACCACGGTGATCAGGACCTCTTCCACGACCTCCGCCTCCGAGTCGCACATGTCCAGCAGCGGTTCGCGGTAGATCGAAATGCGGTCCGGCAGCACCCCGCCGTAGCTGGAGGTGCGTTCGGTCAGCGCGATCCCGTGGTAGAGCCCGAGAACGCCGGGGTCCTCCTCGTTGTGCGGCTCGACGAGCACGACGACGTTGTCCATCGCGTTGGCGAAGTCCGCGGGCACCTGGTCCAGCGCGTCCGCGACCAGCTCTTCGAACTTCTCCGGGCTCATCTCGACCGGCATCAGCCGCCACCGGCGCTGCTCGGCGGGGCGGCCGGCTTCGACGGCGGGGCGGCGGCCTTCCGGATCGTGCCGGTGACCGGCGCCAGCCCGGTGTTGTCGGGCAGCTTCGCGGCGACCTTGCAGTTCACCTTCGTCGACCCGGCGGTCCAGCTCTCCTGCTCCCGCACGTCCCAGCTCAGGATCAGCTTCTGCGCCGAGTAGTCGTCACCGCCGGTGTAGTCCATGACGGCCTTCGAGCACTCGGTGTCGAGCCACGCCTTCTGATCGGCCTGGGACGGGTAGTCCTTGAACTTCGTCTTCAGGTCCAGCACGCCCACCATCTCGTACGAGTGCGGCTGCGCGCAGTCGATCGGGTCGCCGACCGTCTTGCCGGCCAGCGCCAGGCAGGTCCCGGCGTCCCAGACGTTCGCCTGCTGTTCGTCCTTCGCCGACCCGGACAGCTTCTGCAACTGCCCGCCGGGCCCCGCCCACTGCAGCACGCACCGCAGCTCACGGGCGCCGTCGTTCCATTCGTCCTCGCCGGGGCGCAGCGCGCTCACGGTCAGGCGGCCGTACGGGTCGAGCGGCTTGCCGAGGTACTTTTCCGCGCCGTCCGTGCAGCGCTCCTGCGCCAGGCCGCGCCACTGCGTGAGATCCGGGGACGGCGCGCCCTTGGGGTACCGGTCGCCGATGTCCACCACGCCGGTCACCTCGAACTGGTGCGGCTGGGGACACGGCACGAGGTGGATGTCGCCCGCGTCCTGCTGCTCCCACAGCAGGCAACTGCCCGGCGGCGAGTGGAACGCGGCCCGCGCGGACTCGGAGTCGCCCGGCTTCCCGCCGCCCGCGCCCCCCTTCACGTCGCCGCCCCACGAGAACGTCACGCTCAGCGCGAGCGCGAGGATGGCGCCGACGAAGACACCGCCCATGACCAGGCGGGTACCCAGCGTTGTGTCGGCAAGACGAAACCGATCGGCGAATTTCGACATCTACACCATGATGCCCGCGCCGCCGGTCCCCGCCACCCCTCGGGTGGATAGGCTGGGATTCTGGGGGCAGGGCAGCGCCCGAATGTGGTGGCCAGCGGTTACGGAGCGCGGAATGACGGAAGACAACACTCCCGAGGAGCAGCAGGACACTCCCGGTGACCAGCCCAAGCGCGGCGCGATGCGGTTTCAGGACGCCGAGAACACCACGCCGAGGGAACCCACACTCGCCGAGCAGCGCGCCCGCAGACAGGCACTGATCGCCGAGCAGGAGGAAGAGGCGGCGAACAAGGAGCTCGAGCGCAAGGCCGGGACGCGCCGCAAGGTCCTGATCGGCAGCGGCGTCACCGTCGGCGTCGTCGGCCTGGTCGCGGCCTGGTACGCGGTGGGCACGCCGGAGGACGTCAGCGCGACCTGCACCGACAAGGACGGCACCGTCGTCGACGACAAGTACTGCGACCCGGACTACGTGACCAGCCAGACCGGCGGCTACCACCCCGGCGTCGGCGGGTTCATCTTCCTCGGCGGCAACTCCTACCGGTACAACTACGGCGGCACCGGCGCTATCGGCAGCCACGTCTCCGGTGGCAGCTTCGACAAGCCGTCCAACGCGAACGTCACCACCAAGTCCGGCAAGTCCGTGCAGCGCGGCGGCTTCGGCATCAGCGGCAAGAGCAGCACCGGCACCGGCAAGAGCGGGGGATCCTGACGTGCACAGGGAGACCGGCACGCCGCGGCGTGACTGGGAGCGCATCGTCGAAGACCAGGGCCTGGTGTTCGGCACCCCGGCGCGCTACGGCTCCGGCCAGTCGCGGCCGTACTGGGACGAGTCGGTGCACTACGTCCTCGAGATGGACGAGGTGCTCTCCGTCGAGGCGGACGTCGAGGTCCTGCATTCGATGTGCCTCGAAGCCGTCGAGAACGTGATCCTCACCGAGCGCTACCGCGACTTCGGCATCCCGGAGTGGGTGTGGCCGCACATCGCCGAGTCGTGGAAACGCCAGGACCCGCACGTCTACGGCCGGTTCGACCTGCGCTACGACGGCAAGAGCCCGGCGAAGCTGCTCGAGTACAACGCCGACACCCCGACCTCGCTGCTCGAGGCCGCCGTCGTGCAGTGGCACTGGAAGACCGACGTCCACCCGGACGACGACCAGTGGAATTCGATCCACGAGCGGCTGGTGGAGCGGTGGGGCGAGGTCAAGGACCTGCTGCCGTCGAACGAGCTGCACTTCTCGTGGTCGACGGCCGATCCGACCGGCGAGGACCACGTCACCACCGCCTACCTGCAGGAGACCGCGGCCGAGGCCGGGCTGGACACGGTCGGCCTCGCGATCGAGGAGATCGGCTGGGACCCGGTGCTCAAGCGGTTCGTCGACCTCGAAGAGGCGCCGATGAACACGGTCGTGAAGCTCTACCCGTGGGAATGGGTCATCGAGGAGGAGTTCGGCAAGTTCGCCGTGCAGACGCTCCCGAAGACGCTGTGGGTCGAGCCGCTCTGGAAGATGCTGCTGTCCAACAAGGCGCTGCTCGCCGTGCTGTGGGAGAACTACCCCGGCCACCCGAACCTGCTGCCCGCCTTCGTCGACGACCCCGGCCTGCTCACCGAGTACGTGCGCAAGCCGAAGCTCGGGCGCGAAGGCGCGAACGTGCAGATCGTGGCCACCGGGTACGAGACCCAGACCAGTGGCGTCTACGGCGCCGAAGGGTACGTCTACCAGGCGTTCGACCCGCTGCCCGAGTTCGACGGGTTCCGCCCCGCGCTCGGCGCGTGGATCGTCGGCGACAACGCCGCCGGCCTCGGCATCCGGGAAACGGCGGGGCTGGTGACCGACGACGGCGCCGCGTTCATCCCGCATCGCATCCCGGAGTCGTGAGCAAAACGCCCACCAGGCACAATCCACTCGCGACTCTTGACGACCACTGGGAGACCCTGTGACCACCCTCGCGCTGTCGGACACCTTCGGCCACGACCTCGTCCGCGGGATCGGGGCGGTACTGCTGTACGGCGTCGTCGGCCTGGTGCTGATGTTCGCCGGCTTCTACGCCATCGACTGGACCACGCCGGGCAAGCTGTCCGAGCTGGTGCGCCGCGGTCTCCCGAACGCCGTGATGGTCACCGCGTCCGGGCTGCTGTCCATGGCGTTCATCGTGGTGGTCGCGATCGCGAACTCGGCGAGCGATCTCACCGAGGGCCTGATCACCTCGCTGGTCTACGGCCTGGTCGGGATCATCGTGCAGGTCCTCGCGGTGCGGCTGCTCGAATGGGCGACCCGCATCGACATCAGCTCCGCGATCGAGAGCGAGAAGTTCGCGCCCGCCAGCATCGTGGTCGCCGCCGCCCACCTGGCGCTGGGCCTCGTGGTCGCGGTCGGCGTCAGCTGACGTCACCACGAAGGACGGTGGCCGTCGGTCGGCGCGGCCACTAGCGTTGGTCCCGTGCGCCTGCTGAGGACACCGGACGACCGGTTCGCCGACCTGCCCGACTTCGACTTCGAGCCGCATTACGCGGATATCGACGACCCCGCGGACGGGATCGTGCGGATGGCCTGGGTCGAGGCGGGCCCCGCGGACGGCAGACCCGTGCTGCTGCTGCACGGCGAGCCGTCCTGGTCCTACCTGTACCGCCGCATGCTGCCGGTGCTGGCCGCCGCCGGGTTGCGCGCCATCGCGCCCGACCTCGTCGGCTTCGGCCGGTCCGACAAGCCGAACGACATCGCCGACCACTCCTACGCCAAGCACGTCGAATGGGTCCGCGCGCTCGCGTTCGACCACCTCGACCTGCGCGAAGTGACCCTCTTCGGGCAGGACTGGGGCGGCCTGATCGGGCTGCGGCTGGTGGCCGAGCACCCGGAGCGCTTCGCCGCCGTCGTCGCGGGGAACACCGGCCTGCCCGCCGGCGACACCGACATGCCGAAGGTGTGGTGGGCCTTCCGCGAAGCCGTCGAAAACGCGCAGGTCCTCGACATCGGCAGGCTCGTGCAGGCCGGCTGCAAGACCACGCTGAGCGACGAGGTCAAGGCCGCCTACGACGCGCCGTTCCCGAACGAGATGTACAAGGCGGGCCCGCGCGCGATGCCCGGCCTGGTGCCGGTGCGGCCCGACGACCCGGCGAGCGCGGACAACCGGCGCGCGTGGTCCACCCTGACCGCGCTCGACCTGCCGTTCCTGTGCGCGTTCTCCGACGGCGACCCGATCACCGGTGCGATGGCGCCGATCCTGCAGCGCTCGATGAAGGGCGCCGAGGGCGTCGAGCACCCGACGATCGCCGGTGCGGGGCACTTCCTGCAGGAGGACGCCGGGGCCGAACTCGCCGAGGTGATCGCCCGCTTCGTCGCGAAGTAGGAAACTGCCTCGAACCCGGTCCGCTCGGGCGGCTAACCTCTGTTCTCGTGATTGACCCCAGGATCCTGCGCGAAGACCCGGACACCGTGCGCGCCTCGCAGCGCGCACGCGGTGAAGACGAGGGAGTGGTCGACAAGCTGCTCTCCCTCGACACCCGGCGCAGGTCCGCGATCGCCAGCGCCGACAAGCTGCGCGCCGAGCAGAAGCAGCTCGGCAAGCGGATCGGCAAGGCGAAGGGCGAGGAGCGCGACGCACTGCTCGCGACGGGCAAGACGCTGGCCGCCGAGGTCAAGGCGGCCGAGGCCGAGCAGGGCACGGCGTCGGAGGAGTTCGAGGAGCTGCACCGGCTCGTCCCGAACCTCGTGCACCCGGACCCGCCGGTCGGCGGCGAGGACGACTACGAGGTGCTCAAGCACGTCGGCACCCCCCGCGAGTTCGGCTTCACCGTCCGCGATCACCTGGAAGTGGCCGAGGGGATCCGCGCCATCGACATGGAGCGCGGCGCGAAGGTGTCGGGTTCGCGGTTCTACTTCCTCACCGGCGTCGGCGCGCAGTTGCAGCTCGCGATGCTGAACATGGCCGCCGCGCAGGCCACCGCCAACGGCTTCGAGCTGATGATCACCCCGTCGCTGGTGCGGCCGGAGATCATGGCCGGCACCGGTTACCTCGGCGCGCACTCGACCGAGGTGTACCGGCTCCGCGACGACGACCTGTACCTCGTCGGCACCTCCGAGGTCCCGCTCGCCGGCTACCACGCCGACGAGATCCTGGACCTGTCGGCGGGATCGCGCCGGTACGCGGGCTGGTCGTCGTGCTACCGCCGCGAAGCGGGCTCGTACGGCAAGGACACCCGCGGCATCATCCGCGTGCACCAGTTCGACAAGGTCGAGATGTTCGTGTTCTGCCGCCCGGAGGACGCCGAAGCCGAACACGCGCGGCTGCTGGACTGGGAGGAGCAGATGCTCGCGAAGATCGAGGTGCCCTACCGCGTGATCGACACCGCGACCGGTGACCTCGGCGTCTCCGCCGCCCGCAAGTTCGACTGCGAGGCGTGGGTGCCGAGCCAGCGGGCCTACCGCGAACTCACCTCGACCTCGAACTGCACCACGTTCCAGGCGCGCAGGCTCAACATCCGCTACCGCGACGAAAACGGCCGCCCGCAGGCCGCCGCCACGCTCAACGGCACCCTCGCCACCACCAGGTGGATCGTCGCGATCCTGGAAAACCACCAGCAGGAGGACGGCTCCGTCCGCATCCCGGCGGCGCTCCAGCCGTTCATGGGCGGCCGGGAAGTGCTGACCCCGGCGGGCTGACTTCCCGGCTCCGCAAGCACCGGCGTGGACGACAGGGGAGGATCGTGCCATGGGGTGGAGGAAGGTCGCGGGGGCTCTCGCACTGCTGTGCGCGGTCACCGGCTGTACATCGTCGGTTACCGGGTCTCCTGCCGGACCGGATTCGAAGACCGCGACGGGGGCAGGCGATCCGTGCGGTTTGCTGACACCCGAGCAGGCGGCGGGGCTGGGTCTGGTGCCGCAGGGAAAGCCGGAGCAGGGGGACCCGCAGCGGACGTTGCCGCCGTACTGCCGGTGGAACCCGGACGAACCAGACCCCCGCAAGGTGAACATCTACGACGGCCTCGCGGTGATGTACAGCACGACGGTTCCCGTGGACCGGTTCCACCCCGGTGAACCGCCGATCGGGCAACTGCGGTCGGGCGGCCTCGCCTGGGCGCGGTACGAGACGATCGTCGGCCCGAACAGGTGCTCGCTCGCGGTCAAGCTCGGGGGCGCGTCGTTCGTCGAGGTGACGAGCGAGGACTACACGGACCAGGCGAAGTCGTGCGATCGGGCGAAACTGGCGTTGCCGCAGGTCGCCGCGCACCTTCCCGGCGGCCTGCCCGCTCCGCCGTTGCGGGGGAAGCCGAAGTCGTCGGCGAGCCCGCTGATCGGCATCGAGCCCTGCGACCTGTTCGCACCCGCGGACCTCGTGCGGTTCCAGCTCCAGCCGCCCGGTGAAAAGACCGGTACCGGCCGCGGCGCGATCGGCGGCGCCCCGGGGTGCCAATGGGAGACCTCGCCCACCTCGGAGTACGAGATGATCTACCTGTACCTCGATCCCGCCAGGTCAGCGGACGAAGCCGCGGGGGACGAGTCCGTGGACGAACAGGTCAGGGCCGCGGACCGGATTTGGCGCCTCTACACGAACGTGAGCGGCAATCCGCGGAACTGCGAGGCGGTTCTCCCCGTCGCCGCCAAGTCGGCGGTAGCCGTCACCGGCGGCAGCAGGAACGATCCGACGAAGGCGTGCGACCTGGTGCGGCAGGTGATCGAGTTCCTGACGCCGAAAATCCCGCCGGGATGATCGTGCTCCGGTCGAGGACGGGGAACCGGTAATGCCGGGTACGGGGAGGGGAATTGTGCGGACGTGGCGAGTGGTGGCGCTGTGCCTGCTGCTGAGCACGTCGGCGGCGTGCGCTCCAGGTGTCGTCGCGGGCGGGCCGGTACCGGCGCCCGGGGTGAAGGCCGTGTTGCCGTCTTTGGGTTCCCACGATCCGTGCGGGCTGCTGACGCCGGACGAGGCCGTCGTGCTGGGGATGGTTCCGCGAGGGGTCTTCGTGCCAGGGAGCCCGGAACAGCACGCGCCGCCTGGCTGCTACTGGGATCGCGATGATCCGGAGGCCGAGATGCACGACTCGGTGAGCGTCGACTACAGCACGGACATCACGATGGAGGACTACACCAACAGCGCGGCACCGCTCGAACAGGCGACGATCGGCGGCCTGGCATGGTCGCGCATGGCCACGTTCGCCGACGCGGGTGGTTGTACGTTCCTGCACAAGCTTTCCACCACGTCCTTCGTGAGTGTGTCCAGTTCGAACTTCAGCGATCCCGCGCTTTCGTGCGGTCCGGTGAAGCGGGTGCTGCCCATGGTTTCCGCCCGTTTGCCGGGTGGTGCGCCGGCACCGCCGTTCCTCCCGAAGCTGCCTCCCGGCAGGGCCTCGAAACTGCTTGCCAGTGTCGAGCCCTGTGACTTGCTGGCCGCGGCGGAACTGCGGCAGTTCCGGTTGGGCACCGGTCAGAAGACGGGCCGGGAGGAGCGTTCGGCGGAAAACGGTCCAGGGTGCCAATGGCGCCCCCTCGACGGGAATCGGATGAAAGCGGTCTCCGTTCAGCTGCTGACCGACGATCCGGCCGGTAACCGGCGTTTCGACATGGAACGGAAAAAGGAAACCTTCTACTCCGGCATGCGCAGCGTGTTTCTTTACCCCGCTCCGAGCGGAGAGCCCGCGGACTGCTGGGCCGTCGACGCGTATTCGGATGGCGCCGAAGCGAAACTGGCGGTCACCGATACCGAAAACCCCGCCACTGCTTGTGACCAGGTCAAGCGGGTCGCCGCGGCCGTCCTGCCGAAACTGGCCGGCAAGTGAGGATCGGGCCGCCCGCGAAGTGGGCATCTGCGGGATTCGGCGGGGCTGGGCTCTTGATCGCGGTTAGACTCCCCGCGGAGTGACGCGAGGAGTGTGTTCGTGAAGGTAAGGCTCGGCCTGCTGGCCGCCGCGGTGCTGCTCGCCGGGGGTTGTACGTCGACGGTGGCGGGGGTCGCCGCGCCGGCGCCGGGGGCGAAGCCGGTGCCGCCGCCGAAGGACCCGAACGACCCGTGCGGGTTGCTGTTGCCGGATCAGCTCGCCGGGCTCGGCTTCCCGCCGAACGGCAAGCTGATCCCGGAGCGGAAGGCGCAGGACGTCCCCGCGTCGTGCACGTGGAAGCCCGACGACCCGGACGCGAGCGTCGACGACTCGCTGGGCGTCTACTACACGGTGGACATCGCGCTGGAGGACTTCTTCGGCGGCTCGCAGCCGAAGGAGCCGGCGACCTACGGCGGCCTGCAGTGGTCGCAGTACGAGAG
Organism: Amycolatopsis minnesotensis; assembly: GCF_039529815.1. NCBI lineage: Bacteria > Bacillati > Actinomycetota > Actinomycetes > Pseudonocardiales > Pseudonocardiaceae > Amycolatopsis > Amycolatopsis minnesotensis. The sequence goes on along the minus strand of NZ_BAAANN010000007.1, from coordinate 233,015 downwards.
CCTCGCCGGGCCCGGGAACTGCCTGTACGCGACGAAGCTGGCGGACGCCTCGTTCGCGCTGGTGGAGAGCAACAACAACAAGGACACCAGCAAGGCGTGCGACCTCGCGAAGCTCGCGATGCCGCAGGTGGCGGCGCATCTTCCCGGCGGGTCTCCGGCACCTCCGCTGGCGCCGAAGCCGAAAAAGGCACCGAGCGCGCTCGCCGGCGTCGAGCCGTGCGATCTGCTGAGCGCGGCCGAGCTGGCCCAGTTCCAGGTCACCGCGCCGGGCCGCAAGACCGGCAAGGACCGGTCGCCGAAGAGCACGACGCCGCCGGGCTGCGAGTGGGAGCCCGCCGAAGCGAGCGGGTTCCAGCTCCTCTACGTGTCGCTGGACCCGGAAAAGTCCGAGGCCGAGGTCAACTACACCGACGAGCAGGCCGACGAGCAGATCAAGGCGGGCACGCGCTCGTGGGACCTGTTCACCAACCCCGACGGCAACCCGAAGCAGTGCTCGGCGATCCTGCCGTTCTCGGAGAAGTCGTCGGTCAAGATCACCAGCGGCAACAACAACGACCCGGCGAAGGCCTGCGAGCAGCTCCGCGCCGCGATCCCGCTGATCAGCGCGAAGCTGCCGACTGGCTGACCTCGTCCGCGACGTGCTTCGCGATCTCCAGCGCGCTGGTCGCGGCCGGTGACGGCGCGTTGAGTACGTGCACCTGGTTCGGCGCGGTCTCGATCAGGAAGTCGTCGACCATCGAGCCGTCGGGGAGCAGCGCCTGCGCGCGGACGCCGGAGCCGTGGCGCACGATGTCGCCGGGGCCGACGGCGGGCACCAGCTTCGCGAGGCTCGCGGCGAAGCGCCGTTTCGAGAACGAGCGGCGGACTTCGTCGAGGCCGATCGGGTAGGCGTACTTCTTCGCGAGGTTCCAGGAGCCGGAGTACCTGGCGACCTCGGCGAGGTCCTTCACGGACACGTCGCCCCAGCGGTAGCCTTCGCGGCGCAGCGCGAGCACGGCGTTCGGGCCCGCGTGGACGCTGCCGTCGAGCATCCGCGTGAGGTGCACGCCGAGGAACGGCAGCGACGCGTCGGGCACCGGGTAGATCAGGCCGCGGACGAGGTGGCGCCGTTCGGGGCGGAGCTCGTAGTACTCGCCGCGGAACGGGACGATCCGGGCGCGCGGGGTGACCCCGGCGAGGCGGGCGACGCGGTCGGAGTGCAGGCCCGCGCAGTTGACCAGCGCGTCGGCGCGCAGCACCTCGCTCCCGGTGGCGATTTCGACGCCACCGGTGGCGCCGGGCCGGATGCCCAGCGCGGGGGTGGACAGCCGCAGATCGGCCCCGGCTTCCTCCAGCAGGCGCACCAGCGCGGCGCAGATGCCGGGGAAGTCGATGATCCCGGTCGACTCGACGCGCAGCGCGCTGACGCAGGCGACCTCGGGCTCGTACTCGCGGGCCTCCGCGGCACTGACCACCTTCGCCGGGACGCCGTTCGCCTCGGCGCGTTCGGCCAGTACGGCCAGCGCGGGCAGTTCGGACTCCGAAGTCGCGACGACGAGCTTGCCGCACACCTCGACGCCGACGCCGTGCTCCTTCGCGAAGTCGACGATGGACCGGTTCCCGGCCACCGACATCCGCGCCTTGAAGGAGCCCGGCTTGTAGTACAGCCCGGCGTGCACCACGTTGGAGTTGTGGCCGGTCTGGTGGGCCGCCCAGTGGTCTTCCTTTTCCAGCACGGTCACGCCGACACCCCGCTGCCGCAGCTCCCAGGCCACGGCAAGGCCGACGATCCCGCCACCGATCACAACGACTTCGCGCACGGGATCCGAGCCTACGCACGTCGGCGCGGCGGCGGAAAAGGGGGAGCGCGCGGCCCGGAACTGTCGGTGCTTCGCGGTAGCGTTGAAATCGGGGGACCCCTCCGGGGGCCGAACGAAAGGGACTCTTCGTTCGATCCTGGAGCGCCGGGGTGTCCGTGGGAGGGACTGCCGCGCGCCGCGGAGATTCAGGGATCAGGGATCCGGCGCCGGTGCGCCCGCCGCCAGCAGTTTCGCGGCCAGCGCGCGGCAGCGCTGCCCCAGCTCCGGGGGATCGAGCACCTCGAAGTCGTGGCCCAGCAGCAGCACGTGCATGAGCACGAAGTCGAGATTGCCGCCGCCGCTGAGCACCTCGCAGAGTTCGCTGCCCCGCGGTCGTACGACGGCCGCCGACGCCGAAATCTGCGCGCCCACCGTCTCGGCCGGAGCGTGCACGAGGAAGCGCGCCTGGTGCGGGTAAACCCGGCTCGCCACGCCCTCCTGCACGTATGCCGCCGCGTCGGGCGCGGCGCGCGGGCGGAAGCGCCAGGTGCGCGCGGACACGTCGCTCATCCGGTCGACGCGGAAGCTGCGCCAGTCGTCGCGGTCGAGGTCGTAGGCGAGCAGGTACCAGCGCCGGTCGGAGGCGACGAGGCGGTAGGGCTCGACCCGCCGCGTTTCGGCCGCTGAACGGTAGGCGAAGCCGATCTCGACCTCGTCGCGGCACGCCCTGGCCAGTGTCATGAGCACCTCGGGGCCGACGGGTGTGCGGCCGCCGCCGAAGGACTCCACCGAGCCGGAGAGCGCGCGCACCTCGTGCCGCAGCCGGGTGGGCAGCACGCGGTCGAGCTTGGCCAGCGCCCGGAGCGCGGCCTCGCCATCGCCGATGCCGCCGAGCAGGGAGACCGTGGTGGCGATCGCCTCTTCGTCGTCGAGCAGCAGCGGCGGCAGGTCCTGCCCGGCGCCGAGCTGGTAGCCGCCGCCGATGCCCTGGCTGGCGTGCACCGGATAGCCGAGCGTGCGCAGGCGCTCGACGTCGCGCCGCACCGTCCGCGCCGTGACCCCCAGCCGGTCGGCGAGTTCGGGGCCGGTCCACACCTGCCGCTGCTGCAGCAACCCGAGCAGGGTGAGCACCCGCTCCGCGCTTCCGGACACGTCCACGCCACCCACCTTGGCAGAGATAGCGGACCGGATCTGTCCGCTAGGGGTGCCAGGGTGACCCCATGACCGACAACGACTGGAACCGGGCGCTGCGCGAGCAGTGGGAGTTCCACTGGAACCACCAGCTCCGAGCACGGCTCGACGGCCTCACCGACGACGAGTACTTCTGGGCGCCCGCGCCGGATGCCTGGAGCGTGCGGCCGCGCGGCAGTTCGGCGGCGCCCGTGCAGGCCGGTGGCGGCGAGTTCACGATCGACTACGCCTTCCCCGCGCCGGACCCCGCGCCCTTCACCACGATCGCCTGGCGGCTCGGGCACGTCATCGTCGGCGTGCTCGCCATGCGCAACGCCGCGCACTTCGGCGCACCGGCGGCGTCGTACGAAACCTGGGAGTACGCGGGCGACGCGGCCACCGCGCTCGACCAGCTCGAGACGCAGCTCGACGTCTGGCTCGCCGGGCTGCGCGGCCTCGGCGAGGCCGGGCTCCTGGTCCCGGTCGGTGAGAAGGAGCCCTACCCCGAGGCGTCCACGGCCGATCTGGTGCTGCACATCCACCGCGAGCTGATCCACCACCTGTCCGAGGTCTGCCTGCTGCGCGACCTCCACCCGCACACGAAAACCGGAGCGACCCGATGAGCCGCCAGTTCCAGGTCACCTTCGACGCCCACGACCCGAAGGCGCTGTCCACCTTCTGGCGCGACGTGCTGGGCTACGTCCACCCCGGTCCGCCGGGAGTCGAGCTGCCCGAGGGCGCGGACCCCCTCGCCGCCTGGGACGAGTTCCTCGCGCGCGTCGGCGTGCCGGAGGCGGAGCGCGCCACGCGATCGGCCATCGAGGACCCGGACGGGCACGGCCCGCGGGTCTTCTTCCAGCAGGTTCCCGAAGAAAAGGTCGCCAAGAACCGCGTCCACCTCGATGTGCGCGCGGCTCCCGGACTGCACGGCGAGGAACGGATGGCGGCGTTGGAGGCCGAATGCGCCCGCCTCGTCGCGCTGGGCGCGACGCGGGTGCACCGCGAGGACCCCGAACCGCCGATGGGCGGCGGCCACATCGTCATGACCGATCCCGAGGGCAACGAGTTCTGCCTGGACTGACGCGGAATCCGGGGCGGCCCTCGACAACCTGACATCGGTTAGGTATCGTACCTAACCGATGTCAGGTAAGCGTTTGAGCAGGCAGGAGCGCCGCGAGCGGATCCTCGCGGCGGCCGGTGACGTGTTCGCCGCGTCCGGGTACAACGCGGCGGGGATGCGCGAGGTGGCGACGGCGGCCGGGATCAGCACGCCGGTGCTCTACGACCACTTCCCGGCCAAGGCCGACCTCTACGCCGCGCTGCTCGAATCCGAAGTGGACAGCCTGCTGGCCGGCTGGGCCGACGTCCCGGAGAGCGGTGACCTCGAACAGGTGCTGCGATCGCGGGTCGACGTCATCTTCGCCTGGCTGGAAACCCACGAGCGCGGGATGCGGATGATCTTCGCCGAGACGCCGGCCGACCCCGCGGTCGCCGAGGTGCACCGGCGGGGCCAGGCACGCGCGACGGAGCGGCTCACGGTCGTCTTCCAGCAGGCGCCCGTGCTCGCGCTCACCGCGAACCTGCCGCACGCGCGGGCGGGGGAAGCCCTCGCGGAAGCGGCCAAGAGCGCGCTCAACGCCATCGCCACCTGGTGGTGGCACAACCGCGACGTACCTCGCGAGGACGTCGTCGCACTGACCACCGACCTGCTCTGGCGCGGGTTGGGGGCACTCGTCGGGAGGAACGATGGAAACCAGTGAAGTCACCGTCCGGTACCGCGAGGCCGCCGAGACCGGCGATGTCGACCTGGCGCTGTCGACCTTCGCGCACGAGGCCGTCGTGCGCTCGCCGTTGACGAACCGGGTCAGCTTCACCGGGCACGGCCAGCTCAGGGAGCTGCTGACCGTCGCCTTCGAACACCTCGAAGACGTGCGGTTCCACACCGACATCGGCGACGAGCACACGCGCGTGGTGATCTACCGCGCCACGGTCCGCGGCGAAGACGTCGAGGAGGCGACCCTGCTGAAGCTCGAAGAGGGCTTGATCGTCGAGGCCACGCTGTTCGTGCGGACGCTTCCGGGCACGGTCGCGATGATGGACGCGTTCGGCCCCGGCATCGCGCGCCGCAACGGGCGGCCGTGGGCGGCGCGGCTGCTTTCCGTGCTGAGCAAACCACTTCTGGGCATGGTGCGCGGCGGCGACCGGTTCGCCGTCCCGCTCGCCGGGCCGAAGCGCTAGCCGCCGAGATCAGCCGTGCCGTTTTGTCGTACCGGGGCGCTAGCGTTTTCGGGTGCGCTCGAAATCCGTCTCCTGCCGTTGTCCCGTTTGCCGAGATGAAGCCGAGTGGAGCGGCCAGCCGCTCGCCCGGTGGTTCCGCCATACGCGCGGTGAGATCGCCGAGCGCGGATGGTCGGTGACGACGCATACCTACGGCGGCTCCCCGGTCGGCTACACGCTGGGGCTGTGGCATTCCTACCGCTTCCCGGAGATCGCGATCTTCGGGCTCGGCAAGGCGGAGAGCACGGAAGTGCTGGAACTGGTCGCGACCGGCGCCGCCGCGAGCCGGGAACCGGCACCGGCCGACCAGCTCATCGACCGCGTCGAGATGCCCGGTGCCGGGCTGCGCCTGCGACAAGTGGACCCGAGCTGGACGTGGAGCGTGCTCGTCCTCGCGCGGCAGTTCTATTCGGACACACCGGAAGTGCCGTTCCTGCAACTGAACTGGGCCGACAACGACGGCAGGTTCCCCGGCGACGAGGGGTTCGACGAGCGGCTCGCCGACCTCCAGCCGATGATGTGGCTGGCGGCCGACGAGCACCCGGAGGGACGCTGGACCGAAATCGACTAGGGCCGCCGGGAATCAGGCGGCAACGGGTTCGGGTTCTCCGAGCACCTCCGGCACGCCGCGCAGGCCGATCATCGCGAGGAAGCCCAGCACCGCGAGCAGACCCGCGGAGAGGTACATCGTCGTCTGCAGCCCGGTCATGAACGCTTCCCGCGCGTGCCGGAGCACGGTGTCCGCGGCGGGGAGGTGCTGCGCGAAGGCGACGGTGTTGCCCAAGGTTTCCTTCGCGGTGTCCGGCAGGCCGGGTAGGTCGAGCCGGGACCGGTAGACCGCGGTGAGCACGCTGCCGAGGATCGCGATGCCCAGCGCCGCGCCCAGTTCGTTCGCCGTTTCCGAGATCGCGGACGCGGCGCCGGCCCGTTCCTTCGGGACGGCGCCGAGCACGGTGTCGGTGGCGACGGTCAGGGTGCTCGCGACCCCGGCGCCGAAGACCACCATGACCACGACGACATACGGGTAGCCCGTGCCGACGCCGACCTGCGCGAGCCCGAGGAACCCCGCGGCCGACAGCGCGCAGCCGATCGCCACGGTCGCGGCGCGCCCGATCTTCGACACCACGAGCCCGCACAACGCACCCCCGACGAGTGCGCCCGCCATCCCGGGCAGCCCGGCGAGCCCGGACCGGATCGGCGACCAGCCCAGCACGAGCTGGAAGTACTGCGCGGTCGCCAGCGAAGTGGCGAGCTGCACGAACATCGCGACGAGGGTGACGCCGACGGTCGCGCTGAACGCCCGCTGCTTGAACAGCTTCACGTCGATGAGCGGTTCGGTGAGGTTCCGCTGCCGCCGCAGGAACAGTGCCAGCGCCGAAATCCCGACGATCGCGGCGATCAGCACGTCCGCGTGCCAGGGACCCCGGTGCGCGATTTCCTTGATGGCGTAGACGATCGCGATCATGCCCGCGATCGAGAGCGCGACGCTGCGCGCGTCGAGCCTGCCGGGGCTGGGGTTCCGCGACTCCGGCAGCACGACGGCACCGGCGAGCACGAGCAGCGCCACGACGGGCACGTTCACCAGGAACACCGAGCCCCACCAGAAGTACGACAGCAGGAACCCGGCGATCACCGGGCCGAACCCGATGCCGAGGATCGCGACGCCGCTCCACAGCCCGATGGCCATGGTGCGCTGCTTCGCGTCGGTGAACACGTTGCGCACGAGGGAAAGCGTCGACGGCATGAGCGTCGCCGCCGCGATGCCGAGCAGCGCGCGTGCGGTGATGAGCAGTTCCACGTTCGGCGCGAACGCGGTGGCGAGCGACGCGGCGCCGAACACCGCCGAGCCGATCAGCAGGAGCTTCTTGCGGCCGATCCGGTCGCCGAGATTCCCCATCGTGACCAGGAATCCGGCGAGGGTGAACCCGTAGACGTCGGTGATCCACAGGAACTCCGTCGACGTGGGCCGGAGGTCTTCGAGCAGTTTGGGCACCGCGAGGTGCAGCACGGTCAGGTCGAGCGTGATGAGAAGCTGGGCGAGGCAGCAGACGGCGAGCGCGGCCCATCTCCGCCGCGGGGACAGGGCGCCCGTCATGGCCGGAAGGTCAGTTCGTCGCTGTAGCGCGCGGTTTCGCCGGTGGAGTCGCCGAGGTAGAACCGCGTGGACATGGTCCTGGCGTCGTGGTCGAACACCGACCGCCACAGGGTGCGCCACGGCGCGCCGGGGGTGGCGGGCATGGCGACGGAGTCCATCGCCGCGCGCAGCGAAGCGCCGGAAACCGTGCCGTCACCGGTGTTCTTCGCGAGCGTGCGGGCGCGTTCGTAGGTGCGCATCGACTCGTCGGTGTCGGCGGGCAGGTTCGCGGTGTCCGGGTACCGGTGCAGCGGGTGGTTGGTCACGCACTGCGGGCCGTCGCCGGTGAGCACGTGCTCGGCGTCGTGCGCGCCGCGCTCCCAGACGAACGAGCGGCCGGACGCGTCCGCGACGAGGTAGTGGATGCCGACGCCGTGGTCGTACAGCTTCGCGGTGCGCAACGCGATCTCGGCCTGTTCGGTGTCTTCGCACGTGTCGAGCAGGTACCGCGGCACCTGCATCACGCTGAGCCCCGCGAGCGAGGTGTGCTCGGACGGCGGCTCGACGGAGGTGACGTCGGCGAGCAGCAGCGCGACCGCGAGCCCGGCTTCGTTGATGCCCTCGGTGGCGCCGTCGAGATCGCCCATGGTGACGGCGGTCGACGCGAGCCCGTGCTGGGGCCTGGTGGTCAGCACGTACGGCCGCGAAGCCATCGGCGCGCCGGGGTTCGCGGCCGGTTCGGCGCCGGTGAATTCGGCGATCAGGTCGTCGAAGCCGCTGGTGAAGAAGTCGTAGTTCCGGCCCGTCAGCCCATGACCGTCCACAGTGGACGAAGCGGGCACGGCGACCGCGGAGCAGCCGGACCCCGACGGCAGGCCGGTGATGCTGTCGAAGCTGAGGTCGTCGCGCTCGGGGTCGATCCCGTAGGCGGCCGCGATCCCGGACAGCCTGGCGTAGTGCGCCCGCCAGTTCCGTTCGAACCACAGGCGCCGCGCCTTGCCGACGCGCGGGTCGATCGCGGCCGGCGCCCAGTTCGCGCGGGCGCGCGCTTCCTGGCCGATCGCGTGCCCGATGCTCACCTGATCGCCTTCGGCGACGAGATGGCGGACGGTCATGAACTCGTGGTCGCCGCCCGCGACGACCGTGCTGGTGTGCGTCATGGGCGTCAGCGTCCGCGCGGGTGCTGACCGTTCGCGTACCGCGCGCTTACCGCGTCCCGGCGGGGATCGTCAGCACCTCCTGCGAGCGCAGCGCGCGGCCGTTCGCGTACTCGATGTCGAACGCGTCACCGAGCGCCTTCGCCACCCCGGCGGTGACGCGCTCGATGTCGGGGTCGCCGGAGATGGACATGCCGCGCACCGACGCGCCCGCGCCGAGCAGCCGCGCCGCCCGCGCGGCGTCCCCCTCGACGAGCGCGATTTCGGCGAGCGCTTCGACAGTGCACGCGGTGAGTTCCGCGTTGTCCGTGCGCCGCGCCACCTCGACGGCCCGCCCGATCAACGCCGCCGCCTCGGTGAGCCTGCCTTCGGCGATGCCGATCCTGCCCATCGTGTGGTGCACGCGCGCGGGCAGCTCGTTCGAGGAGAACCCCGCACGGGGGCATTCCTCCAGCGCCAGCGCGCACAACCGGGCCGCTTCGGCGTGGTCGCCTTCGAGCCGGTGCAGGTTCGCCAGCGCCAGATGGGCTTCGGCGAGCTTGTCGAGCGCGCCGCTGGGGCTCGCCAGCTCCACCGCGCGCAGGTAGCCCGCGCGGGCCCCGGCCCGGTCGCCGAGGCGCAGGAGGCAGTCGGCGCGCTGGCGGACGAGATCCGCGGTCTCCTCCATCGAGCCGAGCAGGCCGGTCAGCTCGATCGCCTCGTCGAGCAGGGTCAGCGCCCGCTCCTGATCTCCTTGCCACGAAACGATCTGGGCGAGGTGCGTGAGCGTGATCGACAGCCCCCAGCGCTCGCCGAGCACGCGGAACCTGGCCAGCCCGTCGGTCAGCAGGCCGATCGCGTCGGCGGGCCTGCCGTGGTAGAGCCTGGTCAGTCCCTCGCCGACGCGGACGAGCGCCCAGCCCCACGCGTCGTCGGCGGGGATCTGGCTCACGTCGACGTAGTCGTCGTACCGGGCGTCCGGCGGCGGGCCCGCGAACATGGCGTTCAGCACGCTCAGCACCGGCCAGCGCGAGGGCAGCCGCTGCCGGGTACCGGTGCTCGCCGCGTCGATCCGCGCGCGGACCGCTTCGGTGTCCCGCACCCCGTGCACCGCGTGCAGCAGGCACAGCAGGTACTCCTCCCGCAGGTCTTCCGGCTGCTCCGGGGCCAGCCGCTCGGTCAGCTCCCGGCTCAGCGCGGCCCCTTCGAACCGCTTGCCGCGCAGCAGCCAGTACGCGGAGAGCGCGCCGATCAGCCGCAACGCGAGCTCGTGGTCGGCCTCGATCGCCCACCGCAGCGCGCCGAGCAGTTCGTCGTGCTCGACGTCGAGCTTCGCCAGCGCGCCGAGCTGGTCCGCGGTCAGGATGTGGCGGCCGGCCTCGGTGGCCAGCGCGAGGTGGTACTCGGCGTGCGCGCGGTGGAACCGCTCGGTCTCGCCCGCCTCCGCGAGCCGCTCGGCGCAGAACGCCTTGATCGTTTCGAGCATCCGGTACCGGTCGCCGCCGATCTCGGCGAACGACTTGTCGACGAGCCCGGTCAGCAGTTCGAGCGCCGACGGCAGGCCGCTGACCTCGGCGATGGCGTCGATGGCGCTGATCGTCGCGCCGCCGGCGAACACCGAGAGCCGCATCGCGAGCGCGCGCTCGTCGTCGTCGAGGAGGTCCCAGCTCCATTCGACGACGGCGCGCAGCCCGCGATGGCGTGCGTCCGCGGTGCGGCTGCCCTTCGCGAGCAGGCCGAACCGGTCGTCGAGGCGGGCGGAGATCTCTTCGATCGGGAGCGTGCGAACCCGCGCGGCGGCCAGTTCGATGGCTAGGGGCAGCCCGTCGAGCGCGGCGCAGACGCGACGGACGTGCTCGGCGATCCCGGCGTCCAGCACCAGGTCGCGGCCCCCGGCGGCGGCGCGGTCGGCGAACAGCCGGACGGCGGGGAACTCGAGCACCCGCCCGGCGGGCGTGCCCGGCGGCGGCACCGCGAGCCGCGAGACGGCGACCAGGTCCTCCCCGGTGATGCCGAGCGGTTCCCGGCTGGTGGCGAGCAGGCGCAGGCGCGGGCAGGCGGCCAGCAGCCTCGCCGCGAGCGCCGCCGCGTCGTCGATGACGTGCTCGCAGTTGTCGAACACGAGCAGCACCGGCCGGTCGGCGAGCGCGGCGACGAGCCGGTCGGCAGGCGGGGTGGTGCTGCGACCGGTGGCGTCGGTGTCGCGCAGGCCGAGCGCGGTCAGCGTGGTCTGCGGCACGTCCTCGCCGTCGGTCAGCGGCGCCAACTGCACCAGGTGGACGTCGTGCCGCGAGCGGGCGGCGGCTTCGAGCGCGAGCCGGGTCTTGCCGGCGCCGCCCGGCCCGGTCAACGTGACGAGCCGGTGCCCGGTGAGCCGCGCTTCGATCCGGTCGAGGTCGTCCTGCCTGCCGACGAAGCTGGTGAGCTGCGCGGGCAGCCCGCGCCGGGCCGTCACGCGCGGCTGTTCGCCGGTGAGCACGGCGAGGTGGGCGGCGGCCAGCTCGGGCGACGGGTCCGCGCCGAGTTCGTCGGCGAGCGTGCGCCGCGCGTGCTCGAACGCGGTCAGTGCCTCGGCCGGTTTCCCGCTCGCGTGCAGGGCGCGGACGAGCTGGGCGTGAAAACGCTCACGCAGCGGGTGCTCGCTCGCGAGTTCGCGCAGCGGGGGAAGCAGCGCTTCGTGCTCGCCGACACGCAGCCTGGCCTCGACGTGGTCCTCGGTGACGGCCAGGCGTTCTTCTTCGAGGCGGGTGGCCTGCGCTTCGGCCGAGGGCACGTCGGCGAGCGCGCGTCCTCGCCACAACGCGAGCGCTTCGCCGAGCAGGCGCGCGGCCTCGTCGTGCTCCCCGGCGGCCAGTGCGCTCTTGCCGTCGGCGGCGAGCTTCGCGAACTCGCGGGCGTCCACCTGGTCGTCGCCGGCCAGCGCCAGCCGGTACCCGGCGGAGTGGTGCTCGATGGTGACGCCGAGCTGCGAACGCAGCCTCGACACCTGTGACTGGAGCGCGTTCGGGGCGCCGTCGGGCGGCCGCTCGCCGTAGAGGCCGTCGATCAGCCGCTCAGCAGGGACGATCCGGCCCGCGTCGAGGGCGAGCAGCGTGAGCAGCGCGCGCCCGCGCGGGCCACCGGGGAGGACCTCGCTCCCGTCGGCCCGTGTGGCCTGCACCGGGCCGAGGATGGCGAACCGCATACGATGATTATCGCCGACCATCGGCGCTGTACGTCGGGCGTGTCACAGCAACTTCCGATCCCGCCCGCGCGTCCAGGTACGGGGATGCCGGGTGAAAAAGCTCGCCTAATACACTGCTGCTCGACTTGACGCAATGGGAGAGGTATGTCTGACACTCCGACCACGATCGCCCTTGGCCAGCCCACCGTCGGTGAAGAAGAGCTCGCCGCGGTCGCGGAGGTGTTCCGGTCGGGGTGGCTCGCCGGCGCCGGTCCGGCCTGCCGCCGGTTCGAGGAGCGGTTCGCCGCCACCGTCGGCACGCGGCACGCGCTGAGCACGAGCAACTGCGGGTCCGCCCTCTACCTCGGCCTGCGCGTCCTCGGCGTCAACCCGGGCGACGAGGTGATCGTCGGCGACTACACCTTCCCCGCCACCGGGCACGCGGTGCTGCAGGCGGGCGCGAAGCCGGTGTTCGCCGACATCCGCCCTGACATCTGGAGCGCCGACCCGAAGCACGTCGAATCGCTCATCACGCCGAAGACCGTCGGCATCCTCGCGGTCGACGTCGCCGGCCAGCCCGGTGACTTCGACGAGTACCGCGCGATCGCGGACAAGCACGGCCTGTGGCTGTTCGAAGACGCCGCCTGCTCCGCCGGCGCGACCTACAAGACGCGTCCGGCCGGCAGCCTCGGCGACATCGCCGCGTTCTCCTTCCACGGCCGCAAGGGCATCACCGCGGGCGAGGGCGGCGCGCTGGTGTCCGACCGCGAGGACCTCATCGCGCACGCCCGCAAGCTGCACACCTACGGCATCGAGCCCGCGATCACCCGCGAGGGCGGCGACGAGCTGCCCATCCCGACGTTCCACGAGGCCGGGTACAACTTCCGCCTCTCCGACGTGCAGGCCGCGATCATGAACGTGCAGCTCGACCGGCTGCCGGACCTGCTCGCCGCGCGCCGCTCGGTGGCCAAGCGCTACACCGAGGCGTTCGACGGCCTCGACGGCATCGAGGTGCCGGTCGCGCTGACCGACCGCGAGCACCCGTGGCAGGCCTACATCCTCACCGTCGCGCCGGAGATCAGCCGCGGGAAGTTCGCGGTCAAACTGCGCGAGCGCGGCATCCAGTGCAACTTCGGCACCTACGCCTCGCACCTGCAGCCGGTCTACGGCGAGCAGGCGCCGCTGCCGGTGTCCGCGGACGCCTTCGCCCGCCACCTCGCGGTGCCGATGCACGCCAACCTGACCGACGCCGAGGTCGACCGGGTCGCCGAAGGCGTCCGCGCGGTCCTCGCCGAACTGTCCTGAGCCCCCCGACCCGTCCGCGCACGATCCAGCACGGCGCACGAACCAGCACAGCGCACGATTCAGCACAGCGTCCGATCCAGCACTGAGGAGACAGCGCAAACCATGTCCGACAAGAAGGTCTTCTTCACCGGCGGCGCGGGCTTCATCGCCTCGCACACCATCCCCATCCTGCTCGAGCGCGGCTACTCCGTCCGCATCTTCGACAACATGGGCCGCGGCGACCGTGACCTGGTCAACGAGTGGATCAAGACCGGCAAGGTCGAGCTGGTCGAGAAGGACGTGCGCTACGGCGGCGCGGTCCGCGAGGCCATCCGCGGCTGCACCCACGCGATCCACTTCGCGACGGTGTCGATCAACAAGTCGATCGCGGACCCGCACGAGTCCATCGACATCAACATGACCGGCAACCACAACGTCTTCGCCGCCGCCGCGGACGAGGGCGTCGAGCGGCTCGTGTTCGCCTCCACCGCCTCGGTGTACGGCGACCCGAAGCGCCTGCCGATGCACGAGGACGACGAGCTGCGCCCGCTCACCCCGTACTGCATCTCCAAGCGCGCCGGGGAGGACCTGCTGGGCTTCTACGAGCGCCAGAAGGGCCTGTCCTGGAACGCGCTGCGCTTCTTCAACGTGTACGGGCCCGGCCAGAAGATCGAGGCCTACTACACCTCGGTGATCAACCACTTCATCCAGCGCCTCCGCGCGGGCCAGGCGCCGGTCATCGACGGCAAGGGCGAGCAGTCGATGGACTTCATCCACGTCACCGACCTCGCGAAGTCGGTCGTCGCGGCGCTCGAGTCGGAGCAGGCGAACCTGCCGATCAACATCGGCACCGGGGTGGACACCTCGATCGCCGCGCTGGCGAAGATCCTGATCCAGGCGGTCGGCGTGGACGTCGAGCCGCAGTTCAACCCGCGTGACGTGCTGGTGTCCCGTCGCGCGGCCGACATCACCCGTGCCAGGGAGGTCCTCGGCTGGGAGCCGGAGATCACCGTCGAGCAGGGCATGACCGACCTGGTCAAGGCGTCTGCCTGATGGCTCAGGCGGCGGGGCCGGCAGAGGGGCGCAACATGCGGATCGTGGTCGTGAACAACTTCTTCCCACCGCGGGTGGGCGGAAGTGCGCACATGTCGGCCTCGCTCGCCGAGCAGTACGCGGCGGACGGGCACGAGGTACTGGCCGTCACGGCGGCCTACGGGGACGCCCCGGCCGAGGAGGAGAAGCACGGGTACCGCGTGGTGCGGCTGCCCGCGATGAAGATGCCGCAGATCGGCCTGTCGATCGACTTCGACATGACGTTCTCGTCGGTGCGCCCGGGCAACTGGCGCAAGCTGCGCAAGCTCCTCGACGAGTTCAAGCCGGACGCGGTCCACCTGCACGGGCAGTTCTTCGACCTGTCCTGGATGGCGGGCCTCTACGCGCGCCGCCGCGGCATCCCCGTCGTGCTGACCATCCACACCCTGCTGATCAGCGAGAAGAAGCTGTACGGCGCGGTGTTCCGGTTCCTCGACGCGTGCCTGGTGCGGCCGATCCTCGGCATCATCAAGCCGCGGTACGTCATCCTCGACAAGCTCGGCGTCGACTACTGCGTCCAGCGGTACAAGACGAGCGACGCGAACTCGGACTACTACCCGATCGCCGTCGACACCGAGCACTTCGAGAAGCCGCTGACGAAGGACGTGCGCGCCGAGAACGAGATCGGCGACGCGCCGCTCATCGTCTCGCTCGGGCACGTCATCCCGCTGCGCAACCGGCTGCCGCTGGTGGAAGCGATGCCGGGGATCCTGGAAAAGCACCCGGACACGAAGGTCGTGGTCGTCGGCCGCGTCTACCACGACGCGTTCCTCAAGCGCGCCGAAGAACTCGGCGTGCGGGACGCGTTCATCGTGAAGGGCGCGGTGCCGAAGGACGACGTGCCCGCCTACTTCGACGCCGCGGACATCGTCACCCACGACCTCAACGGCGGCTGCGGCACCGCGTCGCTCGAAGCCATGCTGTCCGGCACGGCGACCATCGCCTCGGCCGCGCTGGACAACTACCCCGGTATCGAACTGCGCAACGGCGAGAACATCCTGTTCGTGCCGCCGGACGACCCGGCGGCGGTCCGCGAGACCGTCGTCGAGCTGCTGGACGACCCGGTGAAGCGCGAGGCGATCGCCAAGCGCCAGAGCGCCATGGTCCGCGACAACTTCGGCCTCGACGTCGTCGCGGGCGAGCACCTGCGCACCTTCGAGAAGCTGGTCGCCGAAAAGGCGGGGAAAGACGGCTGATGTTCTTCGACGACGAGCGCAGCAACCGCCTGCGCCCGCAGATCCTGACCGAACTGGTCGGGGAGTACATGAACGACGCCGAGCGGGCCAAGCTGTACGGCCTGCCGGAGACCACCCGGATCCGCCAGCGCGCGAAGATCGTCAGCCCGGACAACCTCAAGATCGGCGAGCACTGCTGGATCGGCGAGGGCGCGGTGCTCGACGCGAGCGGCGGGCTGGAGATCGGCGAGCACACCAGCATCGGGCTGAACACGCTGGTGTTCACGCATTCGAGCTGGCTGGCGAACATGACGCTGCAGAACCACTCCGGCAGCGACCTCATCGAGCGCAAGCCGGTGCGGATCGGCAAGGGCTGCTTCATCGGCGGGCTCGTGGTGATCATGGCGGGCGTGACGATCGGCGACTTCGCGACCGTCCAGCCGAACTCGGTGGTGGCGAAGGACGTCCCGGCGCGCTCGCTGGTCGCGGGCAACCCGGCGCGGGTGTTCCAGCGCTACGACGAGGAGTACATCGCCTCGGAGGTGGAGCGCGTGCGCACGGAGAACGAGCGCAGGCGCGCGCTGGCGGAGGAACGCGGCGACGCGCCTTCGTGGGGCGCTCCCGCGGGCGAGTTCACGCCGGAATCCTGAGCTTCGAGACCGCTTGATCGCCCTTCAGGGCATGCGCGGTGTCCCGCCGATACGACCCGGGAAGCTCGTTCCGAAAGCCTCAGGAAGAGGAGGAGCGGCGGCGGCGCAGGGTGAGCGTGAGCGCCGACAGGCCGGTCGTGGCGGCGATGGCGAGGAACGTGATGAGCGCCCAGGTCGGCAGGTCCATACCATCCGACGTACGAGCCGCCGCGGCTTCGATGTAGGCGTGTGTGAGCTGCATCGTCGCTGCCCCCCGGTCCCGGCTGGTTGCGAAGCCTAGATCATGGCGTGGCAGGCCGGATCCGCCAAGCCCTCTTTCGTCGGTTACCGACCGGTTTCACGCAGGTCCGGTCGGTAACCGACAGGTAACGGTTCAGGCCTTGGTGGTGGCCTGCTCGAGCACGTCGGAGACCACGCGGTGCGACGGGATGATCGAGTCGCGCTCCTCCGCGGCGTCGATCTTGCCTTCGAGCAGGTCGACGAACCGGTCGAGCTGGGTGGCGAGCGGCTCGCGGGCGGAGACCAGCTCCGGGATCTCGATGACGGTCTGCTGGCGGTAGCCGAGACCGTCCGGCGAAGCCGAGTCGTGTGACACGTGCCGGTAGATGGTCACGTCGCGGCGCAGCAGGTCGATCTCGATCAGCCGGTCCAGCTCGGAGACCACGAGCGAACGGACCTTCCGCTGCCCGAGCCGGGACGCCGAGACGGTGGCCAGCCCGCTCGGGAACGACAGCACCGTCTCGATGGTGTCCTCCGCGCCCTCGACCGACGAGGGGTGGAAGTAGCCCGCGCCCGAGGTGACCCTGGACGGGGTGGTGCCGCCGAAGAACTGGATCGCGATGTCCACGTCGTGCACCAGCAGGTCCCACGCGACCCCGGTCTTGATCCGCGGCGCGTACGGGCCGTGCCGCCGCGCCATCAGGTGCACCGGCTCGTTGACCAGCGCGCGGGCCGTCATCACGGCCGGGTTGTAGCGCTCCAGCAGCCCGCACATGAGCGGGATGTCCTTCTTCGCCGCGAGCCCGACGACCTCCTCGGAGGCTTCGAGCGTGTTGCACACCGGCTTTTCCACCAGCAGCGGCTTGTCCTGGCCGAGCACCTCGAGCGCGAGCCGGTGGTGCACCTCGGTCGCCGACGCCAGCACCACGGCGTCCACATCGGACAGATCGCCGATCTCGGGCGACCATTGGGTGTCGAAGCGGTCCGCGACGGCGCGGCCCGCTTCCTCGCGCGGGTCGATGACCCTGGTCAGCGAAACCCGGTCGTTCTGGGAGAGCACCCTGGCGTGCAGCGAGCCCATGGACCCGGTGCCGACGAGTGCGATGCGGTGCGTCATGCGCCAAGAACCTCACGAACGGTCGCGATGATGGTGTCCACCTGGGACTCGGTCAGTTTCGCGTGCACGGGCAGCGAAAGCGCTTGCGCCGCAACCGAAGAAGCCACCGGGAAGTCCTGAGTGGACGCTTCGGGGATGAGCGGGTGGCCGCGGTAGCACTCGTAGTCGAAGACGATCTTCGGGTAGTAGATGCCGTTGCCGACGCCCCGCTCGGTGAGCGCGGCGGCGAGCTCGTCGCGCGAGAGCATCGCGTGCGGGCCGACCAGCACGGTGTACTGGTGCCACACGTGCTCGCGGCCGGGCAGCACGGCGGGCAGGGTGAGCCCCGGCGTCCCCGCGAGGCCGTCGGACAGCCGCTTCGCGTTGGCCTGCCTGGCCGCGGTGAGCGCGTCCAGCTTCTCCAGCTGCGGGATGCCGACCGCGGCGTGCAGATCGGTCATCCGGTAGTTGTGGCCCGCCACCTCGTACTGGTAGCGGGCGCGCATGCCCTGGTTGCGCAGCACGCGCAGCCGGTCGGCGAGCTGGTCGTCGTCGGTGGTGATGACGCCGCCCTCGGCGGTGGTGATGTTCTTGGTCGCGTACAGCGAGAAGCAGCCGACGCCGAAGGACCCGGCGCGCCTGCCGTCGAAGGAGGCGCCGACGGCCTGCGCCGCGTCCTCCACCAGGTGCAGGCCGCGCTCGGCGGCCAGCGGGGCGAACTTGCCCATGTCCGCGGTCTGGCCGTAGAGGTGCACGGGCATCAGCACCTTGGTCCTCGGCCCGATCGCGGCGGTGACCTGGTCGGGGTCGACCGCGAAGTCCTCGCGGGCGATATCGGCGAAGCGCACTGTCGCGCCCGCTTCGAGGATCGCGTTCAGCGTCGCGACGAAGGTGAACGGGGAGGTGATCACCTCATCGCCCGGTTGGAGGTCCAGCACCTGGAGCGCGGCGACCAGCGCGGTGGTGCCGCTGTTCACCGCCACCGCGTGCTTGGTGCCGGATACGGCGGCGAACGCGTCTTCGAAGCGCTTGACCATCGGGCCCTGCGCGATGGCGCCGGATCGCAGCACCTCGACCACAAGGGACTCCGCGTCGCGGACATCGACCACGGTAATGGGAATCATTCAGCAGTCTTTCCCTAGTCGGCAGGCAGTTTTCACGTGTCGGGTACAGTGGGCTCCCGGTTCGTACGGCCAGCCCGCCCCAAACGCGGGCCACACGTTACCGGGCGTACGCGCCCACCCATGAAACCAGGTTGTAACTTGAGCGCCTACGAACGGATCACCTAGTGCCCAATCGCATCCATCCGACGGCCGTCATCGGCGACGGCGTCGAGCTCGGCGACGACAACGTCATCGGCCCGTACACGGTGATCGTGGGGCCCGCCGTTCTCGGCGACGGCAACTGGATCGGCCCCCACGTGACGATCGGCACCCCGGGGGAGGACCGTACCGGCCCGCACCCCGTCGCGTGGGAGGACGCGCCGACCGGCGACCCCGAGGCCGACGGCCACGGCGTCCGGATCGGGCACCGCAACCGGATCCGCGAGTACGTCAGCGTCCAGCAGGGCACCTGGCGCGCCTCCTCGCTCGGCAACGACAGCTACGTGCTGCGCGGCAGCCACATCGGGCACGACGTGGTGGTCGACGACCAGGTCACGCTCGCCTGCAACGTGCTGCTCGGCGGCCACACGCACGTCTGGTCGGCGGCGAACCTCGGCATGGGGACCGTGGTGCACCAGGGCGGCCGGATCGGGCCGGGCGCGATGGTCGGCATGGGCTCCGCGGTGCGCCGGGAAGTGGGCGCCTTCACGATCAGCGTCGGCAACCCGGCCAGGGTCACCGGCGTCAACGTGGTGGGCCTTTCGCGCCGAGGGCTGGACGAGGCCGCCATCGAAGCGCTGGCACCCTGGCTGAAGGGCAAGGGCGAGCTGCCGGGCGACGGCCTGGTCGACCGCCTGCCGAGCGACCTCTCTACCTTGGTGAAGGCGTGGGACGGGCGCCCGCGCGACGAGCGCTGACTGGCGCTGACGATCGAAGAGCAAAGGACTGACATGGCCGAAATCGCTGGCAAGCTGCGCGAGGTGTTCGTCGAGGCGCTCGACCTCGACGGGGACACCGACGTCGAGAACCTGAAGTACCGCGACATCGAGGCGTGGGACTCCGTCGGCCACATGGCGCTCGTCGCCGCCATCGAGGACGAGTTCGATGTGCAGTTCGACACCGACCAGGTGATCGACATGAGCAGCTTCAAGGTCGCGGTGGACATGGTGAAGGACCTGCAGGCCGCCAATGACTGACGACGCGCGTACCTCGGCGGAGTCAGCGACAAGCGGAGATCTCAGCGGGAAGGTCGCGCTCGTCACCGGCGGCACCCGCGGGATCGGGCTGGCCACGGTCCGCGCGCTCGCCGAGGCGGGCGCCACGGTGGTGCTCACCGGCCGGGACGAGGCCAAGGCCAAGGAAGCCGCCGCGTCGGTCCAGACCGGCAGCGTGTCCGGGCAGGCACTCGACGTCACCGACGCGAAGGCCGTCTCCACGCTGGTGCGCGGCGTCGCGAAGGAGCACGGGCAGCTCGACATCGTGGTCGCCAACGCGGGCATCCTGGAGGACGCCCTGCTCGGCATGATCCGCGAGGACCTGGTCGAGAGGATGATGGCGACCAACGTTGGCGGCACGATCCACACCGTGCAGGCCGCGGCGCGCGCGATGATGCGCAAGAAGACCGGCGCCATCGTGGTGCTGGCCTCGATCGTCGGCGAGCACGGAAGCGCGGGCCAGACCGCCTACGCGGCCTCGAAGGCCGCGGTGGGCAATGTCGCGCGGTCGGCGTCGAAGGAGCTGGGCCGGTACGGCATCCGCGTCAACGGCGTCGCCCCCGGCGTGATCGAGACGGCGATGACCGAGCACCTCGGCGAGGAGATCATCGCCGACCGGATCGAGGACACCTCGCTGCGGCGGCTCGGCAAGCCGGAAGAGGTCGCGAAGGCGATCCGGTTCCTGGTCAGCGACGAGGCGTCGTTCGTGACCGGGCAGATCCTTGGTGTCGACGGAGGGCTCGTTCTGTAATGACTTCGCTGGTGGGTGCCGGGGCGCGGCTCGTCGACGTCGCGTCGGGGCGGACGCTGTCCGGTGACGAGCTGGCCGCCGAAGTGGCCGCGGCGGGGGAGAAGCTCGCCGCGCTGCCCGCGGGCGTGCTGTTCGCGCGGACCGCGATCGACCTGGACAGCGTGCTGCGCTACCTCGGCGCGTTCGAGTCCCGTCGCGCGGTCGCGCTGATCGACCCGGCACTCGACGCGGACGTCCTGTCCGGCCTGGTGGAGCGCTTCCGCCCGGCCGCCGTGCTCTCGGCCCCCGAGGGCGACGCGCCCGCCGGCTACCGCGCCGAGGACGGGCACTGGCTGCGCGATTCGGCCGAGGGCGTGACCCCGCACCCCGAGCTGGCGGTGCTGCTGCCCACCAGCGGGTCGACCGGCAACCCGAAGCTCGTGCGGCTTTCGCGCAAGGCGATCTTCTCGAACGCCGACGCGATCGCCACGGTGCTCGGCATCGACGCCGACGAGGTCGCGCCCACCTGCCTCCCGCTGCACTACAGCTACGGGCTCTCGGTGCTCAACTCGCACCTCGTGCGCGGCGCGACCGTCGTGATCGAGTCGTCCGGGGTGCTCGGCCGCGGCTTCTGGGACGCCGTCGACGAGCACAAGGTCACCTCGCTCGCGGGTGTCCCGTATCACTACGAGATGTTGCGGCGGCTCAAGTTCGACCCGGCGAAGTACCCGAGCCTGCGCACGATCACGCAGGCGGGCGGCAAGCTGCGCACCGACCTGGTCACCGAGTTCAACGACAAGATGGTGGCCGCGGGCGGGAAGATGTTCGTGATGTACGGGCAGACCGAGGCGGCGCCGCGGATGGCGACCGTGCCCGCCGGCGACCTGGCCGGCAAGCTCGGTTCGGCCGGTCCCGCGCTGCCGGGCGGCGAGTTCAGGATCCGCCGTGACGACGGCGAGGAGACCACGCACCCCAAGATCGTCGGCGAGGTCGTCTACCGAGGGCCCAACGTGATGATGGGCTACACGGAGAACGAGGCCGAGCTGGCCAACGGCGACGACATGGGCGGCGTGCTCGCCACCGGTGACCTCGGCTACCTCGACGAGGACGGCTTCCTGTTCATCACCGGCAGGCTCAAGCGGATCGGCAAGGTCTTCGGCAACCGGGTCAGCCTGGATGATCTCGAGCAGGCCGTGCGTTCGGCACAGGTGGGCATCGACGTCGTCGCGGCCGTTCCCGGCGGGGACAAGGTCGTGCTGTTCGCCGAAGGCGTCGAAAAGGACGTCTGCAAGGCGGCTTCACGAGCGCTGTCGGAACGGCTGCACCTGCACACCAGCGGTTTCGACGTCCGGCCCATCGACACCGTGCCGCTGCTGGCCAGCGGCAAGATCGACTACCGCACCCTGGAAGGCCGGGTATGAGCGAGACCGTTTTCAGCCTGTCGCAGCCCGAGCGGGAGAAGACCCTCCTGCCGGAGCTGGCCGAGCTGACCGCGCACCACCGCGCGAACTCCGAGGGCTACGACCGGATCCTGTCGTCGCTGGGCATCCCGCGCGATGTGCGCTTCGACACGATCGCGGACCTGCCGTGGCTGCCGGTGCGCATGTTCAAGACGCACGACCTCAGGAGCGTGCCGTCGGACGAGGTGTTCAAGACGCTGACCTCGTCGGGCACCACCGGCGCCGGCGCGTCGCGGATCTACCTCGACAAGGCCGCCGCGGCGGCGCAGACCAAGCAGCTCGGCGCGACCCTGCAGACCGTGCTCGGCGGCGAGCGGCTGCCGATGCTGATGGTCGACACGGTCGGCATCATCAAGAACCGGCGTTCGTTCTCCGCGCGCGGCGCCGGGGTGCTCGGCATGGCGAACTTCGGCCGCAAGCACGTCTACGTGCTCGACGAGAACGACAAGCCGGACGTCGAGGCGGTCAAGGGGTTCCTCGCGAAGCACGGCGACCAGCCGTTCCTGATCTTCGGGTTCACCTTCATGGTGTGGCAGTACCTCTACGAGGTCGCGCGGGACAACGGGCTGGACCTGTCGAACGGGATCCTGATCCACTCGGGCGGCTGGAAGAAGCTGATCGACCGCGCCGTGGACAACACCGAGTTCCGCCGCCGGTTCAAAGAGGACACCGGGCTGCACCAGATCTACAACTACTACGGGATGATCGAGCAGATCGGCACCGTGTTCCTGGAGGGCCCGTCCGGGAACTCCCTGTACTGCCCCGATTTCGCCGACGTGGTGATCCGCGACCCGCAGACCTGGGAAGAGCAGCCGGTCGGCAAGCCGGGCGTGATCGAGGTCGTCAGCACGCTGCCGCGGTCCTACCCCGGCCACGTGCTGCTCACCGAGGATCTCGGCGTCTACAACGGGATCGACGACGGTGACTGGCCTGGCAAGCACTTCTCGGTGCTGGGCAGGCTGCCGAAGGCGGAGGCCCGCGGCTGCTCCGACACGTTCTCCGGAGGGCAGGCGGCATGAGTGAGCTTGCGAACGAATCATCCCGCGCCGGTCTGACCCAGCGCTTCCCGCTCGGCGACAGGATCGAGGTCGACGCGCTCGTCGACCAGCTCCGCACCGAGCCGGACGGCGGCAGGCTGACCGTCGGCGACCCGCGCGTCGTGGAGTTCCTGACGAAGTTCGCCCGCAAGCTGCTCGCGCCCGCCACCGCGCGCCGGTTCCCCGAACTGGCCTCGCTGGGTTTCTTCCTGCGCAAGGGAGAAATCGCGAAGGCACTGTCCAGTGTGGAATCACAGGGTGACGCGATGCGCTTTCCGCGCGGGCTCGTCTTCCACGTGCCACCGGCCAATGTGGACACCATTTTCGTCTATTCGTGGGCGCTTTCCGCGTTGGCGGGAAACCACAACGTGGTGCGGGTCTCCTCGCGCAGCGCGGGTGCCGCGGAGACCGTGATCGAGGCGCTCAACGCCGCTCTGTCCGATGTGGACGAAGCGACCGCGAGGGCGATCACGGCCACCCAGCGGATGGTCACCTACGACCGCAGCGACGCGATCAGCGGCGCGCTGTCGAAGGCGGCGGACCTGCGCGTCATCTGGGGCGGCGACACCTCGGTGAACGCGTTGCGCCAGTACCCGCTGGCCCCGCACGCGCGCGACCTGACCTTCCCGGACCGCTCGTCGTTCGCGATCGCGTCGGTCAAGGGCTGGCAGGAGGCGTCCGAGGCGGAGCGCAAGGCCGCCGCCGAGGGCTTCTACAACGACTCGTACTGGTTCGACCAGGCCGCCTGCTCCTCGCCGCGCGCCGTGTTCTGGGTCGGCGACGCCGGGGGCGCGGCCGAGGCCGGCGCGGAGTTCCGCAAGCTGCTCGCCGGGGTACTCGCGGTGAAGGAGCACGTCACCGAGCCCGCGATGGCCGTGCAGAAGCGCGTGTCGGCCTACGGTGCCGCCGTCGACGGGCTGATCACGAAGATCTCGTTCGACGGGGCGGGCGCCGATGTCAACGGTGTCGCCACGCTGGAGCTGGCCGATTCGGCGACCATGCCGCGCGAGTGGCTCGGGGCGGGCACGTTCGCCCACGGGAGTGTGCGTACCCTGGACGAGATCGTGCCCATTGTGGTGCGCAAAGACCAGACGGTCAGCCAATTCGGTTTCACCCGCGAGGAACTGGTTGACTTCGCAAGCAAAATGGCGGGGCGGGGCGTTGACCGAATTGTTCCGTTCGGGTCGGCGTTGACCTTCTCCGCGATCTGGGACGGCTACGACCTCCTCGGCGAGTTCAGCCGCCTGGTGACCGTGCACACATGATTACCGCCTACAGTGCCCCGTGTGGCCCTTGAGGAGACACGACAGCAGATGACCACCGTCGAGTCGGAGGTGGGCGAGTCCTCGGACCCGGCCGAACCCGACCAGGCCAAGGCCAAGAAGCCGCCGAAGTCCACCAAGGCCAGGCTGATCGATGTCGCCAGGATCGTCGCGATCCTGCTGGCCGTCGGCTTCCTCGCGAAGCAGCTCGTGGACAACTGGGCCGAGTTCTGGCGCACGCTGGGCGATCTCGCCTGGCAGTCGACCACGCTGTCCATGGTGGCGCTGGTCGTCAGCATCGCGGTGTCCACCAGGGGCTGGCAGGCCATGGTGGACGACCTCGGCAAGCCCATCGGCTACTTCCGCAGCGCGCAGATCTGCCTGGTCGGCTCGCTCGGCAAGTACGTGCCGGGCGGTCAGGTGTGGGCGGCGCTGCTGCAGATGGAGCTGGGCAAGAAGGCGGGCCTGGCCAGGGCGCGCATCTTCACCGCGTCGCTCATCCAGCTCGGCGTCGGCATCGTGGCCGCGCTGGTGCTCTCGCTGTTCGCGATGCCGTCGGTGTTCGCGAACAGCCCGAACGCCGCGTGGCTGATGGTCGGCATCCCGATCGGCCTCGTCGCGCTGCACCCGAAGGTGCTGACCTGGGGCACCTCGCTGGTGCTGAAGCTCCTGCGCAGGCCGCCGCTCGACCACCGGCTGAGCCTCAAGACGATCGGGAACGTCTTCGGCGCCAACCTGGGCGCGTGGGCGCTGCAGGGCGTGCACCTGTGGCTGCTGGCGAACTCGATCGGCGCGCCCGGTTTCGGCGGTTTCGTCCAGTGCATCGGCGCGATGGCGATCGCGATGACCGCGGGCACGTTCGCGTTCCTGCTGCCCGGCGGCGTCGGCGTCCGCGAGGCCGTGCTGGTGGCGGTGCTCACCGCGACCGGCATCACCGCGGGCCAGGCGCTCACCGTGGCGCTCGTGTCGCGGGTGATGTTCATCGTGGCCGACGTGATCACCACCGGTGCCGCCGCGCTCTCGGTGAAGTTCCTGAAGGCGCCCGCCGCCGAATAGCTCCTCCTCGAAAAGGCCCGCCCGGACACCCCGAGCGGGCCTTTTCGCTGTTGTCCAC
Organism: Amycolatopsis minnesotensis; assembly: GCF_039529815.1. Classification (NCBI taxonomy): domain Bacteria; kingdom Bacillati; phylum Actinomycetota; class Actinomycetes; order Pseudonocardiales; family Pseudonocardiaceae; genus Amycolatopsis; species Amycolatopsis minnesotensis. Next base: position 207,981 of record NZ_BAAANN010000007.1, on the reverse strand, counting down.
ACCCGGCCCGCCCCTGTGGACAACTCGGCTTCCCGGCCCTTCCCAACCCCGGATGCCGGTAAGCTGGGCTGGGGACGCCCCCCGGGATCGGGTGGGGGATGGACTTGGGTGAGTCGGTGCCTGGCTGGTGCGGGAAGGCGCTGGTCGGGGGCTGTTTCGGGGTCAGCGGTCCAGCCGGTAGAGCACGGAGACCTCGTTCCGGTACACCTCGTGCAGGAACGGCAGCCGGTCCAGCCCGGTCAGCCCGGCCGGCCGCGGCGCGCGGTCGGGGTAGCCGCCGGAGCCGAGGATCACCCAGCGCACGTTCAGCCGCCGCACGGCCTCCCTGACCTCCGGGTCGGTCGCGTACTGGTTGAACCTCGCGGCCAGCAGGCGCGCGTCGGGCGGCTGCACCGCGCGGTCGAAGTGCCCGGCGACGGTGCGCACCCCGCTGAGCGCGTAGATCCACACCGAGCCGTCGGCGCGGTCGTTCATCGCCCAGTCACCCGGTTTCGCGAGCTTGCCCAGCTCCACCATCGCGGCCGCTTCGGCGCGGCTCACCGGCAGGTCCCGCGCGGGCCGCGTGGTGTTCGTCGCGAAACCCGGCATCACCACCCCGGCGTTGGTGCCGGTGTACAGCACGCCGGTCCCCGCGACGAACGCCGCGAACACCACCAGCGCCGCCGGAACCGCGCTGCGCGACCCGGTCAGCGGGCGGATCACCCGCAGGCCGTCGCGCACGAGCCGCTGCACCTCCGCGAGCCCGTGCGCCGCGAGCAGGCACAGCGGCACGGTCGCCATCGCGATGAACCGGTACGGGTCGTCCCACCACGGCCGCGACAGCGCCATCACCAGCGGCGCGTTCGTCGACATCACGGCCACCGCGAACACGCCGATCAGCACCGCCGTGCCCGCCACCCAGCGCAGCCGCCCCAGCCGCACCGCGAACACGCAGCCGATCAGCAGCGCCGCGCTCAGCAGGAACTGCGGCTTCGCCTCGAAGTGCTGGAACGTCAGCAGCGAGCCGACCGCGGTGTTCCACGGCACGGTCGCGGGCCAGCCGAGGTACGGCACGTCACCGGTCGCCAGCCCCAGTGCGCCGAACAGCTGCAGCCACGCCACGAGCACGCACACCACCGCGATCGGCAGCAGCGCCAGCAGTTCACGGCCGATCTCGCGGAGCCGCCGTCCCAGCCAGTGCTGCGCGAACAGCGGCAGTCCGAACAGGACACCGGCGAACAAGGTCGACGAATGAATCGTGAGCAGACCCACCGCGGCGCCGGTCAGCACGAACCCGGTGTCCAGCGCGGGACGGACGAGATAGCGGTGCAACGCGACGGCGCCGAGCGGGGTCAGCGCCAGCCCGAGCAGGAACGGCAGCAGCGGCCCGTGGTCGAGCGACTCGTAGCACAGGGTCACCGGTGCGACGCACACCAGCGCGGCGGCGCCCGCGAGGACCGCGCGTCCGCGGAAGTACCGGACGAGCACCACCATCGACACCGCGAGCAACCCGGGCAGCAGCATCGCGTGGGTGTCCAAAATGGCCGGGATGTCCGCGCCGCTGAGGCGGTACGCGATCGAGCCGACCAGGTGGTACGCGTTGGGGTAGAACAGGCCCTCACCCGGCGCGTACCAGTTCGTCGAACTGGTGCCGGTGAGCCCGCCGTCACCGGTGTCGGCGATGTAGCGGATCCCGTTCCCGTGGTAGACGCCGTCGAAGCCCTGCGGGATCGAGTTGATCGTGCCGAGCCCGTGGAACACCGTGTACGCGCCGACGGCCGCGCCCACCAGCAGGCACACCACCACCCCGGCGTGGCCCCAACCGCCCCAGAGCGGCTCATCGCGCGGCGGAACGTCCTTTCTGGACGCGAACCGCCTCGCCCCGTACGCGATGCCCGTCACGACGACGACAGCGACCAAAAAGGACACCACCGTGAACGGGACGCCGATGGCGGCGTACCACGGGCCCGCGATCCCGGCGATCCCGTAGCCGAGCAAGGGGGCGAAACCCGCCAGCACCCACCCGCGCAGCCCGGCGGCGAACCCGGCCGCCAGCCCCGGCGCGAACAGCACCGCGAGGTAGACGACCATGGTGAAGACCTGCGCGGCGAGACCGGGAGAAGTGGGCAAGGGGATGCCTATCTGGAACGGGCGGGACGGGGGGTGCGCGACCGTGACAGCGCCCCGATGATCCCGACGCGAAGCCGGGTATCGGCCGTGCGCGGACGGCGCGGCCGAATCTACCCCTGATCGGGTTACAACCGGGTTTCAGATAGCCTCGCCCGGGGAAAATCCGCTGGTCCGTAGGAGTCCGATGACCGCCTCTGGTGTTGTGTACCCGCTCGTCGGGCTCCTGGTGCTCGTCGTGCCCGGTCTCGCGCTGCAACTCGCGGCCGGGGTGCGCGACAAGCTCTGGCTCGCCGCGCTGACCGTGCCGGCCAGCATCGGCGTGTACGTCGTCGCCGGTGTCGTGTCCGGGATACCCGGGATCGCGTTCACCGTCGTCGAGGTCCTGATCGTGACGGCGGTGCTCGTCGCCATCGTGTTCGGCGCCGCCGTGCTGGTGCGCCGCCGCACCGGGCCGGTCGGCGCCACCGCCGCGGCCGAGCCGCCGTCCTGGCTGCCCGTGCTGCCGGGACGGCTCGTGCTCGCCGCCCAGGTCGTCGGCGCCCTGCTGTGCCTGCTCGCGGTCGCGCTGGCGTTCCAGCCGTGGCGCTCCGGGCTCGGCGGCTGGGACACCTTCCCGCAGGAACACGACACGATCATCCACACGGTGCTGGTCGGGTACATCTCGCACACCGGCAACGGCGCGCCGTGGGAACTGCTGCCGCTCGACATGCTCACCGGCCAGCCGGTGTCGTTCTACCCCTCCGGACTCCCGCTGACCGCCGCCCTGTCCGGCGAGCTGGCGGGCGGCCCCGTCGTCGGCTTCAACGTCATCAACGCGCTGTGCGCGGGCCCGGCGTTCGTGCTGGGCAGCGCGGCGCTCGTGGCCGCGGTGCTGCGCCGCCTCAACGCGGGCCGCGACTGGACCGCGCTCGCCGGCGGCGTCGCCGCGATCGTCGCGGCCGGTCTCTACCGGCCCGGCGTGAACCTGCTGCACGACGGCGGCATCGCGCCCAACGCGGTCGCGATGAGCCTCACCCCCGGCCTGATCGCCGCGGTCATCACCATCGGCCGCGGCCAGTGGCTGCGCGCCGTGCTGCTCGGGCTCGGCGTGGCCGGCGTGTTCGCCGTGCACCCCAGCATGGTCGCCAGCGTCGGCGGCAGCCTCGTGGTCTTCTGGATCGTCGAGGCGTTCACCCGCAGCGGGCGCGCCGCCTGGAAGGGCCAGCTGCCGATGCTCGCGGTCGGCGCGGTGATCGCGGCCGTCGCGGCGGCCGGCCAGCTCATCGGCTCGGTCGGCCAGGCCACCCGCACCGGAAGCTGGCAGCCCGACATCGGCCCCGCGCCCTTCGGTGACGCGGTCGGCACCAACCTCGTGCTCAGCTACGGCGGCTACTTCGACCCGAAGCAGGGCTACGCGCAGCTCGCCGCCGGGCTGCTCGCGCTGCTCGGCGTCGCCGCGGTCCTGATGACGCGGCGCGCGTGGGGCGCGCTCGCGATGTGGCTGTTCTGGCTGTTCGTCAGCGTCGACTTCAAGGTCAGCCCCACCAGCGGCGTCGGCTCGCTGATCGGGTCCGCGTTCTACAAGTCCTACGTGCGGATCCAGGCGCACGTGTCGCTGTTCGTGCCGCTGCTGGCCGCGCTCGGCGTCGTGTTCCTCGCGATCGGCGCGGCGAAGCTCGCCGCCAAGTGGGAGCGCCTCCCGGCCTTCGCGAGCGCGCTGCGCAAGCCCGCAATGCCCGCGGCCGTGCTCGCCGGGCTGATCCTCGTGGGCTACCTGCTCGGGGCCTCGCGCCAGTACGAGCACATGAACGCCAAGATCGTCGCGCAGCGCTACGCCGCCCCGGAGTTCGTCCGCGTCAACGACGACGACCGCAAGGCGGCCGACTGGCTCAAGGCGCACGTCAAACCGGGCGAGCGCGTGATGAACAGCGCCAACGACGGCTCCACCTACTCCTACGTCGCCGACGACGTGCCGGTGGTGAACGTGGTGACGCTCGGCGCGATCCAGGCGCCCTACACCTACGAGCTGCTCAAGTCGTTCCGCGACTACCCGAGCGACCCGAAGATCCGGCAGATCCTGCTGTCGCTCAACGTCGCCTACGTCTACACCGACTCGGAGGCGCCGACGATGGGCGCCGGGCCGGGCGCGCCGAACAACTGGCTCGGCAAGCCGACCTTCACGCTCGCACCCGGCCTGCAGCACCTCGACGGCCTGCCCGGCCTGTCCGAGGTGTTCACCGCGGGCACCGTGAAGATCTACCGCCTCGACCGCACCGCGCTGGAGAGCACCACGCCGTAGGTACCCTGCCCGGATTCACGTGCATCCGCCGGTGATACTGGGGGCGGCATTCCGTTTCCGGTGAGGGGGCTCAGGTGGTCGCGGTCCTGGTCGCCGGCTGGTTCGTGCTCGCCGCGCTCGTGGTGGCGGCGTGGCCGAAGATCAACGCCGACAAGGCGTGGCGGACCGGCGCGCTGACCCTCACGCTCGCGTTTTCGCTGCTGCACCAGCTGCTCTTCCGCGCCGTCGCGGCCGACGCCTACGTGACGTTCCGGTACGCGCTGCACATCTCCGACGGCCGGGGCGCGGTGTTCAACACCGGTGAACGGGTCGAGGGCTACGGCAACTTCCTGTGGATGGTGCTCCTCTCGCTGCTCAAGACGGTGTTCGGCGCGGACATCGTGACGGCGGCTTCGGTGCTCGGCGTGCTGTGCACGCTCGCCGCCGTGATCGTCGCCTTCGTGCTGGTGAACCGGATCGTCGCGGCGGCGGGGCGGGAGGAGCCCGCACTCGGCGTCGCCGCGGCCGTGCTCACCGCGGGCGCGGGCGGGCTCGCCGCGCACGGCACCTCGGGCACCGAAACCGGGTTGTTCGTGCTGCTGGTGCTCTCGGTCGCGCTGGCGCTCGCGTGCCGCCGCCCGGTGGTCGGCGGCGTGCTCGTGGCGATGGCGGTGATGACGCGGCCGGACGGCATCGTGTTCGCACTGGTCGCGGTCGGCTGGCTGCTGGTCTCCGCGGCGAGGGGCCGGTCGAGCTGGTGGGCGCCGGGCGCGTTCGCGCTCGGCGCGCTGGTGCTGGTGGTGCCGTGGACGGCGTGGCGCGTGACCTACTACGGGCATCTCGTGCCCGATTCGGTCGCGGTGCGCCTCGGCCTGCCCGTCGGCGACCAGTTCGCCGCGGGCTGGCACTACCTGTCCGGGTTTTCCTTGGTGCACCAGGGTTTCCTGCTGCTCGCGCTGGGTGCCGTCGCGGCGCTCGCCGGGCGGCGGGACGCGAAGACGACGGCCGCGGCGCGTTCGCTGGTGTGGCTCGTGCTCTCGGTCGCGATCGGGTTCGTCGTGGCCGCGGTCGCGATGGGCGGCGAGGCGGTCCCGGCCTGGCGGCTGCTGGCTCCGGTGCCGCCGCTGCTCGCGGTCGCCGCCGCGGCCGCTTGCGGGCTCCTCGCGAAGGACGGCGACGAGACGCCGCGCCGGACGCTTTCGTCGCGCCGCGTGGTGCCCGCCGTCGCGCTCGGCCTGTGCGGCGTGTCGCTGGTGGTGTCGGTGGAGAGCGGCGAACTGCTGCCCCGGATCGACGCGGGCCGCGCGCGGACCGCCGAGCTCGCCGAACTGGGCTCGTGGCTCGGCGAGCGCATGCCGCCGGGATCGGTGATCGCCGCCTACGGGGGCGGCCCGCTGGCGTACTGGGCGGGCACCGGCGTGGTGGTGATCGACGAGCTCGGCCGCACCGACGACCACATCGCGCGCACCGGTACCGCGGTGACCACCGCGGACGGGCCGCTCAAGGTCGACCACGAGTACGTGGTGAACCTGCGCAGCCCGGTGCTCGCGGTGCCTGCCGAGGGGTTCACCGCGCGCCAGCGCTGCGCGATGGACCCGGTCTACGCGGGCCGCTACCAGGTGGCCACCTTCAAGCGCACCGGCACCGGCCAGTGGGTCGCGCTGTACCCGAGGAGCGAGCTGGCGGCGCGGTTCATCGCGGACCTCGACGCCGACCCGCGATTCGACTACCTGCCGTGCCCCGGGTGACCCTCGGCGCGATTCAGCCGCACCCAACCTACGGTCCCGTAGCCTTGCCGCATGGCTGATCTCGTTTACCCGCCCGTCATCTGGACGGCGAAGCTCATGTTCCGCGTACTGGACAACCGGCTGCGGGTGGCGGGAACCGAGCACATTCCGGCCACCGGTGGCGCGGTGATCGCCTGCAACCACGTCAGCTACCTGGACTTCGTCTTCTGCGGCCTCGGCGCGAACCCGTCGAAGCGGCTCGTGCGGTTCATGGCGAAGCAGGAGATCTTCGAGAACCGGATCGCGGGCCCGCTGATGCGCGGCATGCACCACATCCCGGTGGACCGGAAGGCGGGCCTCGCGTCGTACGAGGAGGCCGTCGAGCGGCTGAAGGCGGGCGAGGTCGTCGGCGTCTTCCCGGAGGCGACGATCAGCCAGTCGTTCACCGTGAAGGAGCTGAAGACCGGCGCCGTGCGGATGGCCGCCGAGGCGGGCGTCCCGGTGGTGCCGATGGCGCTGTGGGGCACGCAGCGCCTGTGGACGAAGGGGCGCCCGCGCACCCTGACGAAGCGGCACGTGCCGATCTCCATCCTCGCGGGCGAGCCGCTGCACCCGTCCGCCGACGACGACTGCGAGGCGGCGACGGCCGAGCTGCGCACGAGGATGGGCGCGCTGCTCGACAGGATCCAAGCCGACTACCCGGAAAAGCCGTCGTCCGACGAGGAGCGCTGGTGGCTGCCCGCGCACCTCGGCGGCACCGCCCCCACCCCCGCCGAAGCCCCGCGCTGACCCCTCCGGGTGCACGCACCGGGTGGGCCCGTGCCTGCCCTGACCCGCTCACCACGCCCCTGGAGGATGCTCCTGCGGAGGTCGAGGTGGGGGTCCGTCAGCAGCACCATGCCGCGCGCCGCGGGGCCGCCGCGGTGCTCCCGGGTCAGAACCAGCGTTCGAGGACCTGCGCGACGCCGTCTTCGCCGTTGGGCGCGGTGATTTCGTCGGCGACGTCGAGCACCGCGGGGTGCGCGTTCGCCATCGCCACCCCGTGCCCTGCCCAGCGCAGCATCTCGATGTCGTTCGGCATGTCCCCGAACGCGATGGTCTCGTCGGCGGCCACGCCGAAGCGCTCCGCGACGTCGGCGAGGCCAGTGGCCTTCGTCACACCGTGGGCGGCGACCTCGATCAGCCCGGCACCGGTGGAGAACGTCACGTCGACGGCTTCACCGAGGACCTCGCGCGCGGCGCGGGCCATCTCGTCGGAGTTCATGCCCCGCTTGCTGACGAGCAGCTTGACCGCCGGGTGGCCCAGTATCTCCGCGCGCGGGTAGGTCACGCCCTCCCCGTCACCCCACGGGTTGTGGTAGTCCGGCTCGATCACGAAGTTGCGGACGTCCGGGTCGACGGCCTTCCTGCCGACGCGTTCGGCGGCCAGCCTGCACCCGGGAAGTGCCTGGTCCAGCGCGTCGGCGAGGTCGTGCAGCAGGACGGGCTCGAGCAGGCCGTGCACGTCGGCGATTTCGTCCGCGGCGATGTCGTAGAGCACCGCCCCGTTCGCGCACACCGCGTATCCGGTGAGCCCGGCGACGTCGGCGACGGCCGGGATCCACCGCGGCGGCCTGCCGCTGGCGAGCACGAACGGCACTTCGTCGGCCAGCGCCCGCCCGATCACGGCGAGGGTGCGGCCGGTGAGCTTCTCCAGCGGGCTGAGCAGGGTGCCGTCGACGTCGGAGGCGATCAAGCGGGGTTTGTCCACGCCGTCCATTGTTCCCGAGCATGCCCGTTCTGCGGTGTGCCGGTGACGACCACTACCTTGGCGCCGTGCGCGTTGGCATAGTGATCCTTCCCGAAGACCGCTGGTGGGCCGCCGAGCCCAAATGGCGTGCGGCCGAGGAATACGGCTTCGACCACGCCTGGACCTACGACCACCTCGGCTGGAGAGACCTGGTCGACGGTCCGTGGTTCAGCGCGGTCCCGACCCTGACCGCGGCCGCGACCGTGACGAGCAGAATCCGGCTCGGCACGTTCGTCGCGTCGCCGGTGTTCCGGCACCCCGTGTCGTTCATGCGCGAGCTGATCACCCTCGACGACATCTCCGACGGCAGGCTGCTGCTCGGGATCGGCGCGGGCGTCGACTCGGCCCGCTACGACGGCCAGGTGCTCGGCGGGCCCGAGCTGAGCGCGAAGCAGCGCGCGGACCGGTTCGTCGAGTTCGTGGACGCCCTCGACGGGCTGCTCACCACGGACGGCTACGACCACCGCGGCGAGTACTACGCGGCGAAGGGGGCGCGGAACCTGCCCGGCCCGGTGCAGCGGCCGCGCATCCCGTTCATGGTGGCCGCGAACGGGCCCCGCACGATGCGGCTGGCGGCGCGCCACGGCACCGGCTGGGTGACCACCGGCGTCAAGGCCGACGATCTCGAGCAGTGGTGGAAGAACGTCGCCGAGCTGGCAGCCAAGTTCGACGAGAAGCTCGCGGAAGCGGGCCGGGACAAGGCGACCATCAACACCTGCCTCAGCCTCGACGCGGCGCCGGTGTTCTCACTGTCCAGTGTGGACGCTTTCGTGGATGCGACGGGGCGCGCGGCCGAACTCGGCTTCACCGACGTGGTGGCGCACTGGCCGCGGTCGAGCGGTCACTACGAAGGCCGTGAGGCGACGCTCGAACGCGTCGCCGACGAGATTCTCCCTGGCCTGCAAGGAGAATGACGGAAAAGAGGGCGCCTTCGCGGTGAAGGCGCCCTCTTTTCGCGTCAGCGTCAGCGGGTGATTTCGTAGATGACCGCGCCGGGGTTGCGGTAGGCGACCCGCAGGAAGCCGCGGTGGTCGAGATCGGTCAGGCCCAGCCCGCGCACCCGCACCGGCTCCCGCTCGATGGTGCCGGTGCCGAGCAGCACGTAGCCGACGTTCAGGCGCCGCACCGCGGCCCGCACCTCGGGGTTCGAGGCGTACTCGCGGAAGTGGTCGGTCAGGTACGCCGCGTCCTTCGGCGGCACCCCCGGGTCGTAGTTGCCCGCGACCGGCCGCACGCCCGCGATCGCGTACACCCACGCGGTGCCGTCGAGCCGGTCGTTCAGCACCATCTCGCCCGGCTTGGCGATCTTCCCGAGCTCCAGCATCGCGTTTATCTCGTCGCGGGTGACCGGCGGCTCGCGGTGCTCGGAGGCGGGCCCGTTGTGGTAGGCGTAGGCCACCGCGGTCGCGTTCGCCGCGGTGTAGAACCCGTTCGTCACCACGGCCAGCCCGGCGACCATCACGACCGCCGTGGTCAGCCCGAGCGTGGCGGGCAGCCGCGGCCGCAGCTTCACCCACGACAGGTTCGCGACGGCCCTCGACACCAGCCGCTGCAGCTCCGCGAGCCCGTGCCCGGCGAGCAGGATCAGCGGGATCGCGGCGAGCGCCATCAGCCGGAACCGGTCGTTCCACCACGGCCGCGAGAACGCGACGACGAACGACTGCGCGCCGAAGCACGCCACCAGCACGAAGATCCCCGACAGCAGCACCGCGGCCACCCCGATCCAGCGCATCCGGCCCAGCGTCGGGATCAGCACGATGCCGACGACCAGCAGCCCGGCGAGCCACAGCTGCGGCTGGTCGAGCACCTGGCGGAAGGTCAGCAGCTGCCCGAGCGCGGAGGGCACCGGGATCCCCGACGCCCACGGCTTGTACGGGTAGGCGCCCGAGGTGAACCCGATCGCGCCCAGCACCATCGGGGCGGCGAGCACCGCGGCCGCGAGCCCGGTCGGCAGCAGCCACAGCAGGTCGCGCCCCGCCTTGCCCTCGCGCCGCCACCAGCGCTGGATCAGCACCGGCAGCGCGAACAGGATGCCGCCGAACAGGCAGCTCGAATGCGACGCGAGCAGCCCCGCCGCGCTGATCGCCAGCACGCTCGCGGTGTCGACGCCCGGCCGCTCCAGGAACCGCTGCAGCACCAGCGCCGCCAGCGGCGTCAGCACGATGCCGAGCGCGAACGGCAGCAGCCCGCTCGACACCGATTCGTAGGCGCCGGTGGTGGCCGTCGCGGCGATCAGCGCGGTGCTGCCCGCGAGCATCGCCCGGCCGCCGAACTGCCGGACCATCGCCACCATCGACAGCGCGAAGATGCCGGCCACCGGGACCGTCACCGCGTTGAGCACCACCGGGATGCTCGCCCCGGACAGGTTGTAGACCAGCGCCGCGACCAGGTGGTAGGCGTTCGGGTAGAACAGCGCGCCGCCCGGCTCGTAGTAGTTGACCGTGCTCATCCCGAACAGGCCGCCGTCGCCGGTGTCGGCGATGTAGCGGATGCCGTTGGCGTGGAACACCGTGTCCCAGCGCTGGAAGACCGCGTTCGTGCCGCCGGTCGCCGAGAGCACCACGTAGATCGACAGCGCGGTGGCCACCACGACGCACGCGGCGACCGCGAGGTGCGCGCCCCTGGTCCACTCGACCGGCGGGCGGTCCTCGGTGGCCGACACCCAGCCGCGCGCTTCGGCGAGCTTGCGCACGCCGAAGGCGATCCCGGCGAGCACGACCGTCGACGCCGCGGCGGTGGCGACGTTGTAGGGCAGCCCTGCGGAGGACAGCCACGGCCCGGCGAGGCCGGTGGCGGTGTAGGTCAGCAGCGGGGCGAGGCCGGCGAGCGTCCAGCCGCGGAGGCCGGCGGCGAAGCCAACCAGGCCGCCCGGGACCACCAGCACGAGCAGGTAGACACCGATCGTGCTGCTGTAGGTCCAGAACTCATCTGGTGTTGGCACGGCTTCCTACGGGTCGGTTGGCGGGTTAATGTCATGGGCGGTGCAGTGCGCCCGGAGCACGTCGGTACCCTGAGCGCCCGTGAGCGCGCACACGAACCCCGCAAAGATTACTGAAGACGATTTCGCCGGTTACGACCTGATCGTAGTCGGCTCCGGTTTCTTCGGTCTGACCGTGGCCGAACGGGCCGCCACCCAGCTGGGGAAAAAGGTCCTCGTCCTGGAGCGGCGACACCACATCGGCGGTAACGCCTACTCCGAGGTGGAGCCGGAGACCGGGATCGAGGTGCACAGCTACGGCGCGCACCTGTTCCACACCTCCAACAAGCGGGTGTGGGACTACTGCAACCAGTTCACCGACTTCACCGACTACCAGCACCGCGTGTTCGCCAAGGCGGGTGACCAGGTCTACTCGTTCCCGATGAACCTGGCGCTGATCAACCAGGTCTTCGGCAAGTCGCACAGCCCGGACGAGGCGCGCGAGCTGATCGCCAAGCAGGCCAGCGAGTACGACACCGACACCGCGCGGAACCTCGAAGAAAAGGCGATCTCGCTGATCGGGCGCCGGCTGTACGAGATGTTCATCAAGGGCTACAACGCCAAGCAGTGGCAGACCGACCCGAAGAACCTGGCCGCCAGCATCATCACCAGGCTGCCGGTGCGGTACACGTTCAGCAACCGGTACTTCAACGACACCTACGAGGGCCTGCCGGTCGACGGCTACACCGCGTGGCTGGAGAAGATGGCCGCGCACGAGAACATCGAAATCCGGCTGAACGTCGACTACTTCGACGTCCGCGACGCGATCCCGGCAGGCACGCCGACCGTGTACACCGGGCCGCTGGACCGCTACTTCGGCTACTCCGCGGGCAGGCTCGGCTGGCGCACCCTCGACTTCGAGCGCGAGGTCGTGCCGACCGGTGACTACCAGGGCACCTCGGTGATGAACTACAACGACGCGGACGTGCCGTTCACCCGGATCCACGAGTTCCGGCACTTCCACCCGGAGCGGGACTACCCGAAGGACAAGACGGTCATCGTCCGCGAGTACTCCCGGTTCGCCGACGAAAACGACGAGCCGTACTACCCGATCAACACCCCGGACAACCGGGCGATGCTGGAGCAGTACCGCGAGCTGGCCAAGGTCGAGGCCAAGGAGCGCAACGTGCTCTTCGGCGGCCGCCTCGGCACCTACAAGTACCTCGACATGCACATGGCGATCGGGTCGGCGCTTTCGGTGTTCGACAACAAGATCGCCCCGCACCTGACCGACGGCGCCCCGCTCGACGGGTCGCTCGATGCTTGAGTCGGCGGAGAACGCCGGGGAGGTCCCCGGGGACATCACAGCCGCCGAGGCCGCGGCCGAGGTGAAGGTCCTTTCCCGGGTCCAGGGCGTGCTGAAGCGCCCGGGCACGGTGAAGGCGGCACGCGGGATGTCGCACTTCGGCGAGCACAGCATCGGCTGGTTCGCCGCGGGCCTGGTCGGCGCGGCACTCGACAAGCCGCGCCGGAAGGAATGGCTCACCGCGTCCTTCGGCGTCGTCGGCGCGCACGCGGCCTCGATCGCGGTCAAGCGCGTGGTCCGCAGGCCCCGGCCGGACGACCCGAGCGTCGAGGTCCTCGTCGGCACGCCGAGCAAGCTGAGCTTCCCGTCCTCGCACGCCACGTCCACGACAGCGGCGGCGGTGCTCTACTCGGGACTGACCGGGCGTAACCTGGTGCCCGTTCTGGTCCCGCCGATGCTGGCTTCCCGGCTCGTGCTCGGCGTGCACTACCCGACCGACGTGCTCGCGGGGGCCGCACTCGGCGGGGCTGTCGGCGGTGTCCTTCGCCGGTTCATGTCACGCAACAAGCGGAGCAGGTAGTGAGCGAGTCCACCAGCAAGACCGAGACTTCGGCGGCCGCGAAGGAGCCCGAGAAGTCCACTGAGGCCACCGAGGTCACGGAGGCCGCTGAGGTCACGGAGACCGCTGAGGTCACGGAGACCGCTGAAGCCACGGAGACCAGTGAGGTCACCGGGGCCGCGGCGGCCACCGAGGCCGAAGGCGCTGATGACCCGTCGCCGGTGAAGCGCGGCCCGGTGCGCATCGCACTGGGCGTGCTGAAGACCGCGCGGCCCCGCCAGTGGGTCAAGAACGTGCTGGTCTTCGTGGCGCCCTTCACCGCGAAGCAGATCAGCAACGTCGACGTGCTGACCGACGCGCTGATCGCCTTCATCGCGTTCTCGCTGGTGGCCTCGTCGGTGTACCTGATCAACGACGCGATCGACGTCGAAGCGGACCGCGCGCACCCGAAGAAGCGGAAGCGGCCGATCGCCGCCGGCATCGTCCCGGTGCCGCTCGCCTACGTCGCGGCGGTGCTGTTCTTCGGCGTCGGGATGGGGATCTCGTTCCTGGCAAGGCCGGAACTGGCGATCGTGCTCGGCGTGTACGAGGCCGTGCAGCTCGGGTACTGTTTCGGGCTCAAGCACCAGCCGGTGGTGGACCTCGCGATCGTCGGCTCCGGGTTCCTGATGCGGTCGATCGCGGGCGGCGCGGCGGCGGGTATCGGCCTGTCGCAGTGGTTCCTGCTGGTGACCGCGTTCGGCTCGCTGTTCATGGTGGCCGGCAAGCGGTACGCCGAGATCATGCTGTTCGAGCGGACCGGCGCGAAGATCCGCGCTTCGCTGAAGAAGTACTCGGCGAGCTACCTGCGGTTCGTCTGGGCCACCTCGGCCGCGATCGTGATCATGTCCTACGGCCTGTGGGCGTTCGAGCTGAAGGAGCACGCCGACGGCTCGGTGTGGCCGGTGCTCTCGATGATCCCGTTCGTCGTCGCGATCCTGCGGTACGCCGTGGACGTCGACGGCGGCAACGCGGGCGAGCCGGAGGAACTGGTCCTGCGCGACCGCGTCCTGCAGATCCTGGGCCTCCTCTGGATCGGCACCCTGGTGGTCTCCTACTACGTGAGCTGATCTTCTTCCGGAAAGGGCCCGCTTCCTCGCGAAGCGGGCCCTTTTTCCTGCCCCGAAGGCGTCCTTCACGGCGTCAGATCCTCAAGGGCGCCTTCAGGGCATCGGGTCGATGAGCGCCGGGCCCCGTTCCAGGCCGCTTCGGCTGCGGACGCCGTGGGTGACCCGCACGCCGTTCATCGGGGCCAGGTAGTCGAACCGGATCACCGTGACCGGCTCGCGGAGCTTGTCCCCGCGCAGGTACGTCGGCACGACGCGTTCGCGCGCGAGCTGCAGCAGCGGCGCGTACGGCCCGCCGGCACCGGTCGCGTAGGACACCCCGGCGAGGCTGGCGCTGTCCGGTCCCGGTGAGAACCGGTACCGCGCCGGGAGGATCATCCCGCCGCCGAGCGAAACCGGTTTCCGGCAGGGCAGCACGAACCCGTTGACCCAGTCCAGCACGACCGGTTCACCGGTGGGCACGAGGGCCGTGGACGGCACGACCTCCGGGAACCGGGGCGCGGTCGAGGCGAGCCAGCCGTCGCCGGGGTCGTCGTCCTTGACGACGACGCGGACGCGGTCGGCGCCCGCCGCCTGCTCCGCGGTGTCGACGCGCGCGTCCTTCCACGCGCCGCCCGTCCGGCCGCCGATGTCGACGGTGGACACCGGCGAGCCGTCGGCGCGGGCGAATTCCAGCAGGACGGTCACCCTGCCCGTGCCCGCCCTCGTCACGACGAGCGGCGGCCTGGCGGGGTCGTTCAGCGCCGACGGGAGCGCGTACCACGCCGAACTGGCCGTGCCGGTCGTCTTCGGGGCCCGGTAGCTGCCCCAGACGGGATGCTCGGCGTCGGTGCCGTACGGCGCTTGCGGCGCGGCGGAAGCGGGGAAGCCCGCGTTGGCCAGCAGCCCGCCCAGTGCCGCGGGCGGGGAGCCCGCGACCGGGTGGAGCACGCTCGCGCCGACGTCGGGTTCGACCTCGAGCCAGTCCTCGATCCCGCACGAGCCGGTGCCGGTCAGCGACGCGAGGTTCGCCCGCCCGATGCTGTAGGAGTGCCAGCGCACGGTCACGGCCTGCGCCATCGTGCCGACCTCGGCCACCACGACCACGATCGCCACCGCGACGATGAGCCAGCCCGACGAAGGCAGCCACCGCAGCGCCCGCTGGTCCGCCGGCCTGCCGCCGGAGGTGCGCCAGGTGCCGATCACCCCGCCTGCCGCGGCGATCGCGAGCCCGGCGACCAGCACCAGGTTGCCGACCAGGTAGCCGCGCGCGGTCGGCGCCTCGTCGACCCAGCGGACGTTGAGCGCGGAGACGTACCACCAGCGGTTCGGCGCGGAGACGGCCAGCGCCACCACCCCGGCGAGCAGCGCGAGGCTGACCGAGCGCGCCCACACCGAGCGCAGCGCGCCCTTGGCGACGGTGTGCACGAGCAGCGCGGTGAGCAGGGCGCCGAACCCGGCGAGCGCGCCGAAGTGGTGCGTCCACTTCGTCGGGGTGAACATCAGCGCGACGAGGTAGAGGCCGCTGGAGACGACGAGCCGCCGCGTCGCCGACTCGACGAGCCCCGGTACCCGGTGGTTGATCAGCAGCGCGCCGAGCACGGCCATGCTGAACAGCATCAGCAGCATCGGCACGCGCCGGTTCAGCGCGCCCTCCACCACGCTCGGATCGAGCAGGGTGGCGTACCGGCCGATTTCGCGCTGCCAGTCGAAGTCCGGCCCGATCGCGGTGCGGACCCGCGTGGCGTCGAGCACGGTCGCGAGCGTCTGGTCGTAGCACATCAGCAGCAGCGCGCTCGCGCCGGTGGCCAGCAGCAGGGCGAGGAGCCCGAGCCACGACTGGTCGCGGCGGCGGCGCAGCAGCCGGATGATCCCGCCGATCCCGGCGACGAACGGCAGGAACGCGGCGATCCCGGTCGGCGTCACCGCGACCGTGGCGCCCGCGACGACGATGCCGGTGGCGAGCGGAGCGACCGCGCTGGTCGCGAGCGCCCGCTCGACGAGTGCGAACACGGCCAGCGAGCCGACCACGATGAACGGCTCCGGCCGGAGCCCGACGTCGTAGGGCAGGTACCAGACGAGGAACAGCGCGACGCACGCCCAGCGCGCCCACCGGCGGGAACCGCGGGACGCGCTCAGGAACCGGGGGAGCAGAAGCCGGTCGAGCATGCCCCAGGCGAGCAGCCCGAGCAGCACCGACGGCAGCCGCAGGAAGAGCTGCGCGGGGCTGATCAGCGTCAGCCAGTGGTACACCTCGTAGAACCAGCCGAACGGCGCCTCCGGCGCGTTGAACCAGCGGAAGTAGTTGCCGGTGAACCCGCTGTCGGGGCGGGCCTTCAGCATGGTGCTGATGTAGCCGTCGTCGACGGTGAGCGAGCCGATCACCGCCCACACCGCGAGCACCGCGGTGACCACGAGATCGGCCGCGCGCGGCCGCCACCAGCGGCGCGGCAGGAGGCGCGCGCGGCGGGCGAACCGGGTGTCCCAGTGCCGGGTAAGCGCGAGCGCGGCGAGCAGGCACACCGCGGCGAGCGCGCCGAGCGCGATCTTGAACCCGGTGGCGCCGGTGTCGAACCGGGTGTCGCCGACGACGGTGACGTGGGTGGCCGCGCTCGGCGAACCGGTGAAGAGGCTGTTGACGTCCGGCCGTTTCCCGCTGTGCCCGATCGGGGTGCCGTCCACCGCGACCGTGGTGCCGGTTTCGTCGGCGTGGACCGTCCACTGGCAGGACGGCGCGAGCGGCCTGCTCGCCAGCGGCGTGCCGTCGAGGCTGACGGTGACCGTGCCGTTCGCGGTGCGCACGACGAGTCCGGGCGGGGATCCCGCTTCGCCAGTGCCGGGGCCGGGCGGCACGGTCGAGAGCACCAGCGCGTCGGCGGGCTGCGCGCAGTCGAACCGGGCGTCGAAGCGCTCCGGCTGGTACGGGTACATCGGCAGTGCGGTGCCCTGGGCACCGGGTTGCGACGGCCATTCGTAGGTGGTGACGTTCTGGTCCACCGGAACCAGCACGAACAGGACGGACGCGAGTGCGGAGATCAGGCCGAGTGCGGCCACGCCCCATCTGCGCGCGGGAGACTGATCTTTGGTGGCCACTGACCCAATGTTAGGGAAGCCCGCTCGCAAATGGTGTTACGGGCGCCGATCTACCTGGTAAAACTCCACGCAAAAGCGCCACGGTTCGATCTTTTCGCCCGATCCGCGGTTCTGGGATACCGCTCGTGGTGACGCACGGTGAGCATTCGTTCGCGGGCGCGAGACTGCCACAGGGCGTCGTCTGTACTATCTTGTCGCTCAAGTGAGTCCCGGGTGTGGTGTTTTTGTTCCGTCGGGGAAAGCGGCCGGGAAGTAAGGAAGCCATGAGCTATCCCGCGTACCGTCGTGGCACTTTCGCGCTCGTCGACGGTGTTCTGCACGAAGCGTCCTACGGCCCCGGTGCCGATCTGGTGCGGCTGAACTCGCGCCAGGCCGGCAATCCCGATCCGGCGCTCTACGACTGGGACGACGCCGAGGCGCAGTGGCTCGGGACGGTGCCCGCGGACCGGTGTTCGCGGGTCTTCTCCGTGGACGTGTACGCGAGCTACCGCGGGCACAGCGTGCTGGTCGGCACGATCAACGACGCCGGGTCGGCGCACATCATGTACGCGGAGTGGGACGGGCTCTGGGCCACCGGCAACGGGTTCATCCAGGAGAACAAGTACGAGTACTACAAGAACGTCGCGGTGACCGAACTGCGCGACTACTACGAGAAGCAGGGCGACCTGCTCTTCACCCGGTGGCGCGACGAGACCTTCGCCGGCACCGGGCAGCGCAGGCCGCGGCCGGTCGCGGTGCAGGAGCGCCCGCGCACCGGCCTGCTCGCCACACTGTCCGAAGTGGAGTACCAGGCGGACGCGTACCCGCACGAGGGCTACATCGGGCTTTCCGTTGCGGGTAAGCGAAATCCGGACCCGGAACGGTTCACATGGGACAGTGCCCGCGAGCGGTGGTCGGCCAGGGTGCCGGTGGCCGATTGCACGAGGCTGGCCGAGGTGACCACGCGCGCCGAGTACCGGGGACGGCCCTGCCAGGTGCGGTCGATCGCGGCGGACGGCGCGGTCGTGCTGGAGCACCTCGCCAAGGAGGCCAAGGCGGCCGAGGACGAGTTCGAACCGGATTCCGACGGGGCCTGGACCAAGTCCGTGCACGTCTTCGACATCGCCAGGTACCACGAGCACCACGTCGACCTGCTCTTCGACGAATGGTCGCGTTCCCTCGGCTGACCCCGGTACCTGAAGCACGGGGAAGGTAAAGCGGGGAACTACCTCCGCGACGAACGGCGGACGCTGGGCAGCACGGTCACTTTGCCGCGGCGCGAGGGAAAAGTTGCCCGCTGGTGTGGTCCCGATGCCTTATGTGCGAGCGCAACGCGCACTGCTGCTGACTTCCGGCGGAATCGGCGTCGCCGAATCGACCGCGGATCCGGCCCGGCCGGTACCTGGAGCCGCGGGTGCCGATGAGCAAGCGGCGTGGGTCAGGCGGGCACCGCGGTGATGTCCAGTGCCAGGTCGAGGTGACGGCCGGTCATCCCCTTCTGCGCGGTGACCCCGAACGCGTAGCGGTCGATGCGGACGTGCGCGTGGGCGGTGATGGTCCCGGCTTCGGCCGCGACCTCGTCCACGGTGAGGCGCACCGGCTGCGTCGAGTCCTTGACGGTGAGCGTGCCGTCGAGCACCCATTCGCCGTCCTGCTCGCGGACACCGGCCGAGGCGAACCGGATCTCCGGGAACCGCTCGGATTCCAGGTACTGCTTGGACTTGACCACCCGGTCACGCGCGCCGCTGCCGGTCTTGAAGCTGCCGGCGTCGATCGCGGCCGCGACGGTGCTCTCCTCGACGGGTTCCGCCACGGTGAGCCGCCCGCTGGCGAGCCCGAAGCTGCCGCGGACACCGCCGAGGCCGAAGAAGTGCCGCGTCGCGAAGGTGACGGCGGACCGGCCGGGGTCGATCGTGTACTCACCGGCCGGGGGAATGGTGATGCTCACGTGAACTCCTGTGTTGTTCATCGGTCGTCAGAACCCGCACTGCCATGGCGCGGGCCTTCGGCGCGGACGGTAGGTGGGCGAGGCCGGTCAAGTGGGCTGGTCGGTCGGGTGGCTGGGTTTGGGTGAGTGCCAGAGTTCGCCAAGGGTGCCTTCGCCGCGGAGCAGGATCTGGGTGACGATCTGCAGCACGACGAAGGAACCGATGTGCCAGCCGGTGTCGAGCGCGGGCACGACGTCCACGGGCAGCGTATAGGCGGCGACGATGTTCAGGGCGCAGCCGAGCAGGGTGGCGCCGCCCCAGAGCACGGTCAGCAGGCGCCAGATCCGCCGGAACGACGCGCGGGTCTCCCACAGGTGGTCGAGGTGGCCCGCCTTGCCCGGCAGCAGCGAGCGGCAGGCGAGGTAGGTGACCGGGCGGCCGCCGAGGACCAGGCTGCCGAGCAGCCAGCCCGCCACCAGCAGGCTCAGCCAGCCGCCGCGGACCAGGAGCAGCCTGGCGTCACCGGTGATCGCCGCGGTGCCGAGGTTGAGCAGCACCAGGAGCACCACGAACAGGCCCATGGCGTCGAGCCGCCTGGTCCGCGCGAAGGTCGCGGCGACGCGCAGCGCGGGCGGCAAGCCGCTCACCACGAGCGCCGTCGTCTCGCTGACGTCGAACGCGCGCAACGCGTAGTAGCAGGCGAGCGGCAGCACCACGTCCACCAGCACGGCCACGATCGTCTGCCTGGTTTCCCCTGGTGCGGTCACGGTCACGAGCGTGCCCCGGTGGCGCGGTGCGGCACATCCACGCGCCGGTGGACCGGCATCGGCCGATCGGTTGATGGCGGCAAGTGGGTATTTCGGCCGTCCGCGCGGGCGCGCCCGGTGGGGAATCCTCGAAACTCCCCGGTTGAGAGGAGCGTGCCGTGCCCACCGGAAGCTACCGCGTCGAGCCCGACGTCGTCCGTTCCGTTTCGAACACGGTGAAGGACCTGAACTCCGCGGCCTCGTCCGTGACGAACGACCTGGAGTCGCTGGTGATCGACGCGCTCGCGTTCGCCGGGATCGGCGGCGGTGTCGCGGGCGCGAACGCGTCGCTGCGGCAGCAGCTCGTCGGCGGGCTGGGGAAGTTCGTGTCGCTGATCGAGGACATCAGCTCCCATGTGGACGCCGCGGCGAACGGCTACGAAACCGCCGACACCGCGACGGCACAGGGATACGGCGGCGGCCGACCGGCCACTTTGGACTCCCGTGTGGTCGACTCGATCATGGCATCGGAAGGGACCGGCGGCGAGCAGGGCGGGGTCCGCGAGGCGTACGGCTTCCGCGAGAACATGCACAACGGCTACGACCAGATCATGGCCGCGCGGCGGCAGTACGGCGTGGGGAGCGCGCAGGAGCACGCCGTAGTCGCCGAGCTGATGACCGAGCGCGCGAGGCAGGCCGGCGCGTTGAACTTCTCCGACCCCGGCGCGCAGGCCGCGGTCATGTCGGGCGCGCACCTGCGCGGTGCCGGTGGCGTGCAGGCGATCCTGAACCACATGGCAGGCGACGGCATCACCCGCAGCGGCACCCTCTCCCAGGACACCATCGGCGCGCTGCGGGGAATGACCCCCGAGGACTTCCAGCAGCGCTTCCACGACGCGCGCATCGAGTACGACCGGCAGATCTACGGCGGCACCACGACGCACCAGGCGGGGCACACCCAGAACTGGTGGGACCGCTACGGCCACGGCCTGACCACCCGCTACGACCGCGAACAACGGGAATTCCTGAACCTGGCCCGCTGACACCCCGCCGCGGCCGCCGAACCGGGCGAGATCGGAGAATGCGGCGCCAGATTCCCCGAAGGTCACCGTGCCGATGCGCGGATCGCGGTGGTTCCGGGGAGATCAGCGGCGAAAGCGTGGTTTCCAGGGAGCGTGCCCCGGCAGCGCGAATTCCGGCGACCGATATTAGAGAGGCAGTTTCCTGAAGATCTTGCGGGGCACGTGGCGCAGCACGGACATGACGAGCCGGAACGGCGGCGGCGACCACACGAGTTCCTTGCCCTTGCGCGCCGCGTCGACGGAGATCTCGGCGACCTGCTCCGCGGTGCTGGTGAGCGGCGCGTCCTTCATGCCCTCGGTCATCTTCGTCTTGACCTGGCCGGACCGGACGACGGTGACCTGGCCGCCGAACGGGGCGAGTGCCTCGCCGAGGCCGAGGTAGAAGCCGTCGAAACCGGCCTTGGTGGAGCCGTACAGGAAGTTGGACCGCCGCACGCGCTCGCCCGCCACCGAGGACAGCGCGATGATCTGGCCGTGGCCCTGCTTCTTCAGCTTCTCCGAGAGCGCGACGCCGGCGGAGACGGCGGCGGTGTAGTTCACGGTGGCCAGTTCGACGGCCTTGGCGTGGTCCTGCCAGACCTCTTCGGCGTCGCCGAGCAGGCCGAACGCGACGACGGTGACGTCGATGTCGCCGTCGGCGAAGGCCCTGTCCAGCACGCCGGGGTGCGACCCGGTGTCCTTGGCGTCGAACTCCACAGTGGACACTTCGGCGCCCTTGTCCTTCAGGCGCTGCACCGCGGCCTGGAGCCGGGGCGTCTGGCGCGCCGCGAGCACGACGCGCAGCGGGTGCTCGGCGAGGTACTTCTCGGCGATCGCGAGCCCGATGTCGGAGGTGCCGCCGAGCAGCAGCAGGGTCTGGGGGTTGCCAACAGCGTCGATCACAGTTCGAGCCTCCGGCTCATGTCAGAGGCGAAAACGCCTTCGGGGTCAACGGCGGCGCGGACCTTGCGCCATTCTTCGAGCCTCGGGTACATGCGCGCGAACGTTTCCGGCGAGGTCCGCGAGTCCTTCGCGGTGTAGAGCCGCCCGCCGATCGCGAGGACCTCTTCGTCGAGTTCCTGGCACAGCCTGCCGAGGCCGGGCTTGATCGGGAAGTCGAGGCACACCATCCAGCCGGGGTGCGGGAACGACAGCGGCGCGCGGTTGCCCTCGCCCATCTGCTTGAACACGTTGAGCGCGGAGTAGTGCCCGGAGTGGGCGACCTTCTCCACGATCCGCCGCAGCCCCTCGTTCGCGCCGAGCGGCGTGCTGAACTGGTACTGCAGGAAACCCTTGGTGCCGTAGCCGCGGTTCCACTCCCCGACCAGGTCGAGCATGTGGTAGAAGGCCGTGATGTTCTGGATCGCGCCGCGCCCGCGCTTCGGCGTCGACCGGTAGTAGAACTCGCCGATCGCGCTCAGCGACAGCTTGTTCATCAGGCCGTTCGGCAGGATGTCCGGCACGGTCAGGAGCTGCGGCGCGGAGAACTTCAGCGGTTCGGCGCGCAGTTTCGGCGGCAGCTCGTCGAGTTTCGCCAGCGAACCGCGGGCGAACGCGCCGCGGCCGAGCTTGGCGCCCTTCGAAATCGTGTCGAACCACACCGACGAGTAGGTGTAGTCGTCGTCGGAGCCGTCGCTGATCAGTTCCAGCGTGCCGTCGAGATCGTCGGTGCGGTCGTTGTCGACGATGAAGTAGGCGGTCTCGGTCCTGGTCATCGCGATCGTGGCGCGCACGATGATGCCGGTGAGCCCGATGCCGCCGACGGTCGCCCAGAACAGCTCCGAGTCGGGGCCGTCCGGGGTCAGCGTGCGGATCCGCCCGTCCGCGGTGATCAGGTCCAGCGAGACCACGTGGTTGCCGAAGCTGCCCGCGGAGTGGTGGTTCTTGCCGTGGATGTCGTTCGCGATCGCGCCGCCGACGGTCACCTGCCTGGTGCCGGGCAGGACCGGGACCCACAGGCCGTGCGGCAGTGCCTCGCGCATCAGCTGGTCGAGGCTGACGCCCGCGTCCACGACGACCTGCGCGGTGCCGGTGTCGATCGAGTGGACGCGGTTCAGCGCGGTCATGTCGACGACGAGGCCGCCCGCGTTCTGCGCGGGGTCGCCGTAGGAGCGGCCGAGCCCGCGGGCGATCACGCCGCGCTCGCCCGCGCTCGCCACCGCCCGCGCGATGACCTCGACGTCCGTGGTGGTCAGTACGTCGGCGATGGTGGGGGCGGTCCGCGCCCAGCCGGTCAGCGCACGGCGCTCGGTGTGGATTTCGCTCACCCGATCCAGGGTAGCCACCTGTGCCGTCCCGCCCGCAGCGGTGTCCGCCGGGCCCGCCTACACTGTCCGCGCCAGTTCTTTCCCAAGACCAGCGAGGTACATGGTGACGGCGGTGGACCCTGTGGTGACCCCGGAGGAACGGCAGTCCCCCGGATTGGTCGGGCAGCTGATCCGTTTCGTGCTCATCGGCGGCTTCTGCGCCCTGGTCGATTCCGGTATTTACTGGCTGTTACTGCAGACCGGACTCTGGGTGCACTTCGCGAAAGCGATCAGTTTCATCGCGGGCACCACCACCGCCTATTTCCTTAACAAACGCTTCACATTCTCCGGTGGCGTCAAGGGCGGCATGGCGCAGGTCGGCGGCTTCGTCCTGCTTTACACGGTGACGTTCTTCGTCAACGTCGGGGTGAACGCCCTGATGCTCGCGGTGCTGCCGGAGTTCCGCTGGAAGGTGGCCCTGTCCTGGGTGATCGCGCAGGGGATGAGCACGCTGATCAATTTCGTCATGCTGCGCTTGGTCATCTTCCGGGCGCCCTCACCCGCGAAGGGTCACGCGGAGTAGAGAATGCCGTCACTCGGCCGGGCGCCGGTGGACGCAATGATCTGCGGCGAGTGGATATCGGCTACCGTGGAGCCCAGACTTCACCACCTCAAGCGGTTATCGCATGTTTGCTGACCGAGGAACTCGCGAAAGGCTGACATCTACATGCCCGGCAAAGCACCATCGGCGACCGGTCAGGCGCACGCGTCGACCGTGAAGGCGGTCAACGGCGTGAACGGATCCTCGAGCGAACAGGCGGACGACACCACTTTCGCCGAGCGCACGCCGCAGGGCAGGCTCCTCGCCCAGCGCGGGCTCTACGCCGGGCCGTCGCCGATCGTCTCCAAGGACCTCTACGCGGAGGTGCTCGAAGGCGTGGTCACCCGCCGTCGCGACAGCATCGTGCTCGAACCCTCCGCCCGCGTCACCGGCAACACCTACTTCGGCCGGTTCCCCGCCAGCTACTGGCAGCGCTGGACCACCGTCCGCCAGGTCAGGCTGGACGTCACGGTCAGCGGCTCCGGTCACCTGCGGCTCAGTGCGTCCGATGTGGAGGGTGAGCCGCGAATCGTTGCGGCACAGGACGCCGAGAACGACAAGGCTGCCACGGTCACGCTCGAAGCGAAGATCGACAAGTTCCTCGACGGCGGCGCGCTGTGGCTCGATCTGTCCACTGAGGCCGGTCAGCAGCTCACCGTGGAGCGGGTGCGCTGGACGGTCGAGTCGCCGGAGAAGATCCGCCCGACCGCGGTCACCATCTGCACGATGAACCGCGCCGACGACTGCATGAAGAACCTCGAGGCGCTCGCGGCGGACGTGTCGTCGCTGGAGACGCTCGACGCGATCTACGTCGCCGACCAGGGCACCGACCGGGTGGACTCGCGCGCCGGGTTCGAGCAGGTCGCGAAGGACCTCGGCGACAAGCTGCGCTACATCACCCAGGCGAACCTCGGCGGCGCGGGCGGTTTCACCCGCGGCCTCTACGAGGTGGCGGGCCACACCGAGACCGAGCACGCGAACGTCCTGTTCATGGACGACGACGTGCTGCTCGAGCCGGACCTGGTGATCAGGATGACCGCGTTCTCCAACCGCGCGGCCAACCCGATGATCGTCGGCGGCCAGATGCTCAACCTGTTCCACCCGAACCAGCTGCACGTCGGCGCCGAGTACGCCAGGCTCAACACGCTCGAACCGGGCCAGCCCGTCGAGCACAGCCTGTCGACCGCCGACCTGCTCGGTGTCGACGAGGAGACCGGCAAGCCGAACCGCCAGGAGCGCCGCCTCGACGCGGGCTACAACGGCTGGTGGTCGTGCCTGATCCCGTACGAGGTCGTCAAGGAGACCGGCTACCCGATGCCGTTCTTCTTCCAGTGGGACGACGCGGAGTACAGCTACCGCGCGCGGGCGCACGGTTTCCCGACCGTGACGCTGCCCGGCGCCGGTGTCTGGCACGCCGACTTCCACTGGAAGGACTGGGACGAGTGGCACCGGTACTTCAACCTGCGCAACTCGATCATCACCGCGGCGCTGCACAGCCCGTTCAACCTGAACCTGCTGTCGCGGGTGCTGCTGGCCCAGCTCGTGCGCTACCTGCTCGGCATGCAGTACGGCCTGTCGCACACGCTGATCAAGGCCGTCGAGGACTTCCTCGAAGGCCCGGAGATCCTGCGTGACGGCGGAGTCGACGCGATGAAGGCGATCAAGGAGATCCGGGACCGCTACCCGGAGACCAAGCGCCACGACCCGACGAACGTGCCGGGGATCGCGTCGAACGACATCGGCATCATCAACACCGCGCCGCGGCCCAGCATGCAGCGCCTCGTGCTGCTCAAGCGCATCGTCGACCGCGCGCTCGGCCGCACCCGCTTCGGCCTCGGCGCCATCCCGACCGACGAGGCGCACTGGTGGCACGTGGCGCTGTTCGACACCGCCGTGGTCACCGACGCCAACCAGGAGGGCGTGCGCGTCCGCAAGTACGACCGGGCCCGCATGATCGGCCTTGCCAAGCACGGCGTGAAGGTGATCAACCGCCTCCGCAAGGAAGGCGCCGCGGTGCAGGAGCAGTACAAGCGCGCGATGCCCGAGCTGACCAGCCGCGAAAACTGGAAGCGGCTCTACGAGCTGTAGTTCTCCCGGTCGAACGTGACCCCGCTCCCCGCCACGCGGGCGGCGGGGTCACGTGCGTTCAGCGGGCTGAACGTTCCCAGCGGACGCCCGGGTCCCGGATGGGCTGACCTGCATTTAGCGGGCTAAACGTCGCCGGGGACCGGCAAGGTCGCATCGACCGCGCGCCCGCTTCACCCCGGCTCGCCCGCCGGGTGCGGGGCCGCCAAGGCCCGCTACCGCAAACCGAAGACCTTGTTCTTGCGTTGCAGGTCGTCGATGAAGGCGGCGGCGACGTGGGCGAAGTTGACGTTCACCGTCGTCCCCTCGCTGGTGTGGACGGCTTCGACGGAACCGTGTTCGAGCAGGAGGGGCAGCCTCTTGCCCAGCTCTCCGGCGGTTTCGTCGGAGAGGGCGAACAGCAGCGGCTCTCCGCCGTGGGCGAGGTGGAGCACGAGCGCTGGCTTCGAGTCGGTCATGGTGTCCAGGACAGCAGTACCCGATCGGCGCGGGCAAGGAGGTTCGCTTACGGCTGATCACCGCTGGTGGTCTACCGTTCAGAACGAACCGGCGATCGCGCAGGGGGATGGGCATGGCGTACACGTTCTCGCTGTCCTTGGCGGCGGTGGACATGCTGCTCGAACAGGGGAGACTCGGCCGCGCGCCGGTGCCGTTCGCGGTACCGCACATCGGCACCTCCGCCGAGCAGCGCGCGCAGGTCCGCGCCGCGGTGTACCGGGATCTCGAAGCGCGCGGCCTGATGGCGGGGGGCAGGCTCGATCGCGGCGTCGAGCAGGCACTGCGCACGTTCGTCAGCCCGCCGGTGTCGATCTCGGCCGCCGCCCAGCTCGATGACGGCACGCCGCTGTTCGCGCGCGCGGCCTCGGACGGCGAGTACGCGGTGGTGGTGCGCCAGGACGAGAACATGCTCGTGTTCACCGAGGCCCGCCCCACCGGGATCGTGCCGATGATCGTCGACTTCCTGCCGCTCACGCCCGCGGCACCCGGCCAGTCCGTGACGGTCGCGAAGCCCGCGAAACGCAAGCGCAGTTCATACGGCGGCGACGAGGGCTACAACCCGTTCAGCGGTGTCGCGGCACCCCGGAGCCATTCGACGACCCAGCTGCGCATGGTCGAGCGCATCTTCGAGAAGCCGAGGAAGCGGGTCGGCCAGTTCACCGCGTTCGTCCGCGACCAGCGCGGCCACGCCGCCGACCTGAGCCCGATCGCCTGGTTCGACACCGAGGCGGGCCGGTACCTGATGACGATCAGGGACGGTTCCGACGGCCAGACCTGGATCACCTACGCGCCGGCGGACAACGCGCGGATCGCGCAGCAGCTGCACGAACAGCTCGAAGGCACGTTCTGAAATCACCACTTCCGGCCACTGTGGGTTAACCCTTCGTCGCCGAGGAATACCTGATAGTTCCGGTTTCGGCGCGTGCGGCTCGGTAGAATGCGAAACGCGCACAGCTTTTGCCGACGATGTGGAGCGAAATGGTCGACCAGGGCGATCGGTCCGTCCCCGGCGCAACCCCGGGGCAGGCCGCCCCAGCGCAGGGGGCCCACGCGGACCCGGCGATGGCCGCGATGGCCGCGATGTCCGGCCAGACGATGCAGGCCGCGCAGGGGGAGAGCCGGAAGCTCGTCGATGCCGCGAAGTCGGGTGGCTTCACGCTCTCCGAGACCGCGGTCCGGCCGCTGCTGGACGCCGTCGAGCAGATGCGCCACGACCTCGAAGGCCAGCGCAGGAGCACCGTGCCCCTGCTCCAGCCGCCGCAGCTCGGCAGCCACGAGTACGGGCACGCGGTGGCCAGCCACAACCAGCGCGGCGCCGAGCACGAACCAGGCTCGATCGGTGTCGTGCTGGAGCAGTTCGACCAGGTGCTCGCGCAGGCGTCCGAGGCGCTGCGGCGCGCGGCCGGGATCTACGGCGAGTCCGACGCCGAGGCCGCCGACAAGCTGAAGGCCATGCGGGAGGCGCACGATGTCCGCTGAGCACACGCAGCTCCCCGCCCAGCACGGGCAGCAGCCCGTCGCGGGCCTGCGGCCGCCGACGGCCGACTACCTCGGTCAGGAGCACCGGCAGCTCAAGGGGTACGTCGAGAACAACCTGACGCCCACCCAGGTCTCCCAGGTCTCGGAGGCCTACGGGGCGCTGGCCAAGATGTTCGGCGAGTTCGGGCAGGACCTCGGCAGCGCGCTCGGCAAGAGTTCCCACGAGTGGGAAGGCGGCGCGGGCGCCGGCGCGCAGGGCTACTTCGTGACGCTCGCCAGGTGGGCCGACGCGAACGCGCAGAACGCGAAGCTCGCCTCGGACATCCTCGCGCAGCAGTCGGCGTCGGCCGTCGCGGTGAAGAACAAGATGCCCGACGAGGTGCCGTTCAGCTGGGCGGACGAGTTCCAGCGGTGGACGCACGCGACCCCGTTCGAACTGGCCGACGCGGTCAAGGGCGCGTTCGGGCGGCAGCAGCGGAGCCAGGACGCGCACGCCGAGGCGGCCGGTGTGCTGCACCAGTACGACTCCGAACTGTTCCACGCCGCGTCCCAGCAGCCCGCGTTCGCGCCGCCGCCGAAGTTCGACTCGCCGACCTCGGCCGCGGCCGCCGCTCCGGCGCCGGGCGGCCCGTCCGTCGGCCTCGGCGAAGGTGCCCCCGGTGGCGGTGGTGCCCCCGGCGGCGGCGCTCCCGCTGGTGGCGCTTCCGGTGGTGGCGCGCCGGTGAGCGCGCCCGCTCCCGCGCCGCCGCCGCTCAGCGCCGGCGGGCAGACCGGCGCCACCGTGATGCCGCACGCCGGGGCGACGGGGGCCACCGTGGCCTCCGCGGCCCAGCACGGCGGGTTCGGCCCGACGCCGCAGGGCGCGGGAAACCAGGGCGGCGGGATGCCGATGGGCGCCATGCCGATGGGAGCCATGGGCGCCGGGATGGGCGGCGGTGGCGACAACGAGTACACGAGCAAGATCGGCAAGGGCGACTTCGGCCCCGGTGGCGGCGGCCCCGTTCGCCCCGGCGGTGTCGGCGCGGCCGAAACGGTGTCCGGGCGTGGCGCCGGGATGGGCACCTTCCGCGAGGAGCCGGAGCGCGGCGGCTCCTCGTCGTTCCTGCTCGCGGGCGACGAGGACGAGGTCTTCGGCAACGACGAAATGACCGCGCCCCCGGTCATCGGCGAATAACCCCCTTCGCCCGCGAAGTCCGGATTCGCGGCGTTTTCGGTGCCCCGAAGGAGCCTTCAGCGGCGAAGTGGGGGGTGAGGGTGCTCTCCTGCCTGCCCTGAAGGACGCCTTCAGGGATGTGGACGCCGTGAAGGCTCCCTTCGGGGCATCAGCATCGCCACGCCGCGCATCGCGAGGGCCGAGATTGTGGCGTCAGATGCCGTGAAGGCGTCCTTCAGGGACCGCGCGGACCCCTGGCGGACTCGCGACCGACCGACCGACCCGGCCACCCGGCCCACTCGCCTCATCGAAGGCGGGCAAGGGGTCAGTAGCGGTAGAAGCGTTCCCGGCGGCCCTGTCGGACGAGCTTGAGCCACTGCCGGAACGCCTTCGGGTCCCGCTTGACGCCGATGAAGTACAGGCCGAAGCGGATGTACTCCAGCGCGCCGATCTTGCGCATGCCGGGCTGGGCGAGCAGGTAGCCGCGGTTGCGGTAGGTGTAGTACCGCTTGACCTCGTTCTCCGGGTCCTGCGCGTGGAACTTGCCGCCGAGCATGGGCTTGAACTCGTCGGAGCCGTCCGGGTGCAGGTAGGTGGTCTTCAGCGAGGTGCCGAACGGCAGCCCCGAGCGCACCAGCCTGCGGTGCAGTTCCACCTCGTCGCCGCGGAAGAACAGCCGCAGGTCCGGCACCCCTGTGACGTCCAAAGTGGACGCTCGGAACAGTGCGCCGTTCATCAGCGAGGCGATGCCGGGCAGGAAGTCCTCGCCCAGTTCGGACGAGGAGCGCTTCCAGGTCAGGCCGCGCCGCAACGGGAACGCGAGCTTCGCGGGGCTGTCGATGTTGGCCACCACGGGGGAAATCTCGGCGAGGCCGCGCTTTTCCGCTTCCGCCAGCAGGATCGACAGCACGTTCTCGTCGGCGGGCCTGCCGTCGTCGTCGGCGAGCCACACCCATTCGGCGCCGAGCGAGAGCGCGTGCAGCATGCCGAGCGCGAAACCGCCCGCGCCGCCGAGGTTCCGGTGTGACGGCAGGTACGTGCGGGGCAGCGGGTAGGACTCCACGACTTCGCGCGCGGACTGGTCCGGCCCGTTGTCGACCACGACGAGGTGGTCGACGGGCCTGGTCTGCGCCGCGATGATCTTCAGCGAGTCGGCGAGCAGCTCACGGCGGTGACGGGTGACGACGACGGCCACGACCGCGCCGTCGCCGAGCGGGGCCTGCTCGACGCTGCTCATCTCATTCGCCGCCTTCGACCGCTGACACCGGGGCCGCGGCGAGGCGAGCGGCCGCTTCCGGGCTGACGTTGGCGAACGGGTCCTTGCCCTTGTACGCGGTGAGCACCTCGCGCAGCCCGCCGCGCATCTTCATCCGGCCCTCGTCCATCCAGACCGCCGAGGTGCACAGCTCCAAGAGCAGGTCGTCCTGGTGCGAGGCGAACACCAGCAGCCCCGACCGGCGCACCAGGTCGACGAGCCGGTCGCGCGCCTTGTCCAGGAACGCCGCGTCGACCGCGCCGATGCCCTCGTCGAGGAGCAGGATCTCCGGGTCGATCGAGGTGACGACGCCGAGCGCGAGCCGCACCCGCATACCGGTGGAGTAGGTGCGCAGTGGCATCGCGAGGTAGTCGCCGAGTTCGGTGAACTCCGCGATGTCGTCGACGCGCTTCTCCATCTGCTTGCGCGTCATGCCGAGGTAGAGGCCCCGGATCATGATGTTCTCGAAACCGGAGATCTCCTGGTCCATGCCGACGCCGAGGTCGAAGACCGGCGCGACGCGGCCGACGATCCGCGAGGACCCGCGGGTCGGCTCGTAGATCCCGGAGAGCAGCCGGAGCAGCGTGGACTTGCCCGCGCCGTTGTGCCCGACGAGCCCGACCCGGTCGCCGTCCTTCAGCGAGATCGAGATGTCGTGCAGCGCCTCGATCACCGGGACCTTCGACTCGGTGCCGATCTTGCCGCCGACCTTGCCGAGGACCTGCTTCTTGAGCGACCTGCTCTTCGCGTCGAAGATCGGGAAGTCGACCGAGGCGTCCCAGACGTCAATGCTGACCATGGCTTGCTGTCACACCCAATACGAGACGCGGGAACGGTAGTTGCGCATAACGAACAGTGCCAGCACCCAGCCGACGACGGCGAACCCGCCGACGATGGCCCAGTGGTGCCAGCTCTGCTGCGCGCCGATCAACGGCGCGCGGATGATCTGGATGAAGTGGTAGAGCGGGTTCAGCTCGGCGACCAGGCTGCGCCAGGTCACGCCGTCGCCGAACCGCTTCTGCAGGATGTCGGTCGACCAGACGATCGGCGTCATGAAGAACAGCAGGTTGATCAGGCTGGTGATGACCTGCGGGATGTCGCGGAAGCGGGTGGAGATGATGCCGAACAGCAGCACCACCCAGCCCGCGTTGACCGCGATGAGCGCGAACGCGGGGATGGCGAGCAGCGCGCTCCAATTCAGGCCGGGCTGCGGGACACCGCCGTCGGTGATCACGTAGCCGGACTTCGTGATGCCGCCCCACAGGATCATCAGCACGATGAAGTAGATGATCATGTTGTGCGCGAACATGATGCACTGCCGCCACACCGTGCGGAGCACGTACACCGACAGCGGCGCGGGCAGGTGCTTGATGAGGCCCTCGTTCGCGATGAACGTCTCGGTGCCTTCGGTGAGGCAGCCGAGCAGGAACGCCCACACGATGAAGCCCGTGGTGATGTAGGGCAGGTACGTGTCGATCGGCGAACCGAGCAGCTGTGAGTAGAGAATGCCCAGCCCGAGCGCGGTGACGCCCATCGAAAGCGTGATCCACAGCGGACCGAGCACCGAGCGGCGGTAGCGCTGCTTGATGTCCTGCCAGCCGAGGTGGCTCCACAGTTCTCGATTGGCGACGCCCGCGCGGATATCGGCGAAGGCGCGCGCCCACGACTTGCTGTCCGACGGGGCCGGCGCGGACGTCGGCGCGGGGACGGTGACGGATTGGACCGTGCTGGGGGCACTCACGAGGAATCAGGGTACCGACGCGCGCGTGCGTGCCTTGGTGACCCCGTCCGAGTGCGGGCCGCCACGGAGGGTGAGAGCGCTTTGTGCGCGCGGTGTCCTGGTACTTTCTCCCGTCATGAGTCCCGCTACCCGCCCGGAGGGTTTGCTGGTGAACCTTCTGGAGGCCTACGCCGACCGGCCGGATCCGCGGTCGGTCGCCGTGGTCGGCAACCAGCCGCTGCCGTCGGATCCGCAGCGGGCCAAGGCCGTCGACGCGTGCGATCTGGTGATCCGGGTCAACGGGTTCAGGGCGGACGAACCGGGCGGCCCGCGGATCGTGGGCAGCAGGACGCACGTGGTGGTGTTCAACCGGGCGCTGCGCGCGACGCGCTGGGTGTTCGAGAACTACCGCTCCCGGCTGTACCTGCTCGTCGAGCCCGGCCGCCTGCACTGGGAGCCGGAGGACATCCCCGGCTGGTGGCCCGCGGACCTCGGGTACGTGCCGGTGAGCAACCGGGACTGGATCCTGCCGCTGTCGGACGCGATCGGCCTGCCGTCGAGGACCGAGTCGACCTGGGCGACCACCGGCACGACCGCGGCCTGGATCGCCCGCACCGCGTTCCCGCACGCGAACCTGGTGCTGACCGGATTTTCGTTCATCGACAACCCGGACCAGACCGCGTGGGAGCATGCGGCTGGTGACTCCTGCATCGTCGGCCCCGAGCACCAGATCGCCGCCGAGGGCAGGCTGCTGGATTCCTGGACCAGGACCGGCGACACCGATCTCCTCCGCTGAACACCGCGACACCGAAGGACCCGCCATGGCTGGCCGCAAGTTGTTCAACCTCCGCGCCCGCGCCTCCGAGCGCCTCGCCAGGCTCGTCGACTTCCGCATCTCCGGCGAGGTCGACGGGCTGCGCACCGATCTCGACCCGCGGCTGGTCGAGCAGGAGCACTGCACGAACGACCACCGCCGCAGGCTCGACGCGCTCGAGGAGGGTCTCGAAGGGGTGCGCGGCGACCTGCGCTGGGTCACCGCGCAGGTGGACCGGCTGATCCCGCACGTCGCCGCGCAGGAAGGCCAGCTGGAGGACCTGCGCGAGAAGATCGCGCTGGTGCCGCCGTCGGACCGGCCCGAGGCCACCGAAGCGCGCTCACTGATCGAAGAGGTGCAGCGCCAGCACGCGCAGATCCGCGCGCGCCTGACCGGGATCGCCCGCTACGAGGACCGCCTGCGCAGGCTCGAAGACCAGGCGAGCGCCGAGGTCGCCGGATGACCGCTGCGCTGCGGCCCGCCACCGAAGACGACGTCGAAGACATCCGGCGGTGGCGCAACCACCCGTCGGCGCGCGCGGTCAGCTTCACCCAGCACGAGATCTCCCCCGCCGAGCACCGGGCGTGGTGGTCGGCGGTGCGGGACGACCCGTCGAGGCGGGTCCTGGTCTACGAGTACAACGGCGTCGCGGCCGGTTCGGTGACCTACACCTACCTCGATGCCGGGGCGGGCACGGCGAAGTGGGGCTGCGCGCTCGACGTCGACGGGCTCGGCCGTGACGTGCTGCCCGCGTGGCTGAAGCTCGAAGGCGTGCTGATCGACTACGCCTTCGACACGCTGGGGCTGAGCGTGCTCGGCGGCGAGGTGCTGCTGGAGAACAAGCAGGTGTGGCAGTTGCACAAGCGGTTCGGGTTCACCGAGGCGCGGCGGTACACCCAGGAGATCGACGGCGTGCCGCACGAGGTGCTGTGGATGGAACTGACCGCGGCGGACCGCGCCTCGGTTCGTGAATCGGCGAAGGGGAAGCGGCGCAAATGACCGTGCGCATCGGCAAGCACGAGATCGGGCCGGAGCACCCGCCGTTCGTCATCGCGGAAATGTCCGGGAACCACAACGGGGATCTCGGCCGCGCGCTCGCGATCGTCGACGCGATCGGCGAATCCGGCGCGCAGGCGGTGAAGCTGCAGACCTACCGCCCCGGCACCATCACGATCGACGCGGACGGCCCCGCGTTCCGCATCGGCGACACGCATTCCCTGTGGGGCGGGGAAAACCTCTACCGGCTCTACGAACGCGCGCACACGCCGTGGGAATGGCACGAGGAGCTGTTCGCCCGCGCCCGCGAGCACGGGCTGGAAATCTTCTCCAGCCCGTTCGACCCGACGGCGGTCGAACTGCTCGAATCGCTGGACGCGCCCGCGTACAAGATCGCGTCCTCGGAGATCGTCGACCTGCCGCTGATCG
The DNA here is from genome assembly GCF_039529815.1 of Amycolatopsis minnesotensis. Lineage (NCBI taxonomy): Bacteria > Bacillati > Actinomycetota > Actinomycetes > Pseudonocardiales > Pseudonocardiaceae > Amycolatopsis > Amycolatopsis minnesotensis. The sequence continues at coordinate 174,149 of NZ_BAAANN010000007.1, read as the reverse complement.
AGCTGTGCGCCCGCACCGGCAAGCCGCTGATCATTTCGACCGGGATGGCGAGCGTCGCGGAGGTCGACGCCGCCGTGCGGACGGCGCGCGCGGCCGGGAACGACCAGCTCGTCGTGCTGGGCTGCACCGCGAGCTACCCGGCGTCGCCCGCGGAGAGCAACCTGCGGGGGCTGCCCGTGCTCGCCGGGGTCACCGGCACGCTCGTCGGCCTGTCCGACCACACGCCGGGGATCGGCGCGCCCCTCGCGGCCGTCGCACTGGGCGCCGTCGCGATCGAAAAGCACGTGACGCTCAAGCGCGACGACGGCGGCGTGGACTCCGAGTTCTCCCTGGAGCCCCCGGAACTGGCCGCACTGGTCACCGAAAGCAAGCGCGCGTGGGAAGCGCTGGGGCGGGCCGTGATCGGACCGCGCGAAAGCGAAAAAGAGGGCCTGCGATTCCGGCGCTCGCTCTACGTCGTCGCGGATGTCGTCGCGGGGGAGCGGGTAACCCGCGAGAACGTCCGCTCGATCCGTCCCGCGGGCGGGCTGGCTCCCGGCGACATCGACGTCGTACTCGGCCGCACCTTCACCCAGGACGCCGCGAAGGGCACCGCCCTCACCTGGGACCTCATCTGAGGCCCCGAAGGCGGCCACGACCCCCTGAAGCTCACGCGCGGAAGAAGGCCCGCACGCCGTCGATCACTCTGTCCACATCGGACTCGGTGAGCGCCGGGAAGAGGGGCAGGGAAAGCTCTTCCGCGTAGAAGCGCTCCGCGTTGGGGCACAACCCCCGCCGGTACCCGAGATCCTCGAACACCGGGTGCCAGTAGGCCGGGATGTAGTTGACCTGCACGCCGATGCCGAGTTCCCGCAGGTGGTCGAACATCGCGCGGCGCCTGCCGTCGAGCACGCGCAGCGCGTACAGGTGCCACACCGGGTCCGCGCCGTCGCGGCACACCGGAGTGCGCACGCCGTCGAGATCGGCGAACGCTTCGGTGTAGCGCGCGTGGATTTCCGCACGCCGCCGCTTGAACGAAGCGAGCCGTTCGAGCTGGCTGCTGCCGAGCGCGCACAGCACGTCCGGCAGCCGGTAGTTCAGCCCGAACTCGTGCACTTCCTGGTGCCACGGGCCCTCGCCGGGGTAGCGCTGCGCCGCCTTGTCGCGCACCAGGCCGTGGTTGCGGAACGCGCGCGCCCGCTCCAGCAGCGCTCCGGCGGCCACCACGGCGCCGCCCTCGGCGGTGGTGAGGTTCTTGGTGGGGAAGAAGGAGAACGTGGTCAGGTCCGCGATCGAGCCGACCGGCCTGCCGTGCCACGCGCCGCCGATGGAATGCGCCGCGTCCTCCAGGAGCAGCGCGTCACCCGCGACGGCCTTCAGCTCGTCCAGTTCGGCGGGGTGCCCGGCGTAGTCGACGGCCGCGACGACCTTCGTGCGCGAGGTGACCGCCGCCTTCGCCGCGGCGGGGTCGAGGTTCGCGGTGTCCGCTTCGACATCGGCGAACACCACCTTCGCGCCCTGCAGCACCGCGGTGGCCGCCGTCGCCACGAAGGTCATCGGCGAGGTCACCACCTCGTCGCCGTCGCGAAGACCGGCCGCCGCATAGGCCGCGTGCAGCGCCGCGGTGCCCGAAGTGACGGCAACCGCGGGCACGCCACCGGTGTGCCCGGCGAGATCGCTTTCGAACCGCGCCACCGCGGGCCCGGTGGTCAGCCAGTCACCGCGCAGCACCGCCGCGACGGCTTCGACGTCTTCGTCCACAACGGACTGACGGCCGTAGGGGAGGAAGTCACCCATACTGCTCGACCAGCCGCCGCAGCTCGTCCGCGTCGAGCCACAGGTCGTTCGTGTCGGACCGGTAGGCGAACCCGTCCGGCACCGATTCGCCTTCGGACGGCGGTTCGTAGCCCCAGCCCGCGATATGCGGCTGCACCACGTACCGGTCGCTGAGCCGCACGGTCCGCCGCGCGTCGTCCGGCGCGATCATCTCCTCGTGCAGCTTCTCGCCCGGCCGCACGCCGACCTCGTGCATCGGGCTGCCCGGGGCGATCGCCTGCGCCAGGTCCACCAGCCGCATGCTCGGGATGCGCGGCACGTACAGCTCGCCGCCGTGCATCTGGTCGACCGAGCCGACCACGAACTCCACCGCCTGCGGCAGCGTGATCCAGAACCGGGTCATTTCCTTGTGCGTGATCGGCAGCGATTCGCCCTTTTCGGCGAGCGCGCGGAAGAACGGGATCACGCTTCCCCGCGACCCCATCACGTTGCCGTAGCGCACCACCGAGAACCGGGTCGGGTGCGTCGCCGCGTAGTGGTTCGCGCTGATGAACATGCGGTCCGCGGTCAGCTTGGTCGCGCCGTAGAGGTTGATCGGGCTCGACGCCTTGTCGGTGGACAGCGCGACGACCTTCTTGATGCCGGTGTCGATCGCGGCCTCGATCACGTTCTGCGAGCCGATCACGTTCGTCTGCACGAACTCGAAGGGGTTGTACTCGCCGGTGTCGACCTGCTTGAGCGCGGCGGCGTGCACGACGTAGTCGACGCCGTGCATGGCGCGCTCCAGGCGGCGGCGGTCGCGGATGTCGCCGATGAACCAGCGGAGCCTCGGGTCGTCGCCGAAGAGCTGGCGGGCCTCGTACTGCTTCAGCTCGTCCCTCGACAGCACGACGAGCCTGCTCGGGTTCAGCTCGGCCAGCGCGTAGGAGATGAACGCCTTGCCGAAGGAGCCCGTCCCGCCGGTGAGCAGGATGCTCGAACCTTCGAGCTCGCTCATCGATGACCTCCGCGTTCGACGACTTCTGCCGTCGGCCATCATGTCACCCATGCGTGGTCAGCCCGCCGGGAACACCGTGAACGCCGTCATCCAGGCGCGCGCGTCGTCGAACAGGCTGCCAGGAAAGGTCCTGCGCCCCCTGGGCGGGCGCAGCGTGCTCGGCTGGGTCGTGCGCGCCGCCGCGGCCACGCCCGGCATCGACAAGGTGATCGTGGCCACCTCGCAGGCCCCCGACGACGACGGCGTGGCCGAGGAGGCCGTGCGCGTGGGTGCGGAGGTGGTGCGCGGCCCGCTCGACGACGTGCTGGCGCGGTTCGTGCTGGCCTGCGAGCGGCACCCCGCGGCCGCGATCGTGCGGCTGACCGCCGACTGCCCGCTGCTCGACCCCGAGGTGATCGGCCGCATCGTCACGCTGTGGCGCGCGGACCCGTCGATCGACTACCTGAGCACCACGCTCGTCGGCGGCACGCTCGGCCGCACCATGGCGCGCGGGTTCGACGCGGAGCTGGTGCGCCACGACGTGCTCGCCGAACAGGACGTGATCGCGACCGGCGCGGCCCGCGAGCACGTGACCTCGGGCGTCTACGGCGACCCCGGCCGGTACTCGTGCGTCGGCGTGGTCGTGACCCCGCCGTCGGAGGACCTGCGGGTCACCGTGGACACCCCGGAGGACCTGGCGCTGCTCGAAGCGGTCGTCGCGGAACTCGGCGACGGGATCCCCTCCTGGCGCTCGGTCGTGTCGCTGCTGCGGTCGCGCCCCGACCTGGTCGTGCTGAACGCGCACGTCGAGCAGAAGAAGCTCACCGGGTGACCCGGCTCCTGCTGCGCGCCGACTCGTCGGCGACGATCGGCGCCGGGCACATCGCGCGCGTCGTGGCGTTCGCGGAAGAGGCCGTCGGTCGCGGATGGACGGTCGAGTTCTCCGGGCACACCGAAAACGCGGGCTGGCTCGCGTCCCGGTTGGACGAACTGGGCGTCCGCCGCCTGCCGCCCGTCGAACTCGGATCCGCCGCCCGCGCCTTCGACGCGGTGCTCGTCGACCACTACGGCATCGGTGAAGTGCGCGCCGAGGTGCGGGCGGCGGGCGCGGTGCTGGTGTCCATGGAGGACGGCACGTTCGGCAGGCGCGCCGCCGATGTCGTGGTGGACTGCGGGTTCGCCCCCGCGCCCCGGCCGGACGACGGGTCTTCGATCGTCCTTCGCGGACCGGAATACGCGCCGGTGCGCGGTGTGGTCCGCGCGGCGAGGGAAAAGCGCGCGGCACGCGAAACCGAGAACGCCCCGGTGCGCGTGCTCGTCGTGCTCGGCGGCGGTGGCGTGTGGGTTGACGCCGTCGAGTCCCTTTTTGCCGCTTTGCGGGACACCGGGTTGCCGTTCTCGGCGGAGGCGCTCGTGCGCGGTGAGCCGTCGGTGCCCGAAGCCCGCCCCGGCCAGGAGTTCCGGCTGTCGCCGCCGGGGACGAACCTGCCCGAACTGCTCGCCGGAACCGATCTCGCGCTCAGCGCCGCCGGGGTCACCCTGCTCGAACTGTGCTGCGTCGGCGTGCCGACCGCGCTCGTGCAGCTCGTGGACAACCAGGCGACCGGCTACCGCGCCGCGCTCGACCTCGGGCTCGCCGCCGGGATCGGCACCGTGGACCACCTCGACGCGCACGAGGTCCTCACCGGGCTCCTCGGCAGCGCCGCACGACGCGCCGGGCTGGCGTCCGCCGCGTCCGCCGTCATCGACGGCCGCGGCGCGGCGCGCGTGCTCGACGCCGTGCGGTCCCGGACGGACGCTCGGTAGCACCGCGGTCCCGGCTTGCGTCACCCGGTCGTGGCGTGCCTAGCATGGGGCGATGGCGGATTCGGACGAGCGCGCCGAGCGGGCCGGCCCCCCGAGGCGCGCGCGGTACTACCTGGTCGCGCCCGCGGGTTTCCCCAACTACGGCGACGAACTGATCGCGGCGGGGTGGCTGCGCCACCTCGCCGAGGTGGCGCCGGACGCCGACGTATGGGTCGACACGCACTCACCCGGCTCCGCGGCCGTGCTGCTCGACGGGCTGCATCCCCGGCTGCGCTTCACCGAGACGCTGTGGCGGCTGTGCTGGGAAGCCCCCTCGGACGAGCCGTGGGAGATCGCGTCCTGGGTGCAGTCCGCGGTGCACAACCCCGGGATGGCGCCGCGCTGGCACCACGGCATCGAACTGCTCGCCGGCGCCGACGTGGTGCACCTCGTCGGCGGCGGGTACGCCAACGCGCTGTGGCCGCGGCACATCGGGCTGCTCTCGGGTGCCGTCGCGGCGGTCAAGCGCTCCGGCGGGCGCGCCGCGATGACCGGGCAGGGCCTGCTGCCGGTGCGCGACGAGACCACCGCGCTGCTGTGCGCGCTCGCGGACCGGTTCGACGTCGTCGACGTCCGTGACGAGCCGTCGGCCGAGCTGCTCTCCGTCAGCACCGGTGTCGACGACGTGTTCCTCGCCGTGCGGCCCGAGCTGTACGCACCGGCCGAGGACGCGCCGGAGGTGATGCTGTGCCTGCAGTCCGACCTGCTCGAAGGCGGTTCCGCGAAGCTCGCCGCGATGGTGCTGTCGACGCTGCGGTCGTGGAAGGTCGACCCGGAGCGGATCGGCGTCGTCGAAGGCATGCCGCGCGCCGACCGTGACGTCTACGCGCTGTTCGAGCACGAAATCCCGGGCGCCCGGTTCTACCCGTTCGCCGAGATCTGGGACGGCGGGCTGCCCGTCGCACCCGGCCAGACCTGGCTGTCCACCCGCTTCCACCTGCACCTCGTCGCCGCCGCCGGTGGCGCGCCCGGCGTCGCGATCTCGGTGCGCCCCGACTACTACGCGGTCAAGCACCGCTCGCTGGCCGCGCTCGGCTCCGGGTGGACCGTGCACGAGGACCTCGCCGCGGTGCCCGACCGGCCGGCTGGCTCCGGTTTCCCGGCGGCCGCCGTCGAGGACTACGCCGCCGCGAAACGGGCCGTCGCGAACCGGATCTACCCGGAGCCGCCCGCTCCGCGCCGACTCTGGCCCCGCCTGGGCCGCTCCTGACCCGGGCCGCCTGAGGCGCGTGCGGCGCTAAAACTCGCGCTGGGCGGGCCACGCGCTCGATCAGGTCCCCCGCTTCGTCTCTTGGGTACAGCTCGCCGAACTCGTCCTGCTGCCACTGAGCCCGGGGGTCGGCTACGGCATCGGCCGTGCCTGCCACCGCGACGAATACACCTCGTTCCACGCGGCGGGCCCACCCGGCCCGGCGGGGAGGTCTTCGCCGCCGAGCCCGGCCGGGGTTCGTCAGAGGTACTGGCCGGTGCCGCTGATACCGGGGATCGGGCCCTCGTGGGCCGCCGAGCTGCCCGGCGGCAGGCCGCGGCGCATCTGCTCCAGCTGCACCCGTGCCGCCATCTGCTGCGCGAACAGCGCGGTCTGGATGCCGTGGAACAGGCCCTCCAGCCAGCCGACGAGCTGGGCCTGCGCGATCCGGAGCTCCGCGTCCGACGGCGTCTGGTCCTCGGTGAACGGGTGCACCAGCCGCTCGAGTTCGTCCTGCAGCTCGGGCGCGAGGGCCTGTTCCAGCTCCTTCACCGAGGTCTGGTGGATCTCGCGCAACCGGTTGCGGCTCGCGTCGTCGAGCGGTGCGGCGCGGACCTCCTCCAGCAGCTGCTTGATCATCGTCCCGATCCGCATCACCTTCGCGGGCTCTTCGACGAGGTCGCCGACGGACTCGGTGTGTTCGATCTCGCCGTCGGCCCCCTGCGTGAGACGCGCCGTGCCGACCGGGGAGCCGTCCGGGCCAACGACCACCACGTGGTGTGACTGTTCGTCCTCGCCGTTACCGGCTGTGTCTGGATTCGAGGAAATCGGCTCGCTCATGTGCTCCATCCTGGCCTACGCCCGGCACGCTCCGCAGCGCGTGCCGGTGACATACCGGCGGTCCGTATCCGAGCGTAGCGAGACCGGTCGCGCGGCGTGGCCGCGAGCCCAACCCCGCCCGCGAGGCGAAACCGCGCCTCCGTACGGTGTCACCATGGCGTTCGACGTCGCTCGAATTCGTGGGTTGTTCCCCGCGCTGGGTGACGGCTGGATTCACTTCGACGGCGCTGCCGGAATGCTGGTACCTGAACAGGTCGCTTCGGCCGTGTCGACGGCGATGCGCGCGCCGGTTTCCGGACCGGGGGGTGCTTTTCCGGCCTCCCAGCGCGCGGAAACGATCGTGACCGCCGCGCGGCGCGCGGTGGCGGACCTGGCCGGGGCCGACCCGGCCGGTGTCGTGCTGGGCCCGAGCGCTTCGGTCCTGCTGCGCCGCCTCGGCGACGCGCTGTCGGAGCGGTGGACGCTCGGCGACGAGGTCGTGGTGTCCCGGCTCGACGAGCAGGCGAACCTGGCCCCGTGGAAGCGCGCCACGAAACGGGCCGGTGCCGTGCTCCGGTGGAGCGAGATCGACATCGAGACCTGCGAGCTGCCCGCGTGGCAGTACGAGAACCTCGTGTCGGCGCGCACCAAGGCCGTCGCGATCACCGCGGCCTCCGGCTCCGTCGGCACCCGGCCGGACGTCCCGACTATCGTCGAGTTCGCCAAGCGGGTCGGCGCGCTGGTGGTCGTCGACGCGACGTACGCGGCCCCCTTCGTGCCGCTCGACATCGCCGAGCTCGGCGCCGACGTGATGGTGCTGTCCGCCCAGTCCTGGGGCGGGCCGTCGATCGGCGCGCTGGTCTTCCGCGATCCCGAACTGCTGGAGCGGCTGCCGTCGGTCTCGCTCGACCCCGGCGCGCGCGGGCCGTCGCGGATGGAACTCGGGCCGCACGCCTACCCGCTGCTCGCCGGTGTCGTCGCCTCGGTCGACTACCTCGCCGGCCTCGACGACGCCGCCACCGGCTCACGCCGCGAACGGCTGGTCACCTCGCTCGGCTCCGCGAAGTCCTACCACGCGGGCCTGCTCGCGCAGCTCTCCACCGAGCTGCGCTCGCTGCGGCACGTGATGGTCATCGGCGACGCGATGCGCAGGATCCCCGCGCTCGCGTTCACCATCGCCGGCAAGAAGGCACCCGAGGTCGCGGACTACCTTGCTTCCCAAGGACTCTGCGCGTTCGCCGACGACGGGTCGAGTGGGGTGTTCGCGTCGCTCGGGGTGGGTGAGGTGGGTGGCGCGGTGCGGATCGGGCTGGCGCACTATTCGAACGTGTTCGAGATCAACCAGCTGGTCCGGGTGCTCGAAGAGCTGCGCTAGGACTTCGCCGCCAGCAGCACCTTGCCGAACACGCCGCCCTCGTCCAGCGCGCGGTGCGCCGCCGAAGCCTCCGCCATCGGCGTCACCTGGCCGACGATCGGTTGCACCGAGCCGCTTTCCACCAGCGGCCAGAGCCGTTCGCGGACGTCGGCGACGATCCGGCCCTTGTCCTCGACGGGGCGGCCGCGCAGTCCCGCCGCGGCGACGGAAGCCCGCTTGCCGAGCAGCGCGCCGATGTTCAGCTCGCCCTTGAAGCCGCCCTGCATGCCGATCACCGCGAGCCGCCCGCCGATCTTGAGCGCGTCGATGTTGCGGCCGAGGTACTTGGCGCCCATGTTGTCCAGGATGACGTCCGCGCCGCCGAACTCCTTGCGCACCTCTTCGACGAAGTCCTGTTCGCGGTAGTTCACCACCAGGTCGGCGCCGAGCTGACGGCACCGGTCGAGCCGCTCCGGCGATCCCGCGGTCACCGCGACGGAGGCCCCGAGCGCCTTGCCGACCTGGATCGCGTGCGTGCCGATCCCGCCGGCGCCGCCGTGCACCAGCAGCACCTCGCCCTCGGTGAGACCGGCGCCCATCGCGACCATCGACCACACCGTGCAGGCGACCTCGGGCAGCCCCGCGGAGGCGAGCAGGCTCACCTCGCCCGGCACGGGGAGGAGTTGCACGGCGGGCACCACGACCTTTTCCGCGTAGCCGCCGCCCGCGAGCAGCGCGCACACCTCGTCGCCGACCTGCCAGCCCTCGGCACCGGGGCCCAGCTCGGCGACCGTGCCGGAGCATTCCAGGCCGAGGATTTCGCTGGCACCCTGCGGCGGCGGGTAGTTTCCCTGGCGCTGCAGCAGATCGGCGCGGTTGACGGCGCTCGCCGTCACGTCGAGCAGCACCTCACCCTCGCCGGGCACCGGGTCGGGCACCTCGGCCCACTCGAGAACGTCAGGGTCGCCGAATTCGCGGATCGTGATCGCGTGCATGCGCCCGACTGTATGCCCGCCGCGACGGGCTGAGCCAGGTGAGCCGCGTCAACCCAGGTCGCGCGCGCCGAACGTGTCGCAGCGCGCGGGGTCACCGGTGGAATAGCCGGTGGTGAACCACTTTTCCCGTTGCTTCGAGGTGCCGTGCGTGAACTTCGAGCGGTCCACCCTGCCGCCGCCGAGCTTGGTCTGGATGTAGTCGTCGCCGATCCGGGACGCGGTGTCCAGCGCCCGCTTGACGTCGTCGTCGGTGATGTCGGAGATGAGCGGTTTCCCGCTCTCCGCCGGGGTCGTGGTGGCGTGGTTCGCCCACGTACCCGCGTAGCAGTCCGCCTGCAGCTCCAGCCGGACGGAGCCGGACGACGCGCCGCTGCCCTTGCCGACCCGCGAGGACGTGCCCAGCAGGTTCTGCACGTGGTGCCCGTACTCGTGCGCGAGCACGTAGGCCTCCGCGAACGGGCCGCCTTCCGCGCCGAACCGCGTGCGCAGCTCGTCGAAGAACGCCAGGTCGATGTAGACCTCGGAATCGGCGGGGCAGTAGAACGGGCCGACGTCGGACGACGCGTTGCCGCAGCCGGTGCGCACGCCGCCGTTGAAGAAGTTCGTCGGCGCCTTGCGGTAGGTGGTGCCGGAGCGCTGGAGCTGCCCGCCCCAGTAGTCCTGGATCGAGTTGATCGTCGCGACGATCGCGCAGTCGTGCTTGCGGTTCGCGTCCGCGCCGGTCCGGCACTCCTGGGAGAGGGAGCCGTTGTCGACCTGCCTGCCGGAGCCGACCCCGCTGAGCCCGCCGGGCGCCGCCGCGTTCGAGCCTCCGCCGATCCCACCGCCGATCCCGCCGCCGAACTGGGAGAACAGGAAGTAGATCACGAGCCCGACGACGCCGAGCCCGCCGCCGCCGAGCGCGACCCTGCCGCCGATCCCGCCGCCACCGCCGCCACCGCGCAGGTCTTGGACTTCGGACGTGTCGAGGCCTGCGTCATCGTCGAATCTCACGGTGCGGAGAATATCGTGCAGACCCGGCAAATGCCTGGGTGCGGCCTCCCGTCGGAGACCGCACCCAGGACTTACCGAGGTTTGTCCATTGTGCTGGACAGGTGTTGTTGTTGGACAGGTTGTGCTCACTGTCGGGCGGTTGGCCACACGCGGGTCGGTTCGGCGTCCTGCGCTGCCGGCACGTCTCAGAGGCCGCGCCGAAACAGGCTCGAATCACGCCGCTGTGCGCGAAGAGAAGTGGATGAGCGCACTCGGAGGTTCACCCGTAACTGCTCACAATCGCGACCGGGCTGGTGTCAGGCCACCTCGATCGTGGGGTCACAGCAGGCGGTCAACCGCAAGGAACCGTTCGTCACCACACCACCTTGCCTCTCCCGGGAAGGGGCCCGAACAGTCGAACCCGGTGGTTCGGCTCGGCTCGGGTCTGGCATCCGATGACATCCAAGGATGCGCTTCTGTGGCGCAAGTCTCAACCGTTTCGTAATCGCTCGAACGGGGAAACTTTTCACGCCGCGGCGGCGGCATTCCCGCGACGAGGCCGAGATCGGCCGGGCGGAGCTTTCCGCGCGTGGAGGTTCTACTCTGCGTAGGTGACCGAGGGAGCAGTGTGAGCGAGGACCCCCATGGTGTTCGCTGGCTCAGTGACGACGAGATGCACGCGTGGCGTTCCTACATCGTCGCCACCATGAGACTGCGCCAGCGCCTGCACAGGGAACTCGCCGAACGTCACGACGTGTCACTCACCGACTACGAAGTGCTCGTCTGCGTCGCGATGCAGCCGGACCACCGGATCCGGATGAACGAACTCGCCACACTGCTCGGCTCCACCAAGAGCAGGCTCTCCCACCAGGTCGGCCGGATGGAGACCGACGGGTACCTGCGCCGCGTCAAGGACCCCGAAGACCGCCGCGGCGTCGTCGCCGAACTGAGCCCCGAAGGCATGGCACTGCTGGAAAGCGCCGCCCCCACCCACGTCGAAGGCGTCCGCGCGCACCTCATCGACCTGCTCTCCACCGGCGAACAGGCCGCACTCGGAGAAGCCTTCACGAAGGTCTTGGAACACCTGTCGGCCACCGACACCTGAACCGCTACCCTCGTGGCAGGGAAGCGTGGCAGAGCGGCCGAATGCACTCGCCTTGAAAGCGAGCGTTGGGAAACCAACCGGGGGTTCAAATCCCTCCGCTTCCGCATTGGGGAGTGTGCCGGCGGAGTGCGCCGACCATCATGCTCCAGTCATTTCCCCCGGGGCCGAGCCCCGGACCCCGGCCGGAGGCTCCGCCCTCGGCACCCCCGCTACTGGGGGCGGGCGGGTCTGGGGAAGCGCGCGTTTCTTGGGGCTGGGTAAGGGCGCGTTGCTGTTTGCCGGGAAGTGTGCGGTGTCGCTCGGGGAGGGCGGGGGACCTGGCCGGTCAGCGGGGGCTGAGCGGCCAGGCGGGGCCTACCGCGTGGTGCCGGGTTTGGGTGGGCAGGTCTGCCAGTGGAAGTGGTAGACGGTGCTGTAGTCGGTGTCGGTCGAGTCCATGGTGGCGAAGCTGGTCGTCTCCTTGGTGTTCGACGTGCCCGCGTCCACCCGCAGTTCGGTGTTGATGTTGAAGTTGCGCTCTTCACCGCACGGCGCGTACACGACCTGGTCGACCCCGATCTTGTCGGTGGACTGCCAGTTGTCGTCCTTCGGCCCGTCGAACTTGTGCGAAACCGGGATCGTCTGCGACATTCCCTGGAAGTAGTAGTTCGCCTTTTCGGTGAAGCTCGCCCCCTTCTTGATGTTCGCGTAACCGCGGTAGTCGGTCTGCGCGATCGCGTAGGTGAACCCCGACGGAACGTGCACGACGAGGCTGAGCTGGCAGTTCTTGCGGAAGTCCGTCGGTTTCGCGCCGACGCCGACCTGGGCGAGGTAGTCGCTGTAGGTCACCGTGAACTTCGTGTTGTCCGTGGAGACCGCCACCGCCGCACTGCCCTGCGGACAGCCGGAACCGTTGACGGTAACCACATCGATGACTATCTTGTCCGGCGGCGGGTCCGGGAAATGCGGCCCTTGTGCGGCGCTCGCGGGTGCCGTGACCGCCGAAAAAGCCAATAGGGTAGCGGCTATGGAATTGAGCATCGAATTAACCTCCGGCATCATGCCATTCGTTGGCCGATCGGAACGTCAACAACAGAATGTTCGGCAGAGCGGGGTGTGCCAGTGTCGGTAGCTGCCAGGCAAACCGGAAGCAAGCGCGTCAGATCGCATTCATGGCCGACGTGCTTCCGGGGCAGTTGTTAAAACGCGGCGGCCGTTCTTTGGCGCGAAGAGCGGTCGCCGCGCGTGGTGGGTCTTCGGTCGTCAGCACTTCTTCCAGTGGAAGTGGTACTTGGTGCTGACGCCGCCGTCGGTGGAGTCCATGGACACGAAGCTGCTGTTGTTGCCCGAGGAGCCCGCGTTCACCCGCAGTTCGGTGTTGACGTTGAGGAAGCGCTCCTCGCCGCACGGTGCGTAGACCAGGTCCGCGGTCTGCGTGCGGTCGGTGAACTGCCAGTTGTCGTTGTACGGCCCGCCGAACGGGTGCGAGGACCGCGTGGTGGGCGAGGTGCCCTGGATGTAGTAGCTGGCCTGCTGCACCGCGCTGGCACCCTTCGACAGGTACGCGAAACCGCGGTAGTCGGCCTGCTCGACCGCGTAGGTGAAGCCCTGCGGAATGTGCACGCGCAGCCCGAGCTGGCAGTTCTTCCGCAGATCGGTCGGGCCGGAGCCGTCGCCGACCTGCGCGGTGTACTGGCTGTAGGTCACGGTGAAGGCGGTGTTGTCGGTCGCGGTGGCCACGGCGGCCGTTCCGCGCGGGCAGCCGGAGCCGTTGACGGTTTCGACGTCGATGACTACCCGGTCGGGCGGGGGAGGATCGGCGACCTGAGCGGCCGCGGGGGCGGACATCATGGACAAGGCCATGCCGGCGGCGGTGATCATGGTGAGCATGCGTTACCTTCCAACGAATGGCAATTGTTCCGGGGTGCACCGGGCAGGCGGGGACGAATCTGCCCGACTCGACTGTCCTCGTCCACCATCGGCCGAACAAGCGCGGTAACACCGGGCGGGCTACGTATTTATTGGCGCCCTGAAACGTTTTGTCGTCCGCCCGGCGGCGGGATGCGCCGATCGGCCCTACCTAGCCTGACGCACGCCACCCGGGTGTGAACGCGCGTCGACACCAGCGTTTTCGCCGCTATGAACCGGCGCGACGGGAACGTGCGCCAAGCGTGCCCGAATCGAGACCGGGACCGGTGGTGCGATTTCGCGTGAAAACCCACTCGGCGAGAATGGGAAAGCCCCCCGGAAAGGGAGGGTCAGGACTTGGCTGCCTTCGCGGCGATCCGGGCCTGCACTTCGGGGCGGCGCAGCGGCGGCACGGTGGCGGGCGGCTGGCGCCGCTCGGGCAGTGCCGCGAGCAGGCGCGTGGTCGTTTCGGTCACCTCGGCGACGGCGGTTTCGAAGGCATCGCGGGTGGCGTCCGAAAGGGATTGGACCCCGCTCACCTTCCGCACGTACTGGCGCGCGGCGGCTTCGATTTCCTCGGCGGTGGCCGACGGCTCCAGGCCACGCAGCGTGGTGATGTTCCGGCACATGCACTTCAGCGTACGCGCGGGCGCCCGGCGGCACAGGCGATTTCGGACCGTCGCGGACGGCAACCGGGAGGTCACCCGATCGAGTCTATTTTCGACGGTCTTGCGTTAATTCATGGTGCTGACGGTCGCATTACCGGCGCGCGCTGCTAACTTCGGTGCTGCCTCGAGCTAGCAGTGCGTGCCGCTCCGGTCACGCGACGCACGCGGCGGCCGCGGCGGCTGCAGTGCTGAAGCTGCAGTGGTTGAGAGCGAACTGTTGCAGGCGAACTTTCCCCGTACTGGGAGGCATTCGTATGGTGCGCGTCGCCACGCGGCCCCGCTCCGGCGCCGAGCCGGACATCTCCTTCACCGACCGCACCGGCATCGTCGCGGCGAGCGTGCCGACGCCGAGGGCCCCGCTGCCCGCGGAACGCGTGCCGGGGTCGCCGAAGCGGAAGCACGGCGTCCTCGCGTGCGCGGCGCTCGCGTTCGTCATGGCCGGCTGGGTCGCGGGCACCGTGTTCGGCGGCCAGTCCGAGACGCGCACCACGACCCAGCTCGCGGATCCCTCGCCTGCCCTCGTCGAGGCACCCGAGGCCGGATCGGTACCGCCGCGGGCCCCTTCCGCCGCACTCGAACCGATGCTGCCCGCGCCCGCCCCGGCATCCGTGCGCGTTCAGCGACCGCAAGCGCCGAAGGCCACCGCCGCGCCGCCGAGCAGCAGCACCCGCAAGGCGCCGCCGCAGACCGTGCGGCCCCGCGTGGACACGCCGCCGCCGGCACCGAAGCGGAACGATCCCGTCGGCGGCCCGATCGAGCAGATGACCCGCCCGTGGCTGGACGCCGCGAAATCGGTCCTGGACGGGTTCATGGGCGGGAACGATCGGGCCCGTGCCACCGGTATTCGTGCTCGGGACGGCCGGTAGCGCCGTAGCGCAGGCCCATCGTCACCGAGCCCGATTCCGTCAGGGCGGTCAGGTACCGCTGCGCCGTCGCGCGCGCGATGCCGAGCTCCCCGGCGATTTCCGCGGCCGAAAGCGGCCCGTCAGCCTGCTTGAGCTGGTCGGAGATCAGCCGTGACGTGGCGCTCGACTGCCCCTTCGGCGCGGCGCTGCGGTCCTGTTCGTGCAGCGTGCGGAACGCGCGGTCGATCTCGTCCTGGCCGAGGTTGCCGTCGGCGGGCAGCAGCGAGCGGTAGCGCGCGTAGCTGAGCAGCCGTTCGGTGAGCTGACGCGTGGTGAACGGTTTCACCAGGTAGTTGACCGCGCCGCCGCGCACGGCCGCGCGCACCGAGCGCGCGTCCGCCGCCGCGGACAGCACGATCGCGTCCGCCGGCAGGTCCGGCAGCAGCGCGAGGCCCGATTCGTCGGGCAGGAACACGTCCAGCAGCACCAGGTCCGGCGCCAGCTCCCGCACGCGCGCCCGCGCCTCGGCCGCGGTGTGCGCGGTGCCCACCACGGTGAACCCCGGTGTCCCCTCGACGAAACCGGCGTGCACGCCCGCCACCCGGAAGTCGTCGTCGACGATCAGCGTCCTGATCATGGGAGTTCCCCTCCGTCCGGTCCGCCGCCCACGATTCCGGGCAGTGCCGCCACGAACAGCGCGCCGCTGTTCTCGCCGCCGGGGTCGCCCAGCCACACGTCACCGCCGCGTGCCCGCGCCGCCTGCCTCGCGAGCGCGAGGCCGAGGCCGTGTCCCGGCGTCAGTTTGGTGGTCGCACCCTCGGTGAAGAGGGTTTCCCGCAACTCGGCCGGGATCCCGTCTCCACTGTCCACTACGGACAGGTGCAGTTCGCTTCCCTGCGCCAGCAAAGCGATCTCCACGGTCGCCGGCCGCCGGTCGCCCATCCTGGCCGCGTGCAGGGCGTTGTCGAGGAGGTTTCCCGTCACCGTGTTGAGCGCGATCGGGTCGGTGGTCGCCGCCGGTACCCACGAATCGTCCGAGACCCGCAACGCGACGCCCTTTTCCACGGCCTGCTCGGTTTTCGCGACGAGCAGCGCCTGCAGGTACGGATCGGCCACCGTCTCGCCGACCGGGCCCGCGCCCGACGCGACGGAATCGGTGAGCGTCTGCAGGTACTCCACGGCCTCGTCGCGGTGTCCGAGCTGCAGCAGCCCGGACAGGGTGTGCAGCCGGTTGCGGTACTCGTGGCGCTGCGCGCGCAGGCCGTCGGTCAGCGAGCGCACCGAGTCGAGTTCCCTGGTCAGCGTTTCGAAATCGGTGCGGTCGCGCAGGGTCAGCACGGTGCCCAGCTCGCGGTCGTCGTGGCGCACCGCGCGGGAGTTGACCACCAGCACCCGTTCGCCCGCGACGGCGAGCAGGTTGGTGACCTCGGCGCCGTCCGCCAGCGCGGTCCGCAACCGCGGCGAGATGTCCAGTTCGGACAGATCGGCGCCGACCGGCAGCGCGATGCCGAGCAGGCGCCCGGCTTCTTCGTTGCACACCGTGATCCGGTTCTCCCCGTCGACGGCCAGCACGCCTTCGCCGATCCCGTGCAGCACGGCTTCGCGTTCGTAGAGCAGTTCGGTCAGTTCGTGCGGTTCGAGGCCGTGGGTCTGGCGGCGGAGCCGCCGCGTCAGCAGCGCGGAGGCGCCGATGCCGAGCAGCAGCGCGAGCCCGCCGAATCCGCCCGCGACGAGCAGCAGGTGCTGGAAGTCGGCGGTGGGGTCGTCGGTTTCGAAGCCCACGCTCACCTCGCCGACGATGCGGCCGCCAGGTGTTTTCACGTAGGTCTTGCTGCGCACCGACAGGCCCAGCGTGCCCTTTTCGACCGCGCTGGCGACCTCGCCACCACCGATCGGTACGCGGTAGTCGGTGCTGACCGGCTGGCCGATCTGCGTCGGATCGGGGTGCGCCAGCCGGATTCCCCGGTCGTCGGTGATCACCACGAACGACGTGTCGGTACGCGTCCGGACGGCGAGCGCGTGCGACTGGAGCGCCCCGCCCGCGCGTTTCGCGGCGACATCGGCGACCACGGCCTGGTCCGCCGCCACCGAACGCGCGATCGCGAGCGCGCGCTGCCCGTAATCGTCGGTCAGCGTGTTCCGCAGCAGCGCCGCGACGAGCGCGAGCCCGACGACGAGGAGCAGCACGACCACGCCGACCTGCAGCAGCAGGATCTGCCTGCTGAACCGCAGCCGCGCGAACAAGCCCCGTTCCGCCATGCAGCGCACCGTACTCGCAGGTCAAGAGCGTGAGCAAAACGTGCGAAACGCGAAGAAGGCGCCGTGGCGAAGCAGAACGCGGACAAGCTTCACCTCGCGGCGACGGCCTCCTACCTTGCACTGTGACCGGCAGCACATGACCGGCAGCACAGACGAAGGAGTCGCCGCGATGGCCCCACCGCTGATCGAACTGGCGGGTGCGACGAAACGGTTCCCGAGCGGGAGCGGATCGGTGCACACCGCGGTTCGGGACCTGGACCTCACCGTCGGCGAGGGCGAGTTCGTCGCCGTCGTCGGCCCGACCGGGTGCGGGAAGTCGACGACCCTCTCGCTCGTTTCCGGCCTGCAGCCCGCGTCGGCGGGGATGGTCAGGGTGAACGGTGCCGACGTCCGGTCCATTCCGGACGGTGTCGGGTACATGTTCCAGACGGACGCGGTGATGCCGTGGCGTTCCGTGCTGGACAACGTGGCCTCCGGCCCGCGGTTCCGCGGGGTGCGCAAGGCGGAAGCCCGCGCGCGGGCCGCGGACTGGATCGAACGCGTCGGGCTCAAGGGTTTCGAGAAGTACTACCCGCACCAGCTTTCCGGCGGCATGCGCAAACGCGTCGCGCTCGCGCAGACGCTGGTCACCAGCCCGCGGATCCTGCTGATGGACGAGCCGTTCTCCGCGCTCGACGTGCAGACGCGCGCGCTCATGCAGGACGAGCTGCTGCGCCTGTGGGCCGGCAGCGACGCCGCGGTCATCTTCGTGACGCACGACCTCGACGAGGCGATCGCGCTCGCCGACCGGGTGGTGGTGATGACGGCCAGCCCGGCCACGGTCAAGGACGTGTTCGAGGTGCCGCTGCCGAGGCCGCGCGCGGTCGAGGAGCTGCGGCTGACCGAGGAGTTCATGGGGTTGTACCGCCAGGTCTGGGAATCGCTGCGGACCGAGGTCGACAAGGCGCGTGAGAGGGGTGCGGGCAATGCCGCGTGATGCCGTGCTGACGAAGGAAGAACCGGCCTCGCGGGTCTACGAGTCCGAAGAGGACATTCTCGCCAGGCAGCGCACGAAGACGCGGCGCCGCAAGCGCAACATCTGGTTGCTGCGGCTGGGCATCCTGGCCGCCTGGCTGGGTAGCTGGGAGCTGACCGCGACGCTGTGGATCGACCCGTTCTTCTACTCGAAGCCGTCGAAGATCTGGGAACGGCTCGTCGAATGGTTCAGCATCGGCACCGATTTCGGATCGATCTGGTACCAGCTCTGGGTGACCGTCGAAGAGGCCGTGATCGGGTTCGCCATCGGCTCCCTCGCGGGGGTGGTGCTCGGCGTGGTGCTCGGCCGCAGCGCCTACCTCGCCGATGTGCTGGCGCCGTTCATCAAAGCGGTCAACGCGGTGCCGAGGATCGTGCTCGCCGCGCTGTTCGTGATCTGGTTCGGCCTCGGGCTGACGTCCAAAGTGGCCACCGTGATCGTGCTGGTGTTCTTCGCGGTGTTCTTCAACGCCTTCACCGGTGCCCGCGAAGTGGACCGCAACCTCATCGACAACGCGCGGATCCTCGGCGCGAGCCGGTTGCAGGTGATGGGCTCGATCGTGCTGCCGAGCGCGACCTCGTGGATCCTGTCCTCCTTGCACACCGCGTTCGGGTTCGCGTTGATCGGCGCGGTGGTGAGCGAGTACGCGGGCGCCCGCGCCGGTGTCGGGTTCCTGATCTCGAACGCGCAGGGCACCTTCGACTCGGCTGGCATCTACGCGGGCATGATCATCATGACCGTGGTCGCGCTGATCGCCGAGTGGGGGATCGGCTGGCTGGAGCGCAAGCTGCTCCGCTGGCGGCCCAATGCCGGTGACAACGCCGCTTCCCCGATCTGAGGTGATGACGACGATGCGCAGGAAGATCGGGCTGCTGCTGGCGCTCGTGCTGGTGGCGGCGGGCACGATGGCATGCCGTGATTCGCGGACGCTGGACCTCGGCGAGGGCACCCCGCACCTCAAGATCGTGGTGGGCGGCCTGGAAAAGGTCATCTACCTGCCCGCGATGCTGACCCAGCAGCTCGGCGGGTTCAAGAAGGAAGGGCTCGACGTCGAACTGCTCGGCGAGCAGTCCGGTGCGACCGCCGAGACCGGGCTGATCTCCGGCGAGGTGCAGGGCGTGGTCGGGTTCTACGACCACACCATCGACCTGCAGGCCAAGGAGCAGTGCATCACGAGCGTGGTGCAGATGGCGAACATCCCCGGCGAGGCGGAGGTCATTTCGGCGAAGAAGGCGGGCGAGATCCGGTCCGCGGCCGACTTCCGCGGCCGCAAGCTCGGCGTCACCTCGCTCGGCTCGTCGACGGACTTCCTCACCAAGGCGCTCGCCGCGAAGGACGGAGTGTCCTCAAGCGACTACACGCCGGTGAAGGTCGGTGCCGGGCAGACGTTCATCGCGCCGCTCACCCGCGGCGAGATCGACGCGGGCATGACCACCGACCCGACGATCGCCCAGCTCACCACCACCGGCCAGGGCAAGGTGCTCTACGACCTGCGCACCGAGCAGGGCACGCGCGCCGCGCTGGGCGGGCTCTACCCGTCGACCTCGCTGTACATGAGCTGCGAGATCGTGCACCGGTACCCGGAGGTGGTGCAGAAGCTGGCGAACGCGTTCGTCGGATCGTTGCGCTGGATTTCCGCGCACAGCCCCGAGGAGATCGCGGCGAAGATGCCGCAGTCGTTCGCGGGCGGCAACCCGCGGCTGTACGTGAAGTCCATCAAGGACAGCATCGGGATGTTCAACGCCGACGGCAAGATGGACCCGGCCGCCGCGCGGAACGCGTTGCGGGTGCTGGCGAGCTTCTCGAAGAACGTGGCTCCGCGCAAGGACAAGATCGCGCTGGACAGGACCTACACCACGAAGTTCGCCGACGCGGCGGCCACCAAGCCGTGAGGGCGCCGGTGGCCCGCGCTCACCCGCGCAGGCCACCGACCGCCCACGCGACGACCATCAGCGCGAGGATCAGGGAAAGCCCGGCCTGGGCGAGCATGGTGAGCTTCGCCCAGCGGCGCAACGGCATCACGTCGGTCGGGCTGAACGCGGCGGCGTTGGTGAACGAGACGTAGAGGTAGTCGAGGTACCCGGGTTCCCAGTCGGGCGGGGCCAGCTTCGGGTCGCTCATCTGCGGGAACATGAAGTCCGGGTAGTCGGCCTCGCCGAGTGCGCGCGCCGCCGGGCCGCCGCGGTCGAACTCCCAGTACCACAGGGAAAACACCACGATGTTCGTCCAGTAGACGATCACGCCGGACAGCAGCACGCGACCGGCGCTGCCGGTGATGGACCCGTCCACGATGCCGATCACCAGCTCGATCGCGGACAGCGCGTTCGCCGCGCTGACCAGCGCGACGAGCACCAGCGAAATCAGGCGTTCGCGCCTGCTCCGCCGGTCCACCTTGCCGGGGTTGACCAGCAGCAGCGCGACAATGAGCAAAGTGGACAGTGCGGGCAGCAGCCAGCGCGGGCTCAGCACGAGCGCGCCGGGCAGGGCGAGCTGCGACGCGAGCGTGCCGGTGACCACGGCCATCGCCTGCCAGCGGCTCTCCCCCTCGGTCCTCCGCTGCCAGGCGGGCACACTCTCGGCGGTCATCGGCCCACGGTAATCGGGTCTGCCGCGCTTCCGCATGCTCGCCGCTTCTCCGCGGGGCGCTTCGTCGGCGGTAGGCAGCGGATCGTCCCCGAAGGCGCCTTTCGGGGAGTCTGACGCCGCGGACTCGGCCTTCGCGGTGTGCGGAGCATGCCTGGGGCTGGTGCCCTGAAGGTGGCCTTCGCGGCGTCAGATTCCCTCAAGGGCGCCTTCGGGGCATGAGCGCGGGAGTGGGGGAGGCGTGCGGGAGCGGCGAAGGCTCACGAGGTGGGGTTGAACCCGGGGTCGCATCCACGGCGTTCACGCCCCTGAAGGCGTCTTTCGGGGAGTCTGACGCCGCGAATCCCGCCTTCGCGAGGTGGCGGCTTCAATCGAGTATGCCCCGAAGGTGGCCTTTGCGGCATCTGAGTCCGTCAAGGGCACCTTCAGGGCATGCGGGAGCACCCTTGACCTCTGCAAGAGCATCATCAGGGCACCGGATGCCTCCTCATGAGGGGCACCGTGCATGCCCTGAAGGTCGCCTTCGGGGACGTGAGCGCCGCGAATTCCGCCCTCGTAGGAACTCGTGCTGTCCGGAGGGGATCGCGTGATGCCCCGAAGGGGACCCTCGGGGACCTGAGCACCCCCGAAGGGCACCTTCGGGGCATGAGCAGCGCCCCGCCGCGCGCCCGCGAGGGGGAGAACGTGGTGCTCACGTCCCCGACGGTCGCCTTCAGTCATCTGTGTCCCCTGGCGGGGACGGTCCTGCCAGGGGTGAAAATATGGCGCGCGCCTGCGGTGGAGGGGCGATCTTGCTGTGCCCGGCGAATCTGCCTATTTTCGAGCCAGGACAGTGCGCGCCGGGGAGGAACGCGTCAGACGGCTTCGGGGGAGCAGGTGGGGCTGTCGGCTTCGAGCCAGACGACTTCGGTGCGCGAGCGCGCGCCGAGTTTCCGCAGCACCTTCGCCACGTGCTGTTCGACCGTGCGCGGCGACAGGAACAGCCCTTCGGCGATCTCCTTGTTCGTGCGCCCCGCCGCCAGCATGCGCGCGACTTCCCTTTCCCGAGGCGAAAGTTGCGTCCCGTAGCCGCGCCTGCCGCGAGGCGAAGGGGTCCACGCGCCGTGTTCGCGGAGCGCGTGGCGGCAGCGGCCCGCGTCCCTCGTCGCACCGAGGCGGGCGTAGACCTCGGCGACCTCGCCCAGTTCGGCGGTCGCCGCGCTGTCACCGCAGGCCAGCCTGCTCAACGCGGCCCGTTCCTTCGCCCACGCCGCGGCGTAGGGCATCGGGAGGTTCGCGTAGGCCTTCGCCACTTCGGCGAAGTCCGCGCCCGCGTCGGCGTGCTTTCCCCGTGCCACCAGCAAAACCGCCTTCGCCGCGGCGAGCGCGGCGGCCGCGACCGGCGCGTCCCTGCCGTCGATGCCGCGGGTGAACTCGTCGACGAGGGTTTCCGCGGCGTCCCACCGGCCCGCCGCCGCGTACGCCTCGGCCGCCACCGGGATCAGTTCGGCGGCCCACACCCACACGCCCTTGCAGCGCACCGAGGTCATGCCGCTGTCCACGATCGCGCAGGCGGCGGCGATGTCACCGGCGCCGAGCCGGACACGCGCCAGCATGCCCGCCGCGGCCAGCACCACCGGGACGACACCGTGTTCGGGCGCGTGCACGCTCGTCTCGGCGAGATACCGCTCAGCCTCGGAGAATTCGCCGCGCACGGCCGCCAGCCCGCCGAGCACGAGCGCCGCTTCGGCGGTGACCGGGCCGAGATCGGGGTAGCGGCGGCGGAGCGTCTCCCCGGTTTCGGCGAGGCCCGTCCAGTTCCCGGTGAGCCAGTCCAGCCGCAGCCGCGTGCCCCTCGCCAGCTCGATGGTGAACAGCGCGCCGGTGGAGTTGGCCTGCACCATGCCGTCGCGCAGGAGCCGGTCGGCACGCCCGTGGTGCCCGATCCAGGACTGCGCGTCGGCGAGGTTGCACCACAGCCGCGCGAGCTGCACGCGTTCGGCGACCGTGCGCCCCGCTTCGGGGAGCCGTTCGAACTCGGTCCACGCGCTGCCGTCGCCGATGTGCGCGCGGCAGGCGATCCGGTCGCCGGTCAGCGCGAGCCGCAGTTCGGGGTCGTCGAGCCGCTCGTACACCTCGCGGGCGCGTTCGCCCCACTGTTCGTGCCAGCTCAGCGGCATCAGCCCGTCGATCGGCATGGCGAGCAGGTTGATCCCGCGCGCGGCGAGCTCCGGGCGGTCGGACAGCTCGTCGATCGCCTTCTCGACTTCGAGCCGCGCGCGGCCGAGCTCACCGGCGCGGCGCACGAGCAGCAGCCCGAGGTTGAGCCGGATCGTGCCCCGCATGGTCTGGGACAGCGTCCGCTCGGCCAGCACGCGTTCCAGGGTCGCGGACACGTCGGAGCGCAGCCCGCGCAGCGCGATCTTGCTCAGCTTCGTCGCCAGTCGCTCCACATCGGACTCGGCGAGCTTGCCCTGTTCGAGCAGGGCCTGGAGGGTGTCGATGGCGAGCGCGGTCTCGCCGAGTTCGATGGCGCGGTCGGCCGCGGCCTCCCCGTAGCGCTGCCACTGGTCCGGCAGGCCACCGGCGCGCGCGTGCCTCGCCAGGTCGGCGTACGGCGGCGGCACCACGTTCGCGAGCGCGCGCAAAGCGTTGGCGTGCAAGGGTTGCCGCTCGGGTGCGCTGGTCGCCTCGTACACCGCGCGGCGGGCGAGGGTGTGCCGGAAGGCGTACCGGCCGCGGTCGGCCTCGCCGAGCAGCCCGCCGTTGACCGCTTCCGAAAGCGCCGAGGACAACCGCGCGCCGCGCAGGCCCGCGATCATGCCGAACAGGCTCGACTCGCCGGGGGTGCCGAGCACCGCGGCCGCCCTGACCAGGCGCGCGGCGGGCTCGGACAGCACGCCGAGCCGTTCGACGGCCGATTCGCGCAGCAGCACGGGGACCGCGATCCGGTCGAGGACCTGCGGAGACGGTGCCGCGCCGGAAAAACCGAGATCGCGGACGGCGCGCAGGGTTTCGGTGACCACCTGCGGGATGCCCGCGGTGTGCTGGTGCAGCACGCGCACGAACTCGTCGTCGATCCGGGAGAGCCCGAGCACGTCGGTGGCGACGGTGCCGACCGCCTCGGTGTCGAGCGGTCCGAGGTGCAGGGTCGCGACGGGCACGGAATCGGCCGCGCGCAACGGAACGCCGAGCGCGGCACCGGTCTGGCCCGCGCGGTAGGTGAGCAGGAGCGTGAGGCGCCGCGGCGGCTTGGCGACGAGGAAGGCGAGCAGGTCCTTGGTGTTTTCGTCGGCCCACTGCAGGTCTTCGAGCACGAGCACGGTGGGACCGCACGCTTCGAGCAGTTCGCGGACGGCGCGGAACTGGCGGTGCCGCTGGGCGGCCGGTTCGGCCATCGGCTCCGGCGCGGGCGGCAGCAGATCGGAGATCTCGGGGAGCAGCGGGCGGAGTACGCCGGTCACCGGGCTGAGCGCGCCGACGGGCTGTCCGGTGACGGTGCGCAGCGCGTCCAGGATGGGGCCGTAGGGAAAGGGTTCGCGCAACGGCGGGCACGAGCCGGTGAGCACGCGCACGCCGTCGAACTCGTGTCTTCGCAGCAAAGCCGCGACCAGCCTGGTCTTCCCGATCCCGGCCTCGCCTTCGATGAGCAGCACGGCGGGGCGCTCGCCGCTGATCCGCGCGAGGGTGGCGATTTCCTCGTCGCGGCCGGCGAGCACCGGCGTCGGCGTTCGCACCGACACCAATGACGACGGAACCGTTTCGGAAAGGGGCCGGCCTGCCATCCGCACCATGGCGCTCGCTCCCTCGATGGGCGGGCGACTGGGTGCCGCCTGCCAGGATTGGCCGAGCCTAGGCAGTCCGTGATCGGTTCGTAAACCAGGCAGAACGGGCGGTCCGCAAGCGCCGCTCGACCGTACGAAAACCGACCGTCACCGTTTCGCCTACGGAAAGGCAGAGTTTCATCACGGTTAGTAGGGAGTGCCAGGACCGGGTCCCGAAGGACGGCATATCACTCGAAAGTGGTGTACGAATGACTACGTTGAGTGGTTCCCGGAAGTTCCTACTTTAGGCTCGGCCCGATCGGGTGATGTTGAACCGGTGCCCCGCCCGGCCCGGAGGATACTGCGCCATCCGAACCGCGCTGGTGAGGTCCTGCGAGTTGCGTCGTCCCTGAAGGCGTCCTTCAGGGAATCTGACGCCGCGTTCTCGCCCCCCGCGGTGCGGAGTATGCCGCCGCTGATGCCCCGAAGGGCGCCTTTGCGGCATCAGTCTCCCCGAAGGCGACCTTCAGGGCATGCGTAGCGGACCCCACCTGGGCCTCCGTAGCAGCATCTTTCAGGGAAGGCGCACGCCGATTCCGGCGAAGTGGATGACCGAAGCTGATGCCCCGAAGGTCGCCTTCGCGGCATTAGATTCCCCGAAGGGCCCCTTCGGGGCGTGCACGCCGCGTTCCTGGCCCTCGCGAGGCGTGGCATGGCGATGCTGGCGTCCTGAAGGTCGCCTTTGCGGCATCAGTCTCCCCGAAGGCGACCTTCAGGGCATGCGTAGCGGACCCCACCTGGGCCTCCGTAGCAGTATCTTTCAGGGAAGGCGCATGTCGATTCCGGTGAAGTGGATGGCCGAAGCTGATGCCTCGAAGGTCGCCTTCGCGGCATTAGATTCCCCGAAGGGCCCCTTTCGGGGCGTGCACGCCGCGTTCCTGGCCTTCGCGAGGCGTGGCATGGCGATGCTGGCGTCCTGAAGGGCGCCTTTGCGGCATCAGTCTCCCCGAAGGCGACCTTCAGGGCATGCGTAGCGGACCCCACCTGGGCCTCCGTAGCAGTATCTTTCAGGGAAGGCGCATGTCGATTCCGGTGAAGTGGATGGCCGAAGCTGATGCCCTGAAGGGCGCCTTCGCGGCGTCAGATTCCCCGAAGGGCCCCTTTCGGGGCGTGCACGCCGCGTTCCTGGCTCTCGCGAGGCGTGGCATGGCGATGCTGGCGCCCTGAAGGTCGCCTTCGCGGCATCAGATTCCCCCAAGGCCCCTTCAGGGCATGAGCGCGGGAGCGAAGCAGATACGCGGAAGCGGACAAGGTTCGTGAGGGTCGCATTCGCGGCGTTGAGGTCCCTGAAGGCGTCCTTCAGGGCAGGCGGGAGCACCCGCACCCCCAACACCCGATCTCCACAGAAGCGCCCTTCGAGGCCCGCACCGCTCGCCCGCCTACCCCGAGTGCCGCGAGGTCCGGGCCGGAGGCCCGGACACTCCCAACCCGGCCAGGCACCGGCGAGCCGACGTGCCCCGCGGCGGGGAGCGTCCAAGTCGCGTGCAGGGCCGCCAGGCCCTCCGAATTTGCGATGGCGGGGGCGCCCGCGACTCAACAGCCACTCACCTCGAGTGCCGCGCCCCCGGCAGCGCGAATTTCGACACGCGACATCAAACGTTGGTGATCTCTTCGATCAGGGCTTCCACGTCGAAGTGCTCGCTCTCGGCACCGGCGGGCACCAGTTCGAGGGTGTTGGCGACGAAGGATTCGAGATCGGCGAGTTCCATCTCGACGAGCGCGTAGCCGTCGGGGGATTCGATCTCGAGCGCGATCAGGTCCTCGTCGAGGGCGAGATCGGGCCGGACGCGGACGTCGCCGATACCGGAGGGCTCGGTGAGGCCGGTGACCAGCAGGTCGCGGGCGAACACCCACTCGATCCAGCGGCCGCGCTCGCTGCGGAAGGCGATCGTGACCGCGAACGGCTCACTGGCCAGAAAGGACAGTCGCGAAAGGACAGGTGCGGTGCTGCCGTTCATCGACACGAACTGGGTCTGGTGCACTGCGTCGGTCTGCACGGTGCCACTCCTCGCGGTTGGCGAAGGTTCGCGTCGTGCGAACCAGTCGGACAGCGGGGAGAGCGCCGGTGGCCCCGCTCGTGATGCCAGTTCCGTGTCATTCACGCTATCCGGTGGCAGGCGGGGTGAGGTGTAACACTTCGGCCACTGTCTGACGACTTCTCGTGGGAAATCCACAGTGGCCTGGAGCACAGCCCGGTTTTCGCTACCGACCGCAGTTCCGCGGTTACCAGGGGGCCGCGCCGGTGGTCCGTTCAGTCGAGCGGGACGGTGAGCCCGACCTTCACCCGATCCATGGCGACGCTCGTGGTGAAGTGCCGGACATCCGGGTTGTCGAAGAACATGCGGTGCGTGAACGCCTCGAAGCACGCCATGTCGCGGCAGACCACCACGAGGATGAAGTCCGCCTGCCCGGTGACGTAGTAGCACTGCTGCACCGCGTCGTCGGCGAGTGCCTGTTCGCGGAAGGCGTGGATGACGTCGATGCGTTCGCGTTCCATCTCGACCGAGACCACGAAGGTCATCGGCACGCCGAGCACCCGCTGGTCGAGCACCGAGACGTCCCGCGCGATGACCCCGCACTGGCGCAGCCGTTTGATCCGCCGCTGCACCGCGGCCGCGGACAGCCCCACTTCGGCGCCGATGGACTCGGCGATCGTGCGGGCGTCGGTCTGCAGGCGGTCGAGGATCTTGAGATCCACCGCGTCGAGAGGTGGCGTCGGCACGTCGGCCAGGCTATCCGGATACGCCGGACGGGGCGGGCAGGCGCTCGGAGCCGATGGTGTAGCCAGCACCACCGCGCCCGGCGGGGGCGTACTGGAGAATCGGCGCATGGCAGACAGACGGCCCGTGCGGGCCACGGGCAGGGTGCGCGCAGTGGTGTCCGCGGTGCCCTTCTCCCTCATGACCTTGGTCACCGGGCTCGTGGCGATGGTCGCGCTGCCGGTGCTGCTGGGCACGGCCGTGCTGTGCGTGGTCTGGATCGGGGTGTTCGCGCTGCCGGTCGAGTTGCGCCTCCTCGGCAAGGTCACCGATTTCACCCGCGCGCTCGCCGCAAGGCGGCTGGGCGGCACCATTCCCGGGCACGGGCCGCGCGGGCGCTCCCTGCGCGAGCTGCTCGGCGAGCGCGGCACCTGGCGGGACCTGCGCTGGGTCCCGGTGGCGATGCTGTGCAACACGGTGGCGGGCATCTTCGGCCTGACGCTGGCGCTTCTTCCGCTCGTCGCGCTCTTCTCGATCGGGTTCTGGTGGCTGTTCCCCGCGGACGCGCCGATCAAGGTGATCGCCGACATCCCGATCGAAAGCTGGGCCGGCGCCGCCTACGCGGGCATCCCGATGTTCGTGATCACCGTGGTCCTTTCGCTGTGGCTGCTGCCCCTGCTGACTCGCGGGAGCGTGGTGCTGAACGCGAAGCTGCTCGCACCGTCCGAAAAGGACGAGCTGGCGCAGCGCGTGGAGACGCTGCGGGAAAGCCGCGCCGGAGCCGTCGACGCGCACGGCGCCGAGCTGCGCCGGATCGAACGCGACCTGCACGACGGGACGCAGGCGCGGCTGGTCTCCATCGCGATGCGGCTCGGGCTCGCCGAGCGCCAGCTCGAAAAGGATCCGCAGGCGGTCGCGAAGCTGCTTGCCGACGCGCGCGCCGGTGCCGAGGACGCGATGACCGAGCTGCGCACGGTGCTGCGCACGATGTACCCGCCGATCCTCGCCGACCGCGGCCTCGACGGCGCGCTGTCCGCGATCGCCGCGCAGAGCACCGTGCCGACCGAGGTGACCGTCGGCGAACTGGGCACGCTCGCCGCGCCGGTGGAGGCCGCCGCGTACTTCGTGATCACCGAGGCGCTGACCAACGTGGCCAAGCACGCGGACGCGTCCAAGGTGGAGGTGACGCTGACCCGCGACGTGGACGTCCTGCTCGGCCAGATCGTCGACGACGGCGCGGGCGGCATCGACGAGACCAAGGGCACCGGTATCGCGGGCATGCGGCGCAGGCTCGCCGCGCTGGACGGCACCCTGTGGGTGACCAGCCCGGCCGGCGGGCCCACCAAGATCGTGTGGGAGTGCCCGTGCGGATCGTGATCGTCGAGGACAACGTCCTGCTCGCCGAGGGCATCAAGCTCCTGCTCGCCACCGCCGGCCACGAGGTGGTCGAGCACGTGGACACCGCGGCCGCGTTCGTCGATGCGGTGGTCGCGCACGAACCCGATGTGTCCATTGTGGATGTCCGGCTGCCGCCGTCCTTCCGCGACGAAGGAATCCACGCCGCGATGCGGGCGCGGCGCGCCCGCCCGGGGACCCCGGTTCTCGTGCTTTCGCAATACGTCGAGGAGACCTACGCCGGAGAACTCCTTTCCGACGGGCACCCCGGCGTCGGCTATTTGCTGAAGGACAGGGTGGCCCGCGTCGAAGAGTTCCTGGAGGCGCTGGACCGGGTCGCCCGCGGCGGGACCGCGCTCGACCCTGAAGTCATTTCACAATTGCTCACCCGCAAGCACGATCCGCTCGTCGCGCTCACCGCGCGGGAACGGGAAGTGCTCGATTTGATGGCGCAGGGCTTCGCGAATGGCGAGATTGCCGGGAAGTTGACGGTGACCGAACGCGCGGTGCACAAGCACATCGGCAACATATTCGCGAAGCTCGACCTGCCCCCGAGTGATAGCGGGCACAGGCGAGTCCTCGCCGTACTCGCCTATCTGGGCTAACGCGAGCCCGTCCGAGTGAGTGAAATGTGACCTGGAACACAACTGACCGGTCTACCGGTTGGTAGGGCTTAGAAGTGTGCGGAATGGGGTTTCACGGGGTCCAACGAGGAGGGTTCGCAGTGCGCACGCAGGATGCGCCCGGGTTTGCGGGGCGCCGCGCGGCAGTGCTGTGCGGGCTCGGCGGTTATCTGCCGTCACGGGTGCTGGACAACGCGGAACTGTCCGGCCGGATGGACACCTCCGACGAATGGATCCGCACCAGGACCGGAATCGCCGAGCGCAGGATCGCCGATGATATGTCCACTGTGGACATGGCGGTGGAGGCGGGCCGCGCCGCGCTGAACAGCGCCGGCCTCGACCGGGTCGACGCGCTCGTGCTCGCCACCTCCACCCCCGACTACGTGTGCCCCGCGAGCGCGCCGCAGGTGGCCGCCGCGCTCGGGCTCTCCGGTATCGCCGCCTTCGACGTGAACGCGGTGTGCAGCGGCTTCGTCTACGCGCTCGCGACCGCCGCGGGCATGATCTCGGCCGGGATCTCCGGCTCCGTGCTCGTCGTCGGCGCCGACAAGTTCAGCGCCGTGGTCGACCCGGGCGACCGGGGCACCGCGCCGATCTTCGGCGACGGCGCCGGCGCGATCGTGCTGCGCGCGGGCGCCCCGGCCGAGGACGGCGCGCTCGGCCCGTTCGACCTGCACAGCGAGGGCGAGGGCACGGATCTGCTGTACGTGCCGGCGGGCGGGGTCCGGCAGCGGTTCGCGGCCGAGGAGCAGGACAACTTCCTCGTCATGCAGGGCCAGAAGGTGTTCCGGCAGGCGTGCGCGCGGATGGCCGAGTCGTCCCGCGCGGTGCTGGACCGCGCGGGCTGGGACGTGGCCGAGGTCGACCGGTTCGTCGGGCACCAGGCCAACATCCGCATCCTCGACGCGGTGGCGAAGAAGCTCGGGCTGCCCGCGGAGGCCGTGGTCGCGAACATCGGCACGGTGGGGAACACGGTCGCCGCGTCGGTGCCGCTCGCGCTGCTCGACGGCGTCAAGGAAGGCCACCTCGTGCCGGGGCACCGGGTGGTGGTCAGCGCCTTCGGCGCGGGCCTGACCTGGGGTTCGACGGTGCTGCGGTGGCCGGAGGTCACTCCGGGCTGACGGCACGGACGGCCCAGGTCGTGGTGGGGGTCTCGCGGCCGCGGAGCTGAACGGTTTCGTCCTCGGCCCAGCGCGCGCGTTCGCCGGCGGCGGCGGCCGTCAGGGTGACCTCCGAGGCGAGGATGCGGCCGGAGGTGTGCTTCGCGTACTCGGTGAGCCGCGCGGCCTCGTTGATCGGATCGCCGATCACGGTGTACTCGAACCGGCTGCTCGTGCCGAGCTGACCCGCGAACACCGGTCCCGACGCGACCCCGATGCCGAGGTCCAGTTCGCCGTCGGCGCGCACCGCGTCCCTGATCGCGCGCGCCGCGCTCAGCGCCGAGGTGGCCGGGTCCGCGAGCTTCGTCGGCGCGCCGAACACGCACAGCGCGGCGTCGCCCTGGAACTTGTTCACCAGTCCGCCGTGCGCGTTCACGGCGTCGACGACGCTGGTGAAGAACCGGTTCAGCTTGTCGACCAGCTCCTGCGGCGGGGTGCGGGCGGCCAGCGCGGTCGAATCGACGACGTCGACGAACAGGGCCGTCACCTCGCGCACGTCACCGGAGAGCGAGGCGCCGAATTCGAGCGCGTGCCTGGCCACCTCGGTGCCGACGTGCCTGCCGAACAGGTCCCGCATCCGGTCCTGCTCGCGCAGCCCCGCGGTGAGATCGTTCACCGAGGTCTGCAGCATGCCGATCTCGCTCGAATCGTCGACGTCGACGCGCACCTCGGTGCGCCCGCGCGCGATGTCGTCGAGCGCGACCCGCAGCCGGTGCAGCGGCGCCGCGACGGCCTTCGCGAGCAGCGCGGTGGTGAACGCGCCCAGCACCAGCCCGGCCACCGACAGCAGGATCAGGCTGGCCGCCGGGTCGGCGTGGCTCAGGTTCGGCGGAGTCGCCACCAGGAACACGCCGAGCAGCGGGACGCCGCTGGCGAGCGACCAGGTCAGCACGAGCCTGGTCAGCACGGTCGTCGGCAGCTTCTGCTTGGGCTGGTCGACGGCGAGCGCCAGCATCATCACCGGCCGCGCCACCCATTCCGCCGCGAGGTAGGTGATCCCGGCGGTGGTGAGCCCGCCGAGGCCGATCGTCAGCGCGACGGCCACCGCGTCCGCGGCCGAGCCGAGCACGCCCGCGAGCGTGGCCAGCAGCACCGTGCCGACGAGCCACAGCGTGCCGCTCACCCGCGCCATGTCGCCGGGGATCCGCAGCGCGCGGCGCGCCTCGTCCGGGGCGGGCGGCCTGCCGAGGATGAACCACACCGCGGTGCGGCGCTGCAGCCAGGCCGTCCACGCCGTCCCGGCGAGCAGCGACACCGCCACGTACCCGGCGGCCGACACGGTCATCACCCACGACCGGTCGCCGATATCGCCCGGCGTGCCCTGGAGCAGCAGGAGCAGCGCCACCACCCCGGCACCGACCACACTGGACCCGAACCCGAGCACGGCGAACCCGATGCCGGTGCGCAGCACCAGCCTGAACCGGCTCCCGAGCCGAAGTCCCTTGCCCACACGTCGATGCTATGGGTACGCGGCCCAGGGATCTAACGGCCGATCTTGCCCAGTTCGGCGATGTCGCGGCATCAGCGCCGCCACGGAGGTCCCCGCCAGGGTCAGGATGCCTTGACCGCCTTCTCCAGTTCGGCGCGCGTCATCTTGGACCGGCCCTTGACGTCCTGCTCGCGCGCGAGCTTCTCCAGGTCCGCCTTGCTCAGGTCGGACACGGCAGCCTTCTTCTTCGCGCGCTTGCCGCCCTTCCGGCCTTCCACGCTGCGGGAAAGCGCCTCGAACAGGTCGACGACCTTCGTCGGCTCGGCCGGTCCGGACTCCGGCGTGACCGTGCGGCCCGCCTTCTTGTCGTCGATGAGCTTCTTGACGCGTTCGGTGTAGGTGTCCTCGTACTCCTCGGGCCGCCACGGCCCGGTCATCGAGTCGACGAGGCTGACCGCCATGTCGAGCTCCTTGCCGCGCGCCTTCTGCTCCGGCAGCTCCTTCAGCTCCTTCGCGGGGTCGCGGATGTCCGCGGCGAAGTGCATGGTGTTCAGCGTCAGCACGCCGTCACCGGCGCGGACCGCGGCGAGGTACTCCCGGCCGCGCATCACGAAGCGCGCGATCCCGGCCCGGTTCGTCTTCGCCATCGCCTGCAGCAGGAGCACGTACGCGCGGTGGAACTCCTCCTTCGCCGGGGCGAGCCAGTAGGTCCGCTGGAAGTAGATCGGGTCCACCTCTTCGAGATCCACAAAGGACTCGATATCGATCGTGCGCGAGCGGCCCGGCGCTATCTCGTCCAGTTCCTCCGGCTCGACGAGCACGTACTCGCCGTCGTCCAGCTCGTAGCCCTTGACGATCTTGTCGTAGTCGACCTCTTTCCCGGTGCGCTCGTTGACCCTGCGGTACCGGATGCGGTCGGCGGTGCCGCGTTCGAACTGCCGAAAGTGGACCGAATGGTCCTCGGTCGCGCTGTACAACGCCACCGGCACGGTGACGAGGCCGAAGTTGATCGACCCGCTCCAGATCGGCCTCGCCATCAGCCCCTCCTCAGCTTCCGCAACGCCTTCTCCGCGGACGCGCCGCCCTTGTGCAGGTCGCGCCACGGGTCTTCCTTGCGCGCGAGCCGCTTCCCCAGCTTCGCGGGCGGCCAGCCGCCCGGTTCCGCCTTGCCCAGTTCGGCCCAGTCGAGCGGAGTCGCGGCGGCGGCGCCCGGCCGCGCGCGCAGCGAGTAGGGCGCGACGAAGGTCTGCGCGTAGCCGTTGCGGTTGGTGTCGAGGAAGACGCGGTCGCCGCGCTTGTCCTTGCGCTGCGCGGTGGTCAGGTGCTCGGGGTCGCGCTCGGCCAGCTTGTCCGCGGCTTCGCGGGCGAGCGTGCGCACCAGGTCGTGGTCCGCGGTCGCGTCGAGCGGGACGACGAGGTGGAAACCGCGCCCACCGGTCGCCTGCAGGTACACCTCGAGCCCGATCTCCGCGAACTGGTCGCGGGCGCCGCGGGCGATCTCGCGCAGTTTCGCGGTACCCGTGCCGCCGGGCGGGTCGAGGTCGAGCACCATCAGGTCCGGCCGCTCCGGACTGTCCACAGTGGAGGTCCAGATGTGGAACTCGATGGTGGCCTGGTTCGCCAGGTACACCAGCGCCGCCTCGTCCTCGCACACCACGTGGTGCACGGATCCGCCGTCGCGCTGCGGCATTTCCTCGACGCGGACCCAGTCCGGGAAGTGCTCCGGCGCCTCCTTCTGGAACCAGCCCGCACCGTCGATCCCGTCCGGGTAGCGGCGCAGCGTCAACGGCCGCCCCCGCAGGTGCGGCACCATGGCGGCGGCCACCGTCCGGTAGTGCGCGATGACGTCCCCTTTGGACAGTCCGTCTTCGGGGTAGAAAACCTTGCCGGTGTGCGAAACTTCGACGTCTTCGGCCTTCATCGAGCCTCCCGGACCACGTCTTCGGCCGCCTTGTCGTTCCGGAGCCCGACGAACCGCGCGTGGCGCAGCTTGCCGTCGCCGGTCCACTCCGAGAAGCCGATCTGCGCGACCAGCTCCGGCCGCACCCAGTGGATTCCCTTCTCGTGCACGGGTTCGGCGAACGGCGAGGACTTCCGTTCGAGCTTCTTCAGCTTCGCGGTGAGGTCCCGCAGGATTTCCTCGGTGTACCCGGTGCCGACCTTCCCGGCGAAGCGCAGGCCGCTCTCGTCGTGGTAGCCGAGCAGCAGCGCGCCGAACCCGTGCCGCGCGCCCTGCGGATCGGTGAACCCGCCGATCACGAACTCCTGGTCCTTGACGCACTTGAACTTCAGCCAGTCCCGCGACCGCCCGTGCTGGTACGGGGCGTCGGCGCGTTTGGCGATCAGCCCTTCCCAGCCGTTCGCGCAGGCTTCCCGGAAGAACTTCTCCCCGTCGCCGTCGCGGTGCCGGGACAACCGCAGCGGGTCTTCGAAGTCGAAAGCGTCTTCGAGCAGTTTCTTCCGCTGCCACAACGGCAGGCTCGTCGCGTCGTGCCCGTCGAAGTACAGGAGGTCGAACAGGTAGTAGAAGACCTCGATGCCGGTCTTGCGGGCGCGCTCGGGATCGGTCAGGTGGATGCGCGGCTGCAGCGCGCCGAAACTCGTCTGGTTCCCGGCGAACGCCACGATCTCACCGTCCGCGACGAACCGGTCACCGCCGTGCTTCGCCAGCGCCTCGACGATTTCGGGGTAGGCGCCGTTCATCGCCTTCTGGTTGCGCGACCACAGTTTCGGCTCGTCACCGTCACGCGAGCAGATCGCGCGGACGCCGTCGAGCTTGCGCTCGTAGAGCCAGTTCTCACCGGAGAACGGCTCGTGGGTCAGCGTCGCGAGCGTCGGTTCGCGCCAGCCGGGCCCGGTCACCCGAGGTCCTCGTTGGTGTCACCGGAGAGCACGGACTCGGGCCGGGTCTTCGCGGGCTTGCGCCGCCGGTCGGCGCCCCCGTCGTCCTTCTTGATCAGCAACCACTGCTCCTGCCTGCCGGAGTAGCGGGTCTTGACCAGGGAGAAAGCCCCGCTCACCTTCGTCCCGTCGAGCTTGACGCGAAGATGCCCGTCGCGCAACGCGTCACAGGGTGAGCCGTCGCCGAGATGGCTGAACGTGCCGGTGTCCCACACGATCACCGTGCCGCCGCCGTACTCGCCTGCCGGGATCACGCCCTCGAAGTCCACATAGTCCAGTGGATGGTCCTCGGTGCGGATCGCCAGCCGCTTCTCGTCCGGATCGAGCGACGGTCCTTTGGGGACGGACCAGGACACCAGCACGCCGTCGATCTCCAGGCGGAAGTCGAAGTGCAGGCTGGAGGCGTCGTGGCGCTGCACGACGAAGCGCGACCCGGCGAGCCGCGTCGAGCCCTGAGGCTCGGGCGTCCGCTTCGGATCGCGCTTCGAGCGGTACGGGCCCAGCTCGTCCTTCGCCATAACCGCTGGATACCCGCGGGTGGATCACCTCAAAACCGGCAGCGGACCAGGTGGCTCATGTTGCGCACGAACGCGATCCGGCTCAGCACCTTGAGCGACCAGCGCGCGGCGGCGGAGAACCGGTCGATGGTCTCCGGGCCGGCGAGGTCGATCGCGCTCACCGCGTCGACCACGGTCAGCCCGAGGCCCTCCAGTTCGGCGGGCCCGCTCAGGCCCCAGCGCAGCGTCGCGCCGGAGCGGCGGACCGGCGTGTTGATCTTCTGGGTCGCGATCGAGGCCCTGCTGAACACGTCGAAGGCCATCTCGCCGGACGGGAAGCGCTCGACCAGCGCCCGCAGCAGCGCGCGGCCCTTCGCCGGGTCGAGGTACATGGTCAGGCCCTCGGCGACGACGAGCGCGGGCCAGTCCGCGGGGACTTCGCCGAGCCAGCCGAGATCGGTGACGGAGCTGCCGATCATCCGGTAGCCGTCGCGGGCGGGGTAGAGCCGCTCCCGCAGCTCGACGGTCTCCGGGTAGTCGACGTCGAACCAGCGGACCGCCGGGGGCGGGTCCATCCGATAGACGCGCGTGTCCATCCCGCAGCCGAGGTGGAGCACGGTCGCGGCCGGGTTCGCGTCGAGGAACTCCCTGGTCCAGGCGTCGAGCGCGGCGGCGCGCGCGGCGACCGACAGTGCCGCGTCGGTGTTCATCCCGAACCTGCGCCAGTCGTAGTCGATCTTGTCGACGGCTTCGGCCGCGGCGTGGTCGCCGAGGATCGGCCGGTCGAGCCTGGCGTCCACCGCGCGCCCGTACAAGGTGGCGAGCATGGTCGCCTTCTCCTCGGTGAAGTGCACCTTTTCCATCCGACGGCCCCCGCGCTGAGAACTTTTCACAACTTTGTGAAAAGTTTAGCGGAAACGGGGTCACCCGCGCGCGCGGTAGGCCCTGGTCTTCATCCGGTTGCCGCAGCCCGCGGTCGAGCACCAGCGCGCGTTGCGGGGCTTGGAGTGGTCGTAGAAGACCCACTGGCAGTCCGGCGCGCCGCAGGTCTTCATGCGCGCCCACGAGCCGTCCGCCGTCGCGATCACGACGCTGGCCAGCAGCTCTTCCAGCCGTCCGCGCAGGCCGGTGTCGATCGGCGCGAGGCCGTCGACGCGGGCCTTGAGCGGGAGTTCGGCGCCGAGCGCGTCGAACTCGGCGGGTCTCGCGGCTGTTCCGTCGCGGTTCGCTTCGGTCAGCCCGCGCAGCGCGGTCCGCAGGCGCACGGCGAGCGCCGCTTCGTCGTCGGTGTGCTCGCCGAGCCAGTCCGGCAGGTCGTCGCTCGTGCTCCGGCCACCGAACGAGCGCGCGTCCAGCGTGTTGACGAAATCGAAGACGGGGACGAGCGGCGCGGGCACCCGGTGGAACTCCGCGGCCGCTGGACGGCCCTGTTCCCAAGCCATGGCGACACCACCTAACGGTTTTACTATACACTGACACCGGTAAACTCGTTAGCTAGTGTTTGGGGATGAAAAAATGCACGCCAAGAACGCGATCGTCACGGGCGCGAGCAAGGGGATCGGCCTCGCGGTGGTGGAGGCGCTCGTCGCCGACGGGTACCGCGTCGTCGCAGGCGCCCGCACGGTTCCGGAGGAGCTGACGGCGCTGACCCCGCTCGCGATCCCGGTCGACCTGACCACGGCCGAGGGCAACGAGCGCCTCGTGGAGTACGCGGAGGCCGAACTCGGCGGGATCGACCTGCTGGTCAACAACGTCGGCGGTACCGCGCTCGCGGACGGCTTCCTCTCGGCCACCGACGAGGACTGGGCGCACACGCTGGACCTCACGCTGATGAGCACGGTCCGCGCCACCCGCGCCGCGCTGCCCGGCCTCATCGAACGCCGCGGCAGCGTGGTGAACATCGGCTCGGTGAACTCGCGGCTCGCGGTGCCGCACCTGGTCGCCTACTCGGCGGCCAAGGCGGCGCTGGCGAGCCTCGGCAAGTCGCTCGCCGAGGAGTTCGGCGCGCGGGGCGTGCGCGTGAACACCATCTCGCCCGGACCGGTCCGGACCACGGTGTGGACCGAACCGGGCAGCAACGGCGAGGAACTGGCGCGCCGGGCTGGCCTGACGCTGGCGGAGTTCGTCGACCGGATCCCCGAGCTGACCGGACTGTCCACAGGGGACATGACCGAACCGTCCGAAGTGGCCGCACTGGTGGTGTTCCTCGCGTCGCGGCAGGCGCCGAACATCAGCGGCTCGGACTTCGTGATCGACGGCGGGATGCTGAAGGAGATCTAGTCCGGAATGTCCTCTTCGGACAGACCGCGGCGAAGCTCGGTGAGGCTCCTGGCGAGCAGCCGCGAAACGTGCATCTGCGAGACGCCGATCCGCTCGGCGATCTGGGTCTGCGTGAGGTTGTGCACGAACCGCAGTGCGAGGATCTTCCGTTCGCGATCGGGCAGCGCCGCGACCAGCGGCTCCAGCGCGCCGCTGTTCTCCACCCCGGTCAGCCCGGCGTCCTCGGCGCCGAGCAGGTCGCCGAGCGCGGCGCTGTCCGAGTCGGCCGTGAGCACCTCGTCCAGCGAGGTGGAGTTGTAGGCGTTGCCCGCTTCGAGTCCTTCGTAGACATCGTCCTTGCTGATGCCGAGGTGCTCGGCCAGTTCGCTCGGCGTCGGGGCCCTGCCGAGTTCCTGGGAGAGCTTCGTGCTCGCGTTGGACAGGGAAAGGTGGAGTTCCTTGAGTCTTCGGGGGACGCGCACCAGCCACCCGGTGTCGCGGAAGTGCCTGCGCACCTCACCCATCACGGTGGGCACCGCGAAGGACAGGAAGTCCGCGCCGCGCTCGGCGTCGAAGCGGTCGACCGCGTTGATCAGGCCGACGGTGCCGACCTGGACGAGGTCCTCCTTGGCGACACCGCGGCCGGAAAACCGCTGCGCGATGTGCTCGGCGAGCGGGAGGTGCCCGGTGACCAGCTTGTCGCGGATCCGCGCCCGGCGCGGGTCGTCCGCTTCGAGCGAGGCGAGTTCGGTGAACAGCGGCCGAAGGTGCTCGTATTCGTGGGACGAGGTGGGATACCGCGTGCCGGTTTCGCTCACGGCGTGGCCACCGGCTTCCGCTTGGAGAGCTGGATGTGCATCAGGTTGCCCTGCCCGTTCGCGGCGATCCAGCCGGTGGCGGAGTCGGTGAGCGTGGTCAGCACGCGCCAGCCGAACGTGCCGGTGCTGGGTGCCTGCTGCTCGCGGGTGAGCACCCGGCCGGTGAAGCGCAGTTCGTCGTCCGCCAGCGTGAACGTGCACACCATGGTCGATTCCGGTGCCGCCTTGGTGATCAGCGTGGAGGCCGCTTCGTCCACAGCGAGCCGCAGATCCGCGATGGCGTCGAGGTCGAAGTCGGCCCGTGTCGCGATCGTGGAAGCGAGACCGCGGATGATCGGGAGCTGCACGAGGTCCGCCGGGAGCCGAAGCTCTATGTCGTGGGAGCCCTTGCCGGTTCCATCTGTCACGTCAACCCGCCGATCAGCGCCCGAGCGCCTGCTGGAGTTCCTTTTTGGTCATCGTGGACCGGCCGTTGATGCCTCGCTTCTTGGCGTCGTTGTAGAGCTGCTCCTTCGTCGGGCCACCGGGCCCCTTGCGGTTCCCGGCGCGCTCGCCGCCCCGCTGCTGCGGTGACTTGTCCTTGACCGAGGTCCTGCTGGCCCGCGCGGACTCGCCGCTGCGCGCGCGGTTCTTGTTGACCGTCCGCGCGGCGATCTCCTCGGCCCTGCCCTCACCGGCGCCACGGTCCTTCTGCGACGCCTTGACGTGTTCGTACTGGCGCTCTCGCTTGTCGTTCCATGCTTGCTGGGGCATCTCGCACCTCCTTCAGCACGGGATACCCGCTCCGGCCATGGTCAAACCGGGCCGAACAGGGGTGTTCCGGCGCCGCGCCGCTGCTCGAACGCGGTTTTGGCGAATCCCGGACCCGGCTCAGCGAATTCTGTCTGACCAACCACAACCGCTACGCGTGAAGTGTCCACAGTGCTTAAGGTGCGCAGCGTGACGTGGTGGCATGCGGTGCTGATCGGACTGGCCGGCGTGTGGGCGGGCACCATCAACGCGGTGGTGGGATCGGGCACGCTGGTGACCTTCCCGGTGCTGGTGGCGCTCGGGTACCCGCCGGTCACCGCGACCACCTCGAACGCGATCGGGCTGGCCCCCGGCACGGTCACCGGGGCGTACGGCTACCGGCACGAGCTTGCCGGGCTGTGGCCGCGGGTGGCGAGGTACGCGGTCGCGTCGTTCCTCGGCGCGATCGGCGGCACGATCCTGCTGCTGTCCCTGCCCAAGGACGCCTTCGAAGCGATCGTGCCGGTGCTGGTGGGGCTCGCGGTGGTGCTGGTGATCGTCCAGCCGAAGGTCGGCGGCTGGGTGACGAAGCGGCGCGAGGCGAACGGGACGCCGCAGTCGCACGGCGGCCCGCTGCTGCTGTTCCTGATCTTCCTGATCGGCATCTACGGCGGCTACTTCACCGCCGCGCAGGGCGTGATGCTGGTCGCCGTGATGGGCATGCTGCTCAGCGACACGCTCCAGCAGCTCAACGGCATCAAGAACGTGCTCTCGGCGGTGGTGAACCTGGTCGCCGGGACGATCTACGCGTTCACCGCGCCGGTGGACTGGGCGGTCGTCGGCCTGCTCGCGCTCGGCTCGACGCTCGGTGGCTTGCTCGGCGCGAAGATCGGCCGGAAGCTTTCGCCCACCGTGCTGCGCGCGCTCATCGTCGTCGTCGGCGTCGCCGCCGTGATCCAGTTGATCCTGCGGTAGTTCCGGGTACCGGCTCCAGCCCGGGAGCCCTCCCGGAAGGGAGCCGTACCGTCGCGGCCCATGACGAGAATCGGCAAAGCCCTCGCGACCGTCGCCGCAGCCGCGCTCCTGGCCGTCACCGGCGCCGCCACCGCCGCTGCCACGACCGCTGCCACGACCGTGACGCCACCGGGAACCTGGATGTCGTTCATCGCCTACGGTTCGGGACCGAGCCAGGAGGCGGCGAGGGACAACGGCATCTACTACGTCCAGATCCAGGTGCCGTCCAACGGCTACGACTGGGCCACGCAATGCCAGGTCGACTCCGTCAACTACACCATGCTCACGCCCGAGCCGTACCTGTCCTGGCAGGCCTACGTCGCCGCCCACTGCCTGAACTGACCGCCGCGCCCCGGTATCAGGCCCGTATGCCCTGAAGGATGCTCCTATAGAGGTCAAGGTGAGGTCCGCTGCGCATGCCCTGAAGGTGCCCTTCGGGGAATCTGACGCCGCGAAGGTCACCTTCAGGGCATGCGCTGGGATTTCGCCGCCCGCGCCTCTTCCCCCCGTCCGCGCCCAGGCCCCTGCAGGGGCCTTCAGGGATGTGCATGCCGCGGATGCGGCCTTCACCGGGGCTGCTCCGCTCCAGGGCGCATGCCCTGAAGGTGCCCTTGAGGGAATCTGACGCCGCGAAGGTCACCTTCAGGGCATCAGCACCACCACGCCGCCCGCCGTGAGGGGCGAGATCGCGGCGTCAGATTCCCCGAAGGCGCCCTTCACGGACCAAGGCCCCGACGGCTCCACGCATCCGCCACCCACCTCACCGGAACCGACGCGCACACATCACTGTGACTTTCGGGGACTCAGATGCCCCGAAGGTCACCTTCGGGGCGCTGCAGGGTGGTGAGGAGGGCGCGCCAGGCGGGGGCGGAGGCGGCGAGCTGGCCGGAGGCGGGGGCCTTGGAGTCGCGGATCGCGGTACCGGTGGCGTGCTTGGCGACTTCGACGCAGCCGCCGTTGCCGCCGCCGCTGTGGCTGCTCTTGTTCCAGACGAGCGCGACTTCTACGCAGCCGCCGTTGTCGCCGCCGCTGTAGCTGCTCTTACGCCAGACCAGTCCGCGGTTGTCCACTGGAGGCATCCTTCGCGTAGTTGTACTCGCTTGCCAACCTGGCAAGCCACTCTCGGGATTCTCCTCCATCCAATGCGAATTCGGCCACTCTGGACAAGCGCTGGCGATACACATCGAGGTCTTCGGACTTCTCCAGGAACAGGCTCGCAGTCTGGTTTTCGACATACACCACGGGTCGATGTTCGGCGAACCGCATCAGCTGGAAGGTATGGCCGAGAACCCCGCTCGGGCAAGCGGCCTCGGGCACCACCCGGATGGTGCAGTGATCGAAAGAGCTGATCAGCAGGAGATGCATCACTTGGTCATGCATCAGTGCTGCGGGAACAACCTGGGCACGCAAAGTCTGCTCTGGCAGGTAGAACGTGAACGCGGGGGCATCCGGTTGCCGAAGCCGCTTTTGGCGTGCCATGCGCGCTCGGACCCGCATCTCGATACCGGCGTCATCGAATCGGCCGGTCCATCCGAACAGTGCTCGTGCGTAGTCCTTGATCTGCAACAAGCCCGGAACGACCTGCGGTTCGAAGGAGATGATCGAGGTCGCCAGGTTCTCTTGCGCGATCAGTGAGCGCAGCTCGTCCGGCAACCGTTCCTGGTGCGGTCGCAGCCGATATCCGTCGTCGCTTTCCCGCAAGACCTCCAGCAGCTCCACGACCTCCTTCCTCGGCGTGCCGCAGTTCGCCAGGAACATGGTCAGGTCCAGCTCGGCCACACCCCGGTGGCCGCTTTCCATCCGCGAGACCTTGCTGGCCGAGCAGTCCAGCCGCCCGGCCAGCTCCGCCGCCGTCAGGTTCGCCCGTTCACGGGCGTTCCGCAGCGCTTCGCCGATCTCGCGCTTGTGCGCCGATGAGTTCCGTTTCCGCACCATGCGGCCAAAAGTAGGCCGCCGCCATACCGGAAGGACACAGCGCCACGGCCGGATCATCCCAACGGGCGTGGCCGTGACACCTGGTCAAGCGTCGCGAAAGGCGCGAGCCGCGTCGAGGAAGGTGTCGTTCTCCGAAGGCGTCCCGATCGTCACTCGCGCGCCTTCGCCCGCGAAGGGGCGTACGACGAGTTTGCGGTCGAGCATGAACTCCGCGAACTCCACGGTGCGCTCGCCGAGCGGGAACCACACGAAGTTCGCTTGCGTTTCCGGGATCTCGTAACCCAGTTCGACCAGTGCCGCGCGCACGCGGTCGCGTTCCGCGGTGATTTCGGTGCAGCGCGCCAGAAGCTCGTCCTCCGCGTCCAGCGAGGCCACCGCCGCCGCCTGCGCGACCGCGTTGACGCTGAACGGGGTGAACACCTTCCGCAGCGCGACCACGACGTCCTCCGGCGCCACCGCGTACCCGACGCGCAGGCCCGCGAGCCCGTACGCCTTCGAGAAAGTCCGCAACACCGCCACATTGGGGAATTCGCGTGCGAACTCCATGCCGTCCGGC
Organism: Amycolatopsis minnesotensis; assembly: GCF_039529815.1. NCBI lineage: Bacteria > Bacillati > Actinomycetota > Actinomycetes > Pseudonocardiales > Pseudonocardiaceae > Amycolatopsis > Amycolatopsis minnesotensis. The sequence goes on along the minus strand of NZ_BAAANN010000007.1, from coordinate 132,064 downwards.
ACTTCCGGGTCGGTGACGAATTCGAAGTACGCCTCGTCGAGCACCACCAGGACGTGCGGCGGGACCTTCGACAGGAACTCCCGCAGCGCTTCGCGGTGGAGCACGGTGCCGGTGGGGTTGTTGGGGTTGCAGACGTAGAGCACCTTCGTGCGCGGTGTGACCGCGGCGAGCAGCGCGCCGAGGTCGTGCGTGTGCGAGGCGTCGAGCGGTGCGGTGACCACGCGCGCGTTCGCGACCTGCGTGGTGATCGGGTACGCCTCGAACGAGCGCCACGCGAAGAGCACTTCGTCACCGGGCTCGCACAGCGACTGCACGAGCTGCTGGCACAGCGAAACCGAGCCGCAGCCGACCGCGATCCGGTCGGCGGGCACGCCGAGCTTCTCCGAAAGCCGGTTCACCAGCGTCCACGCGCCGCTGTCCGGGTAGCGGTTCGCTTGCGCGGCCGCGTCGGCGATGGCCGAGAGCACACTCGGCAGCGGTCCGCCGGGCACCTCGTTGCTGGCGAGCTTGATCGCTCCAGGAATCGAGCGTCCCGGCTTGTAACCGGGCAGCGACACCAGATCGGGTCGAGTGGTGACGGACATGCTCAGCGCTCCTCGTCAATCGGGGCCGGTAAGGCCAACCTGAAAGGTATACGCCTTGTCGAGTCCCGTGCCCGTGACTTTCGTCGTGAACCTTCGTGAGCCGAACTCCTTCTCCTGTTCACTCTGCGGTGGTTGAGTGTGTACATGACGCAGACCCACACCGATGACTACGAGCGTTCGGACGGCCGCGCGATCCGCCTGACCTACGCCGAGCCGGACGGCTCGGTGCGGGGTGGTCTCGTCGTCCTGCACGAAGGCGACGGCGTGACCGACGGCGTCCGATTGCTTGTCGCGAGCCTCGCCGACGAGGGCTGGCTCGCCGTCACGCCGCATTTTTCCGGCGAGAACCTGACCCGCGACGACGTGCTCGGCGCGACCGACATCACGCTCGCCTGGCTCGTCGACCACGGTGTGCAGGCCGATCTGCTCGGGGTGGTCGGCTTCGACCTCGGCGGCACGGCCGCGCTCGTGGTGGCCTCCAACCGCAGGCTCGGCGCCGCGGTGAGCGTCGGCGGCCAGGCCGCGGGTGAACTGCCGGTGCTCGTCGACATCGCGGGCAAGCTCACCAGCCCGTGGCTGGGCATCTACGGCGACGCCGGTGACGAAAGCGGCGGCGAAGAGGTCGAACAGCTCCGCGAGGCCGCGGCCCACTCCGGCGCGGTGACGAACGTGGTGCGCTATCCCGGCGCCAACCACCGGTTCGACGCGGATCCCGAAGCCGCCGTGGAAGCCTGGCAGCGCACGCTGAACTGGTTCGACGCGCACCTCCGCTGAGGCGGGCCATGGCCCGGCTCCGGTGACATCCCCGAAGCGCTCACGGAGATGTCTACAATGGACGCTCATTCGGCGTGCGGCGGCTGGCAGGCGAATCGAATCCGTCGAGGCGACGCCGCTGACCGACTACGCCCCGGCGTAACGCTTGACGCGATCGAACCGCTCTTACCCGGGGAGGCTTCGTGGCGCGCTGTCACCACGAGACTTACCCGATCGGTTCGTGGTGGTGAGTGCGGTGCCGCGCACGCTCAACGGTAGAAAGTGTGAGGTACCGGTTAAGAAGATCCTGTCCGGGGTAGCACCCGAACGGGCCGTGAGCAGGGACGCGCTGGCCGATCCCGGCTCGCCGGCGCCGTTCGTCGAGCTGGTGCCGCCGGGATGGGCACACAGGGGAATTGCGGGGCACATGATCTTGCTGAAGTACAGGTGAGCGGGGAGGCAAGGACAGAGCTGCGCTGGGCGCTGACCGGGAAGGTGCCCGTGGTGGCCATCACCTGGGTCGCCAGGCTGGCCGGGCTGGCCGCGGTCGTCTCGGTACTGGTGCCCATCGGGCGGCGGAACCTGCGCGGGCACATCGCCGAGTGGCTGGAGCTGCCGCAGGACGCGACGACGGCCGCCGCCGCGGTGGTGCTGGTCACCGGCGTGCTGCTGGTGCTGCTCGCGGCCGGGCTGCGGCGGCGCAAGCGGCGCGCGTGGCAGCTCGCGGTGGCCACCTGCGTGCTGCTGTCGGTGTCGCACATCGGTCTCAAGCACGCCGCGGGCGCGGGCATCGTTTCGGCCGCCCTGCTGGTCGCGCTGCTGCTCACGCGGCGGCACTTCGTGGCGCTGCCCGACCCGGTGACGGGCCGCTGGCGCGCGGTACGGGTCTTCGTCCAGCTCCTGCTGGCCGGGCTGGTGATCAACTTCGTGCTGCTGTCCGCGTCCTCGCATTCGGTCGTCGAGCCGATGTCGTTCCGCGACAAGCTGGTCCACTCCGCGCTCGCGCTGGCCGGGGTGAGCGGGCCCGCGGTGTTCCACCAGGACTGGCTGGACACCCTGACCGCCGCCGTCGGGCTGCTGTTCGGGCTCGGCGCGGTGCTGGTCGCCGCGTACTTCCTGCTGCGCTCCGCCGAGCCGGCGCCGAACCTGCCGGACTCCGACGTCGAGCGGCTGCGCGAGCTGATCGACGCGCACGGCGAACGGGACTCGCTCGGCTACTTCGCGCTGCGCCCCGACAAGTTCGCGGTGTTCTCCCGCTCGGGGAAGGCGGCGCTGACCTACCGGCCGATCGCCGGGGTCGCGGTGTGCTCCGCGGACCCCCTCGGCGACAGCGAAGCGTGGCCAGGGGCGATCGAGGAGTACCTGGAGGTGTGCCGCCGGCACGGCTGGGTGCCCGCCGTGCTGGGCTGCTCCGAGCTGGGCGCCACGGTGTGGGCGCGGTTCGGCCTCGACGTGCTGGAGATCGGCGACGAGGCCATCGTGGACACGGAGACGTTCACCCTGGACGGGCGCATCATGCGGGGCGTCCGCCAGGCCGTCTCGCGGACGAAGCGCGCCGGGTACAAGGTGCTCGTGCGAAAGGCCGAGGAGCTGACGCACGAGGAGATGTCCGAGCTGGCCGCGCTGGCGGCGAACTGGCGGGGCACCGACACCGAACGCGGCTTCGCGATGGCGCTCGGCCGGATCGGGGACGCGGGCTCGGTGCTGGTCACCGCCGAGCAGGGCGGGCGCGTGCGCGGCCTGCTCCAGTTCGTGCCGTGGGGTGAGCACGGCCTGTCACTGGACGTGATGCGCCGTGATCGTGCCGCGGACAACGGCGTGAACGAGCTGATGATCTCGGAACTGCTCACCGCGGCGAAGGACCATGGGATTCGTCACGTTTCGCTGAACTTCGCCGCCTTCCGGGCCGTGCTCGAACAGGGCAGGCGCATCGGCGCCGGCCCGGTGGCGCGGCTGACCGCGAACGTCATCGGCTTCTTCTCGAAGTGGATCCAGATCGAGACCCTGTACCGCTTCAACGCCAAGTTCCAGCCGCGCTGGCTGCCGCGCTACCTCGTCTACCCCGGCGTGCGTGAGCTGCCGAGAGTCGGCCTCGCGGTCTTCGAAGCCGAAGGACTCGGCGGGCGCTCCCCGCGCCTGCTCAAGGTGCTGCACCGCTGAGGGAGGGGGGTGCTTTGCCCGGCCTGGAAGACCCTGTGTAATCTGTCTCGGCAGTGGTCGTTGGGCCTGGGAGGCTTCGCCTAGTCTGGTCTATGGCGCCGCACTGCTAATGCGGTTGGGGGTAACCCCCCCTCCCGGGTTCAAATCCCGGAGCCTCCGCCGGTGCTCGACTCGCTCGAGCACCACCGTCGACTCCGGTCGGCGACAACTGAACACTGCGCCCGTAGCTCAACGGATAGAGCATCTGACTACGGATCAGAAGGTTAGGGGTTCGAATCCCTTCGGGCGCACGTCTGGTTGAGACAGCGGAAACCCCCTGCATGCAGGGGGTTTCTTCTTTTTGAGTCTCGGCGCACTGAGCGCGGGGCGCGGCTCGTTGCGACCTTGGTGCCCCGGAGTGTTCGGATTCCCCGAAGGGCGCCTTCGGGGAATCCGACGCCCCAATCTCGCCCTTCGCGGCGCGCGGCGTGGTGATGCTGGTGCCGTGAAGGTGCCGTTCACGGCACCAGATTTCCCTCAAGGGCACCTTCAGGGCAGGTACCCCGGAGCAAGGTGGGCCCACGAAGGCCGCATTCACGCCCCTGAAGACCCCTTTCGAGGCGCCAGCACGGAAACGAGAAGAGGCGCGAGCTGCGATATCCCAGCAGATGCCCTGACAGGCGCCCTCGGAGAAGGCGCGGCGGACCTCGCCTCGACCTCTGCGGAAGCGTCCTTCAGGGCATGAACGGCCCTGGCCGCACGTTCGCGAAGGGAAGAAAAGTGGCGTCAGAGTCCCCGAAGGTCACAGTGATGATGTGTGCGCGTTGATTCTGGTGAGGTGGGTGGCGGATGCGTGGAGCCGCCCGGGGGCTTGGTCCGTGAAGGGCGCCTTCGGGGAATCTGACGCCGCGATCTCGCCCCTCGCGGCGTGCGGCGTGGTGGTGCTGATGCCCTGAAGGTGACCTTCGCGGCGTCAGATTCCCTCAAGGGCACCTTCAGGGCATGCGCCCTGGAGCGGGAGCAGCCCCGGTGAAAGGCCGCATCCGCGGCATGCACATCCCTGAAGGCCCCTGCAGGGGCCTTCAGCGCGGACGGGGGAAGAGGCGCGGGCGGCGAAATCCCAGCGCATGCCCTGAAGGTGACCTTCGCGGCGTCAGATTCCCTCAAGGGCACCTTCAGGGCATGCGCCCTGGAGCGGGAGCAGCCCCGGTGAAGGCCGCATCCGCGGCATGCACATCCCTGAAGGCGCCTGCAGGGGCCTTCAGCGCGGACGGGGGAAGAGGCGCGGGCGGCGAAATCCCAGCGCATGCCCTGAAGGTGCCCTTCGCGGCGTCAGATTCCCCGAAGGGCACCTTCAGGGCATGCGCAGCGGACCTCACCTCGGCCTCTATAGGAGCATCCTTCAGGGACCACGCGCACGCCTCCACCGCCCCTCGCTGGAATCGACGCGCGCACAGCACCACCGCGTCCTTCGGGGCGCGACCGTCGTGGAACCTGGTCATACCGTCCATTTTGGACGTCCATTGAGGACGAATCAACGACGGCGCTTCGCGAGGCCGGTGTGGGCGAGACCGCGGGCGAGGAGGTCGAAGGCCGCCTCTGTTTCGGTGACGGCGGTTTCGTGCACGTCGTCGGCGCGTTCGCCCGCGAGCATGCGCTGGGTGTTGCGCGTGCCCAGTGCCCGCAGGACCGCGGTCGTCTGGTGCGCGGCGGTGTAGGGGACGATGTCGTCGTCGGCGGTGCCCAGTGCGGAGGCGAAGGCGGCGGTCAGGGTCGCCTCTTGGCTGGCGGCCTGCGCGCTCACCCGCATCATGAGCGTGGGGGTGTCGAACACCATTTTGATGAACGCCAGGAAGTTCTCGCTGTCGGAAAGGCCGGTGCTCGGGTCGTGCGCGGCGAGGCCGGCGAGGTAGTGCTCCCGCAGCGCGTCGAGCGGGGCCTGTTTCGCCTGGCGTTCGGCGATCACGCGCGCGTATTCGCCGGCGTGGTCGGCGATGTGGTGCATGACGAGGTCTTCCTTGGCGGGGAAGTAGTTGAAGACCGTCATCTTCGAGACGTCCGCCGCTTCGGCGACTTCGGCGACCGAGACGGCGTCGAAACCCGACTCCAGGAACATCCGCAGCGCGACGCCCGCCACCGTTTCCCGCGTGCGCAGCTTCTTGCGCTCACGCAACCCGAGCTTCTCCGTCACCCGCCGAGCCTAACAGCCTGACCAGCGCAGTCTTGTTAGGACGATGCGGTTCTGGAAGGCTCGGCGGATGGGGTTCTCGGCATTTCCGGCCACCGCGGCGTGGCGGCACCAGGGTCTTCGCGACGGGTTCGAGGTCGTCCACTTCCACCGGCTCGGCGACGGGTGGCGGTTCACCGGATGCACTACGGCCGTCGAGGAGGGGCAGACCTGGATCGTCGGCTACACGATCACCGTCGACGCGAAGTGGGCGACGCGGCGGGCCGAGGTTCGCGGGCACTCCGCGACGCGGGTGCTCGAAGCGGACGGGGCGGGCCGCTGGACTGTCGACGGCGCGTACGTGCCAGAGCTCGACGGCTGCCTCGACGTGGACCTGGAGTCCTCCGCGGTGACGAACACGCTGCCGGTGCACCGCCTCGCCCTCGCCGACGGTGCCACGGCCGAGGCCCCGGCCGCCTACGTCCGCGCGCGGGACCTCGGTGTGACGACGCTCGCGCAGACCTACCGCGCCGACGGGCTGAGCTACGACTACCGCGCGCCCGCCTTCGACTTCGAATGCCGCCTGAGCTACGACGAATCGGGCCTGGTGCTGGACTATCCCGGAATCGCCGTGCGCGCCGCGTGACGAGTAGGGTCGGGCGCATGGAAGGCCGCAAGCCCCGGCTCGACCAGCACCGCATCACCGAAGCCGCCGTCGAACTGCTGGACGAGGTCGGCCTCGCCGAGCTGAGCACGCGCAGGCTGGCCGCGAAGCTCGGGGTCCAGTCGCCGACGCTGTACTGGCACGTGAAGAACAAGGCCGAGCTGCTGGACCTGGTGGCCGAGGCGATCTGCACGGACGCCTTCGACATCGACGAGAGCGCGCCGTGGCGCGACCAGCTCGTGAGCGGGCTCCGCCAGTTCCGCGCGCTGGTTCTCACCCATCGGGACGCCGCCACCTTGCTGCGGGAACGGCCGCCGGTGGGGCCGCACCGGCTCGGGCACGTCGAGACCACCGTCCGGATCCTGCTCGGCGCCGGGTTTTCCGCCGACGAGACCGCGGGCATCTCCCGCCTCCTCACCGCGCACGTGCTGACCTCCGTCGCCGGTGAGCAGCCGGATCCCGCGGAAACGAAGGCCTTCACCGACCGGCTCGCCGACTACCCGTGTTTGTCCACTGTGGCCCCCGCGTTCGGCAGGCTTTCCGACGACGACCTGTTCGAACTCGGTGTCAAGGTCATTTTGGACGGACTGGCCGCCGCCCGGAAAACCGGTTGAACCGCGCGGTCGCATTTTGATCTCATTCCCGGTGCCGCCGGTTTTCCGATTCAGGCCTGAGAAGGCCGGCGGGCCAGGCGCGTTGGTCCAGCGGTACGGACACCGGGTGCTCCGCCCGGAGGCGCGGGTTCGATTCCCGCACGCGTTGCCCAGCGCGGTTCGAGCGCACCGCGACCGGACCGGCACACCGGAGGCCACCCCATGAGCACGCCACCCGCGGCGGAGCGGACGGACGGATCATCCGTCCGGATCGGCGCTCTCGTCCCGCTGACCAGGCCCGGCTGGGTCGAGGCGGGGCACCACCTGCTCGCCGGGCTCGAACTGGCCGCGTCCGAGGTCAACGACACCGGCGGGATCGCCGGACGGCCACTCGAGCTGGTGATCCGGGACACCGCGGCCGATCCGCGGCTGGCCGTGGCGGCCGTCGACGAATTGGCTGGTCTGGGCGTGACCGCCGTGGCGGGGGAGTACCACAGCGTCGTCGCTCGCGCGGCCGCCACCAGGGCCGACGCCATCGGCCTGCCGTTCCTCTGCTCGTCGGCCGTTCTCGACGCGCTCACCGACCAGCCGACGGAGTGGGTCGCGCGCCTCGCCCCGGCGCAGTCCCACGGCTGGCGGATCTACGCGGACTTCCTCCTCGGCGCGGGCCACCGCCGGATCGCGGTAGCGACCCAGCCGAGCGCCTACTGGGCGTCCGGGAGCAGGATCCTGCGGGACCGCCTCGTGCCGCAGGGCGGCACCGTCATCGAACTGGACACGGGCACGCTCGCGCCCGCGGCTGTGTGCGACGAACTCGCCGGCAATCGCGCGACGGCCCTTCTCCTCCTGGCCGGTCACCCGGAACCGGCCGTGTCCCTCGTCCGGTCCGTCCGGCACGACCGGCGCCTCACCGAGATCATGATCGGCGCCCCGGCCGGGCAACCGGAGTTCGCTGAATGGGCGGCGGCACTGGACGACGACGGTGCCGCGATTCCGTTCCTGCGCTACCTGCCCGAGTTCCTCAGCCCGCTCGGTACACGCGTCGAGAAAGCGCTACGCGAACGGCTGGCCGGAGCCCCCTCCTTCGTCGCGTTCGAGGGCTACGACACGGTCTCCGTCCTCGCCGACGTACTGCGTTCCCACGGCACGGATCGGGCGCGCATCGCCGAATCCTGGCCGCACGTCTCGGTCGAAGGCACCCGGGGGCGGATCGAGTTCTCCCGTGCGCCGGGCATCGGCGTCCGGCAGTGGGCTTGGGCGCCGGTCCAGGTCGTCGACCGGGATCCGGCGGCACCCGATCGCTTTCGGATTCGCTACACCGGCTGAGTTCGTCGCTTTGCTCAAGAACCGGCATCGATTTGCCAACTGAGCACTCGCCCGTCCAGCCCATCGCTAGCCTGTTCCGGGCATCGCCGAGGGGGCATTGCGCCGATTCGGGGAGCTTGGACGTCCGTGAACGGAACTTGAGTGGCCACTGACCTGCGCGGGGCCGCTCAAACCTGGCGAAGGAGCGGCGAGTGGACGGTATGGAGAGCCTGCGGCACGCGATCGCGACGGTACCCATTCCCGGCGCGCCACCGCGGCTCTCCCACCACGGCGCCGCGGTCGGCCTCGCGCTGCTGGACGCGTCGCTGCGGCTCAACCACGTGCGCAGGCTCACCGAGCGGCTCACGCTCGTCGAGCACGGCGCCGCGCGGCGGGTGACCGAGGTCGACATCTCGCTGCGCCTGCTCGACGAGGGTCAGCGCGACGCCACGGCCGGCCTGCAGGGGCTGATCGGCAAGGAGCACGGTGAACGCCACGGCGGCAGCACGTTGTGGGTGCCGATGGCGAGGCTGCCGCGGCGCGCCGTCTCGGCCGTCGACGTCTACGGCGCGTCGGGGGAAAAGCTGCCCCGGCTGAGCCAGCTCGAAACCTCGCGGCTGGTCGCGTCCGGCCTTTACCGGCTGCTCCGCGGCATCCTGGCCAGCGACGAGCACGCGCAGTCGCCCAAGCAGGACCTCAGCGGCTTCCTCTTCCGCTGGCACGAGCCGCGCTGGCTGGTGCAGCGCTCGCTCGTCACGCTGCTGACCGAGCGGGACCACCCGGCGGAGCCGTTCACCCTGCCGCCGTCGGAGGGCACCGTGCCCGGGTACGGCAAGCAGTGCCGCGACATGGCGTTGAAGATCCTCGACGACTACGGCCACCTGCTCGTCGAGTACGCGGAACTGCTGACCGTCGCGGTCCGCGACTACCTGCTGGTGGTCGGCGTGGACGACACCGTGGACGAGCACCGGCTGCGGTACGAAACCCCGTTGCACGTCAACGAAATCCCGCAGAGCCGGTTCCCGCGGCTGGCCGAGCAGTGGAAGCGGCTACGCGCCGGGCACCGCGGCTACTTCGCGCAGTACGAGACGTCGATCCCGGCCACGCTCAAGTCGTACCACCTGGTGGTGGGCACCGCGCCCGAGGTGGACGTGGCGCGCATGTTCCTGTCCACCGACGCCGACCACCTGCAGACCGAGAACATCGCGGAGGACCTCGGCTCGATCGCCGCGAAGCTCGAAGCGTCGCCCACCGAGCCGAGCCTGCGCAAACTGCTGGAACTGCAGGTGCAGACGGTGCTGCGGACGCTGGCCGAGCTGATGCGCCGCCGCCGGTGGGAGGCGGACCAGTCGGGGGTTACGGTCGCGATGGAAGCGATGCCGGCGTGCGAGCGGCTGGTGAGCGCCGCGGTGACCGGCGAGGGGGTGCGCGTCCAGTCGAACGAGGTGGACAACGCCCTGCTGCGCCATCCCGCGGTGACCGCGGAGAACCTGCGCGCCGCCGCGGCCGAGATCACCGACTGCCAGGTCGGGGACGATCTGGTGCTGGTCAGCAGGTTCCCCGACAACGAGGCGCAGGCGTACTGGCGCCGGTCCGGCACCGGTGACGTGCGGGGCGACCAGGTGCGGGTCAAGGCGGGGCTGGTGCTCAAGGACTCGACGGAATCGGGGCCCCGCAACGTGATGCTGTACGCGATCGCCGTCGCCGTGATCTCCTACGCGCTGGGCTGGCTGCTGGTGGGCGGTCCGTGGCCGTACGGGCGCGCGGCGACCCAGAAGCTCGGGCACGTCTCGGACGGGCAGTCGGTGATCACGATGTTGTTGCTGGTACCGGGATTCCTGTACTCCCGGCTCGCGGTGACGCCGAGGCGGTCGGTCGCCTCCTACCTCCGCACGCTGCCGCTGGTGTTCGGCCAACTGTCCATTGTGGCCGCTGCCGCGTTCGCGGCGACGATCGCGACCTCGAGCAGGGGTGAGGTGGTGCAGGTGTTCCTGACCATCGCCGTGGTGCTGCCGGTGCTCGCCGCGCTCCTGCTGCTGCGGCAGCGGGCCTGGCACGAGTCGACGATCCCGCTGAACCGGATCGGGGTGCCGCGCTGGGCAGGCAACGGGCAGGAGCGCGGCGAAGGCCTGCTGCCGGTCAACGTGTGCTTCGATTCGAACGGGGGCTCGCGATGAACCGGCGCCTGCCGACGCGCAACGTCGCCGATCTCGCCCGCGCGGGGTTCGAGATCGCGCGCCAGCCACTGACCAAAGTGGACTTCGAGGTGCACCACATCGCGGACAGGGCAGGCTATCTGCGCAAGCTCGCCAGGCTCGGCCAGGAGCAGGGTGAAGCGGACGCGGTGTTCCTGGAGACGCTGTCCTCCGGTGCCAACGGCGGCGGCGTCGCGATCGGCACGCACACGCGCAACCCGGTGGAGAGCGTCGCCGCGCTCGAACAGCGCGACGGCCACAACCGGCCCGCCCGACCGGAACAGGACGACGGTGGCTGGATCTTCCACCAGACGGCGTGGCCGAACCCCACCTTCATCTACGAGTCCGCCCGCACCTTCGAAGGCCTCATCGCGATCGACCTCGCGCCGTCGAAACTCACGAAATGGCACGGCAAGGCGGTGCGCAACCTGATGCAGGCGGTTTCCGAGGCCGCCGCGAACCTGGCCGGCGCGCCGCTGCTGACCCTGCAGTGCCCGGCCCAGCTACCGCCGAGCGTGAAGACCAGGAACCACGACCTGCGGACCCGCAAGGAAATGCCGTCGGTGTGCTCGGCGCCGGCGATCCGGTTTTCCATCGCGTTGAACGATTCGTCGGCGGAGCGCCGGTTCCTGCTCTCCGATCGGATCCGGCGGCTGTGCGACGAACGCGGCTACGGGTTCTGGATCGCCGACACCCGGCCCGCGCACCGGCCGGGGAACTGGTTCGAGGTGTGCCGCCCGGCGAAGACGCGGCCCATCCCGCCGGAGGACAGCGCCACCGTCGCCACCTGCCTCCCGGTGACCTGCGCCGGGCCCGCCCGCGTCGGGTCGACCCACGCGATAGTGCGGTTCCTGCGGCGCTATCCCGGCGTCGGCGTGGTCAGCTGTTCGGGCACCTCGCTCGCCGACGTCGCGTTCGTCCACTTGCAACTGTCCATTGACGACGCCGTGGCGGACGTTTCGGCGGAGCGCGTGAACAAGATCCTGCTGAAGCTGTCGGCGGAGAACTCGGTGCAGGCGAGGCCGCGCGAGTTCCTGCGCGACCTGTTCGGCAGACTCGGGCTCCGCGCCGACCGGCGCGACCGTGGCCAGCCGAGGCAGACGGACCCGGCGAGCGACTACCAGACCTTCGTCGGCCCGGCGTTCGACTACCGCGACCCCAGCCCGTTCGACTGGGTCGGCCTCTGGTTCTCGTGGCAGATCGCACGGAAGGACGACGGGCTCTCGGGGCCGATCGAATGCCTCTACCGGGCGCTGGAGCGCGTGGTGCCGTCGGTGGCGCTGGCCGGGATACCGCCCCGTCCGCTGAGCGAGGTCGCTTCGACGGAGTACCTGGTGTGCCGCGCGACCGAGCAGTCGGTGGTGCGCGGCAAGGGAAAGCTCGCGGTGCCGAGGCCGGTGCTCGCCCAGTTCGGCGGCAACGGGACCGAGGCGCCGGTGTCCGAACTGTGCGTCGCGCTGGAGGAGGCGTGGCGTTCGGAGCTCGCGATGTCGAACATCACCGGGCTGAGCGAGCTGACGGTCGCGTGGCGAGAATCGTGGCTCGGCCACTACACGATCACGTGAGCTCGTAGGCCGCTCCGATGCTCCTATAGGGGTCGAGGCGAGGTCGGCCGCAGATTCCCCGAAGGCGTCCGTCCGGGAGTCTGCTGGGATTTCGCAGCTCCTTCTCGTGTCCGCGCTCGTGCCCCGAAAAGGAAGCCTTCATGGGCGTGCGTGCCGCGGATATGGCCCTCGCGGGCCTGTCCCGCTCCGGGGTGGGTGCCCTGGAGGGGCCCTGAAGGGGCCCTTGAGGGAATCCGATGCCGCGAAGGCGTCCTTCAGGGAATGCGCGCCAGTTCCATCCGGTGCTGCCGCGCTGGTCAGGCACCACGCCTTGGTGCCGGGTGAGCCGAGGCCGCGCCCATCGGAGGATGCCCTTCGCGGCTGTACGAGAATGCCCCTTCGTGTGCCAGGGGGTCCCCCGAATTCAACATTACCGCGAAGCACCGACATTTTCCCCGAGCACCGGCATTTCTTGAGCACCGACAGGGCGAGCACGACGTCGGAGCAGCGACTCGGAGCAGTAGCTCGGAGAAGTAGCCCGGAGAAGCAGCTCGGAGCAGTGGCCCGGGAATCGGCCGGGCGAAGTGGCTCGAAGTCAGAGGAAGACGCGGGCGATCTCCAGCCATTTCTGTGCGTCTCCGCCGATCGCCGTGAGGTCGGTTTCGGCGAGCGGCCTGCGGTGCGTGACGCGAAGGCAGAAGTCGAGCGCGCTGCCCTGGATCCCTTGTGCGGCGTCTTCCGGGCCCCATGCCCAGAGCCGCCCGTCGGGGCCGGTCAGTTCGACGCGGAACGGCGCCGCCGGGATGGGCAGCCCGGCAGCGTGGAACGACAGCTCCCGCCCCAGTACACCAAGGCAGGCCACGTGCCGGAGCCGGTTCGCCGGACGGCGCGAGACATCGAGCGTGTCGAAGATGTCCTGCCCATGCGCCCAGGTTTCCATCAGCCGGAGCGGCACCATCAGCGCCGGGGTCAGCCGCGAGCCGAACCACGGGAACGCGTGGTCCAGCGGCAGGCCGCGGAGCGCCGCCGCCAGCTCGGTTCGACCGGCGCGCCACTGCGCCAGCAGTTCCGCGCGCGGTTTGGCCGCGCCCGCGGCGGCGTCGAGATCGGCGTGGCGGGGGCCCGCGGCTTCGGTCTGCTTCAGCACGGCGGCGAAGGCTTCCGGGGTCCGGATCGCGATGAGCGCGTTCGCGTCGGCTGACGCGAGGTGCGCGATCTGGTGCGCGATCGTCCATCCCGCGGCCGGCGTGTCCGTGGACCAGTCGGTCCGCGCCGACACCAGCGCGTCCAGCTCGGCCCCTTCGGCCTCCAGGTCGGGCAGCGCCAGCTCGTGCTCCACGGCGGACAGGTCAAGGCCGTAGTCCAGCATCCGGCATCACCTTCACACGCGTCGACGGCGGCGGATCTGTCCCGTGTGGACGGACAAGGTCGCCTGGTGCGGTCAGGTTATCCGAGGTGGGTCGTGGGGTCGCGGCTGTTTTCGCCGGCGAGGGTGTTCGGTGACCATCGTTGGCCGAACGAACAGGGCCGCCGCTCCTTGACAGGTACGTCCCTTCTCAAATAACGTTCCGATCCGGAACGGAACATAATAACGAAGGAGACTCGCATGAGAGCGGTGGTGGTGGACGCGTCGCAGGAGCTGACCGTGGCCGACGTGCCGGAGCCGGCTGCTGGCCCAGGGGAGGTCCTGATCGAGGCCGAGGCGATCGGCGTCGGCTACATGGACGTCATGAGGCTGCGGGACGGCTCGACCAGTGCCGGTTCGATACCCGGCCTCGAGGTTCTCGGCCGGGTTCGGGCGGCGGGTTCCGGCGTGCCGGAAGGGCTCATCGGGCGGCGGGTGCTGGCGCAGCCCGATTTCGGTGGCTACGCCGAGCAGGTCGCGGTCGGCGCCGACCGGCTGCTCCCCGTGCCGGACGGTGCCGACCCGGTCGAGATGGTCGCACTGGGCTTGAACGCGCTGGTCGCCGAGGGTGCGGTGCACCGAACCGGGGTGCTCCCCGGTGACCGGGTGCTCGTCCGCGGCGCGGGTGGCGGGATCGGCGTGCTCGCCACCCAGATCGCCCGCGCCCGCGGCGCCGAGGTCACCGCGGTGACCTCATCCCCGGAGCGGGCCGAGCGCTTGCGGGCGCTCGGCGCCGCGAAGACCGTCGACCGCACCCGCCCCGAGGACACCTACGGCACCTACGACGTCGTCGTGGACACCGTGGCGGGGCCGCGGGTGCGCGAGCACCTGGAACTGTTGCGCCCCAACGGGCGCTATGTCCTTTGTGGAGGCGTCGGCGGCGTCCCGGGGCCCGACGTGTTCGAGCCGCTGCTCCGCGACTTCCACAGGTCGTCGACGCTGCTCGCGTTCAGCCTGAGGTCGGTGGCGCCCGAAGAGCGCGGCAAGTCCTGGGAACGGGTACTCGCCCTGCACGACGGCGGCGGGCTCGCGGCCGTGCTCGACCGGAGCTTCCCGCTCACCGAGGCCGCCGCCGCACTCCAATGGGTGGAGCGGGGAAAGTCGTTCGGTAAGGTCGTCCTGCTCCAGGGACAGCAGCGGTTCCCGTGATGCGGGGTGGGAGAGTTCGATGGCACGCCAGCGGGACGAGCGGATCGACCGGGCGGTGCTGGCCGCGGTGGCCGCGCTCCTGCGGGAGGTCGGTTACCCGGCGTTGACCATGGAGGCCATCGCCCAGCGCGCGGGCACCACCAAGCCCGCCATCCGCCGTCGCTGGAAGAGCCAGAAGCACCTGGTGGTCGCGGCCTTGGCGGAGGAGCGCACCGGGGTCGTGGCGATCGACACCGGCTGCACCTGCTGCGATCTCGTCGGCCATCTCGAAGCGCTCCGGATCGGGATGGCCGACCCCGCCTTCGGTGGCGTGCTCCCGGCCTTGACGGCCGACCTGGCCGACGATCCCGAGCTGCGGGAAGACTTCCTCGCCGTGGTCTGGGAGCCTCGCCGCGAGGCGTGCGTCGCGTCGCTGAGCAAGGGCGAGGCGCGCGGTGACATCCGGCCGGGGCTCGACGTCGATCTGGTCCTGGACCTGTTCGCCGCCCCCGTCGTCTTCCGCGTGCTGTTCGGCCATCGGGAACTGGGGCCGTCGTTCGTCCGCGGCGTCGTGGGCGGCGTGCTGTCCGGGGTGGGCGCGATCGCGGGCGGTCTCTGCGAGCACGCCGAGCCGGGGTGAACTCCCGGCTCGGCGACCCGTTGCGCGGTCAGCTCCCGGCGCGGCCGGCGGTGCGGGCGATGCCGTCGATCAGGCGCGGCCAGACTTCGCGGGGCATGTCGTGGCCCATGCCGGGCACGAGGTCGAGTTCGGCGCCGGGGATCGCCTTCGCGGTCGCCTTGCCGCCGGACGGGTTGACCAGCGGGTCGCGCGCGCCGTGGATCACCAGCGCGGGGATCCGGAGTTCGCGCAGGCCGGGCGTGCGGTCGCCGGCGGCGAGGATGGCGGACAGGTGGCGCGCGGTGCCCGCCGCGTTGAGGCCGCGGTCGAAGGACCGGAGCGCGCGGGCGCGCAGGCGCGGCTCGTCGAACGGGAAGCCGGGCGAACCGATCGTGCGGAACGTCCGCAGCAGCGATTCGGCGTAGCCGTCGCGGTCCTTCGGCGGCGCGGCGAGCATCGACGAGAGGACCTTCGGGTGCGGCAGCCCGACGCGGCGCGAGCCGGTGGTCGACATGATCGAGGTCAGCGACCGCACGCGGCCGGGGTGCCGGATCGCCAGCGACTGGCAGATCATGCCGCCCATCGAGACCCCGGCGACGTGCGCGGCGGGCACGTCGAGCGCCTGCAGCAGGCCCGCGGCGTCGTCGGCCATCTCGGTGAGCGGGTACGGCGATGACCGCAGCAGGTAGGACTTCACCAGCGACGACCGGCCGTGCAGCGCGGTGGACCGGCCGGTGTCACGGTTGTCGAACCGGATGACGAAGAAGTCCCGCTCGGCGAGCTGCTCGCAGAACTCGTCTTCCCACCAGGTCATCTGCCCGCCGAGGCCCATCACCAGCAGCAGCGGCCGCGCGCCGCGGTCGCCGAAGGTCTCGTAGCAGAGATCGATCCCGCCGACCTTCATCAGCTCTTCGGTCATGGTGGACACGCTAGCCACGCCGGTCGCCATGGCAAATAACCAAGGTCACGCGGCGGCCGCGCCGAGTTCCAGCGCGAGCACGCCGCCGACGACCAGGACGAGCCCGCCGGCCTGGACGATCGTGAGCTTGTCGTCGAACGCGGTGGCGCCGATAACCGCCACCAGCGCCACCCCGGCCGCCGCCCAGGTGCCGTAGGCGACGCCGAGGTTCAGGCCGCGCTTGAGCGCGAACGAGAGCAGCACGTAGGCGCCGACCACGCCGAGTACGGCCACCGCGGACGGCACGAGCTTGGTGAACCCGTCCGAGAACCGCGTCGCCACCGTGCCGGTCACCTCGGTCACGATCGCGCCGAGGAGGAAGAGGTACGCCATGGTGAGAGCCCCCTGAAGTAAACTTGGACATCTGTTCAACAAGAAGCTTAGCAAGGTAGTTGAACAGATGTCCAACTAAAAGGGGTCAGTTCAGGCCCAGCGCGTGGCGCAGGATGGCGACGACGTCGCGTTCGCTCGGCGCTTCGTCTTCCAGCAGGGAGGAGGCGCAGAGCCCGTCCGCGGTGGACACCAGCGCGCGGACGACCAGGTCGTCGCCGGTGTACTGCCGGGCGATCGCGGCCACCGTCTCCCGCCACCGGCGCGCCACCGGCCGCAGCGCGGGGCGCCGCACCGCGAGCAGGCTGAGCTCCTGTTCGGCCAGCGAGCGCAGCCGTCCCGGCCCCGAGCAGTCGGCGATGATGTGCGCGAGGCTCTCGATCTGGTCCCGGCCGCTGTCGATGATCTCGCGGAGCTGGCGGATGTAGTCCTCGACCGTTTCGGTCAGCGCGGCGACGAGCAGGTCGTCGAGGGTGGCGAAGTAGTAGGTCGCGGAGCTGGCCGGGACCCCCGCCTCGCGCGCGACCGCCCGGTGGGTGACGCCGGAGACGCCGTCCCGCTCGATGACGTGCAGCGTCGCGGCGATGATGGCGGCGCGGCGCCGCTCTCCCCTGATCCGGCGCCCGTCCGGCTCTTCGTCGCTGACGACGGTCGCGGGCCTGTTCACGTGACCGAGGGTACCGCTTCGGCCACCGGCGACCCCACTGTCCGAAAAGGACTGTCCACAGTGGCCGTCAGGCCAGCAGGCCGCCGAGGTTCGCGACGGACTTCCGCAGCTCGCCCTTCAGCGCGCGCCCGATGGTCATGCCGATCGGGCCGAACACCGGCTTCCCGGTGACCTCCGCCTCGATCGCGATGACGGACCCGCGCGCGTCCGGTTCCACCGACAGCACGAGGTTGACCTTGATCCCGCCGACACCGTCGCCGTGGATGGCGAGCCGGTGCGGCTCGTCGTAGGTCACCACCCGCCAGCTGATCCGGTTGCGGAAGCCCTTGACGGTGACGACCGAGGTCAGCGTGGTGCCCTCGGAGAACTCGCTGGGCACCGGCCCGCGCCAGGCCTCGTGCAGGATGAGCCATTCGTTGAACCGGTTCAGGTCCGCGGCCGTCGCCCAGGTCTTCTCCGGTGGGCTGGGAACGGCGCCGGACGCGCTGACCTTGGCCATGCAACCCCCTCCTCGTGCGTGGTCACGACGAACATACGCGCTACACACCGGTCTCGTGTGTCACAACATTGGGTGCGAGGAGGTCTCGATCGGGTGGTCGCGACGCCGTGCCTGCGCGCAGGGTGACCGCGGCGCGGAGCGTGATTACGGCGCAGTCTCGGGTGGCGCTCGGTTCACCACGGCCACCGTCCCACTCGCTTTCACCTGGTAGGAATAGCGCCGTGACCCTCGCAGCGCGCTTCACCGGATCCCTGCTCGCGGGTGCCGTCGGGGACGCGCTCGGCGAAGGCGTCGAGTTCGATTCGATCGAGGGCATCCGCGCGCGGTACGGCCACGAGGGCCTCCGCGGGTACGTCGCGCCGTCGACCGGGTTCATCACCGACGACACGCAGATGACGATGTTCACGCTGGAAGGCATGATCAGGGCGCACATCGCGGCCCGCACCGGCGGCCGAGGCGACGTGCTGCTCGCCCTGCAGCACGCCTACCAGCGCTGGTACCACACGCAGGGCCCGCCGTGGGCGCGCGCGGGCGGCCGGTTCGCCGCGGGCACCGACGCCCCCGACGGCTGGCTGATGACCCTGCCCGGCCTGTTCCACCAGCGCGCGCCCGGCGCGACCTGCATGTCCGCGCTGCGCGCGTTCGCGGGCGGCGGCGAGCCCGGCACGTTCACCTACCCGCTCAACGACTCGAAGGGCTGCGGCGGCGTGATGCGGGCCGCGCCGGTCGCGCTGTGGTCGGCGGACCCGCGCGAGGTGTTCCGGGTCGGCGCGGTGTCCGGCGCGCTGACGCACAGCCACCCCAGCGGCTACCTCTCGGCTGGCGCGCTCGCCCTGCTCGTGCACGTGCTGCTCCACGACGGCTCGCTGCCCGACGCGATCGAAGCCGTTCGCGGCGAACTCGTCCGGTGGGAACGGCACGAGGAGCAGCTCACCGCGCTGGACAAGGCGGTGGCGCTCGCCGCCAAAGGACGTCCCACACCGGAACAGCTCGCCGGGGAACTCGGCGGCGGCTGGGTCGGCGAAGAAGCGCTCTCCATCGGCGTCTGCGCCGCGCTGGCCGCGACCGACCTCACCGACGGGCTGCTGCTCGCGGTCAACCACTCCGGCGACAGCGACTCGACCGGTGCGATCTGCGGCAACATCCTCGGCGCGATCCACGGCCCGGCCGCGATTCCCGGGCACTGGCTGCTCGCGCTCGAACTGCGCGAGGAGATCGAGCTGCTGATCGCGGACGCGCTCGCGGAGTTCGGCCCGGTGCCGCCCGCCGCGCCCGCGTGGCTCGCGCGCTACCCCGCTTGGTGACGTTTCTTCCCTGCCGAAAGTCCATACCGCGCCCCAGTCCTCGGCCGGTTTACTCTGCGCATGACCAGAATGCTGAAAGTGCTGCTGGCGGCGGTGCTCGCGCTCGTGCTGGTGCCGGGTGCCGCTTCGGCCGCTCCAGTCCGGCTCGCGCTGCCGAAACCGACCGGCGGTTACGCGGTCGGCTCGTCGACGCTCGCGCTCACCGACTCCTCCCGCGCCGACCCGTGGGTGCCGTCGTCCGGGCCGCGGCGGCTGATGGTGTCGCTGTTCTACCCGGCGCTGCTGCCCGTCGGCCCGTCGCGGCCGTACCTCACCGTCGGCGAGGCGAAAGCGCTGCTGGACGGGCAAAAGATCACCGGCGTCGACCCGGAACCGGTCGCCGGCACCGCCACGGCCGCGCACGAGGGCGCGCTGCCGGTGCCGAAGCGGTTCCCGCTCGTGGTGCTCTCGCCGGGGTTCACCCTCTCGCGGTCGACGCTCACCGGTCTCGCCGAGGACCTCGCCAGCCGCGGGTACGTGGTCGCGGCGATCGGCCACAACTACGAGGCGTTCGGCACCGCGTTCCCCGACGGGACGATGACCACGTGCGTCGCCTGCGATGCGCACGAAATCGCGAAAGTGCCGCTGGTTCGTGCCGCCGACACCGAATTCGTGCTGGGCGCCCTGCGGACGTCGTGGCCGTTGCACTGGCTCGTCGACCGGTCCCGGATCGCGATGGCCGGGCATTCCATCGGCGGCAACGCGGCGGCGCGGGCGATGCTCACCGACCACCGGATCCGCGCGGGCATCAACCTCGACGGCTCCTTCTTCGCGCCCGTGCCACCCTCGGGGATCGACCGCCCGTTCCTGCTCCTGGGCACCCGCGACGGGCACAACCCGGCGGGCGATCCTTCGTGGCCGCGCGACTGGCCGAACTTCACCGGGTGGAAGCGCTGGCTCACCGCGGCGGGCACCGGGCACATGTCGTTCACGGACCTGCCGGTGTTCGGCGACCAGACCGGCCGCCCGAGCCCCGGCGTGCCGATGACCGGCGCGCGCTCGATGGAGATCACGCGCTCGCTGGTGGGCTCGTTCTTCGACCTGACCCTGAAAGGTGTTCCGGCGCCGGTGTTCGACAACCCGGCCGCGAAGTTCCCGGAGCTGGCCGTTTCGAATCCGAACCACGTGCGTACCCTGCGGTGAAACCGGGAAAAGCGTCTGTCCGCAATGGACTCGGTGGCTCAGCGTGAGCGCATGGGCAGAAAGCGAACGCCACGGCCGTACAGCGTCAAAGCACGCGAAGTGGGTTCGGAACTCCGCAAGCACCGCGAAGGCGCGGACCTTTCGCTGCGCCAGCCAGCGTTGAGGCTGGCAGTGATGTGGGCACGCATCGAAAAAGGGTCGCCGGTATCGATGCTGCGGCCCTTGGCGAGGAGGACACGCGGGCGTGGCTGACTCGGCTGGCAGCCGCCTACGACGGCGCGGAGAACCTACCCCCAGCCACACGCCTGGTGACACCGCACTGACTTGGAACAAAAGTTCATACCGCAACGAGAGCGGCCAAGACTGCGTCGAGGCCACCGAACTCGGTGTGGGCGCGGCGGTACGGGATGCCAAGGCGCCCAGCGCGGGCCACCTCGCCGTGCGCCCCGCTGCCTGGAGCGCATTCCCGGTCTCGGCCGACCTCCGCATGCCCTGAAGGATGCTCCTATAGAGGCCGAGGTGAGGTCCGCTGCGCATGCCCTGAAGGTGCCCTTCGGGGAATCTGACGCCGCGAAGGTGACCTTCAGGGCATGCGCTGGGATTTCGCCGCCCGCGCCTCTTTCCCCCGTCCGCGCTCAGGTCCCTGCAGGGGCCTTCAGGGATGTGCATGCCGCGGATGTGGCCTTCGCCGGGGCTGCTCCGCTCCAGGGCGCATGCCCTGAAGGTGCCCTTGAGGGAATCTGACGCCGCGAAGGTCACCTTCAGGGCATCAGCACCACCATGCCGCACGCCGCGAGGGGCGAGATCGCGGCGTCAGATTCCCCGAACGCGACCTTCACGGACCAAGCCCCCGGGCGGCTCCACACATCCGCCACCCACCTCACCGAACCGACGCGCACACATCACTGTGCCCTTCAGGGACTTGAGCGCCCCGTTGGTCACCTTCGGGGCATGCGCGTCGCGGTGGCGAAGTGCGCGAGGGGTGGATTTGCGGCGTCTGGTTCCCCGAAGGCCGCCTTCGGGGACTTGAGCGGGCTTTCGGAGATCCGATTGTGCTCGATCCTCTTCGGCATTCGCCGCTCACATGCCCTGGCTCGTAAATAAGCAGATTCGCCGGGCACAGCAAGATCGCCCTCCACCGGAGGCGCGCGCCCCTGTTTTCACCCCTGGCAGGACGTCCCCGCCAGGGGACACAGATGACTGAAGGTGGCCCTCGAGGACTTGACTGGATCGCCCGCTACATCGTGAAGGGTGAGTTCGCGGCGCTAGGTGCCCTGTAGGTCATCTTCGGGGCATGCGCGTTGCGGTGGCGAAGTGCGCGAGGGGTGGATTTGCGGCGTCTGGTTCCCCGAAGGCCGCCTTCAGGGCATGGCGAAGGCTGCCGCGGAGGGACCCGCATTCAGGGTTTGCGGGCGGAGACGAACTGGGCGAAACCCGTGATCCGCTGCCGCACTTCGATCAGGCCGAGCCGATCGAACACGTCGGTCACTTCGTCGCGGTCGAACATGCGCAGCCCGGTCGCCGCGCCCAGCAGGTTTTCCGGCAGGCGCAGCAGGCCGACGCCGGAGCGCGCGCTGGTCAGCACCGCGAGCCGTCCGCCAGGCGCGAGCACGCGCACCAGTTCGTCGATCACCCGGAACGGTTCGGGCACCAGGTACAACGCGGCGAAACAGCTCACCGCGTCGAACGCGCCGTCGGCGAAGGGGAGATCCCGCGCGTCGGCGCGCAGGTAGGCGACGCGGTCGCCGCCGTTGTCCCGCACGGCGCGCGCCAGCATCGGCGGCGAGACATCCAAGCCGACCGCAAAACCCTTGCCCCGCAAGGCTTCCCCGTAGCCTCGGGTGAAGTTTCCCGGGCCGCAGGCGACATCGAGCACGAGCTGTTCGCCGTCGAGGCCGAGGGTTTCGCGCGCGGCGCCGCGTTCGCGGTCCATGCCGAGCCCGTTCAACCCCAGCACCGCGGTGCCGACGGGGCGCCACCACCGCTCGTAGATCGCGGCGACGACCGGGTTCTGCATCGCGGCCTGCGCGAGTGTCGCGGGCCTGCCCGTTTCCGGCGGCAGCAGGTCGAGATAGCCACCGGAATCCCGCGGCACGCGGCCGTCGGCGAGGAGTCCGGCGAGCCGTTCGAGCGGTGTCATACCCGTCCTTTCACGCTGAGCAGGTCGATCGGTTCGTCCGGGTCGAGCACGATCCCCTCCGAGCGCAGCGCGGCGTCCATGCCACCCCAGAGGAACGTGGTCAGGTGGTCGATGAGCGCGTCCTCGCCGAGGTCGCGCGTGCGGAGCCACCACTCGGTCGACGCCCTGACCGCGCCGACGGTCGCGTGCGCCCACGCCGCCGTCGCGCCTGCCGCCCCGGACGGAAGGTTCGTCGCGAACAGCCTCGCCAGCGCCGCGGCGACCTTGCGGCTGTTGCCGAGCACCGGGTCGGTCTCGTGCGACCGGTCGACGAACCCGCTGCCGATCAGGAACCACGCCACGTTCGGGTTTTCCGCGACGAGGTGCACGTACGCCGCCACCGCGGTCCTGATCGCGCGCCGCGGGCCAAGGCCGGGGTCGAGCGCGGGCAGCATGCGCTGTTCGAGCGTGCGTAACGTGCGCTCGGCCACCGCGATGAAGAGATCGTTCTTGTCCGCGAAATAGCGGTACAGGCGCGGTTTCGCGACACCGGCTTCGGCCGCGATGTCCGCCATCGTCACCTCGCTCCCGTGGCGCGCGAGCGCGCGGAAGGAAGCGTCGAGGAAGGCCTCGCGCCGTTGCTCGCGGTGACTGCGCCAGCGCTCGGCGCGCCCGTCCCGGGTCATCCGGCAAGATTACCCGGTACCGCGGGTATCTAGAACCCGGAAACCCGTAACGTGATGTTCAGGCGCCCCTCCGGCAGCCCGATTTCCAGCGGTTCTTCGCGGGGCAGGGTCTTCGGCACCCCGTGGTAGGCGAACCTGGACGGCCCGCCGAACACGAACAGGTCACCGGACCGCAGGTCGACGTCGGTCCACGGCCGGTTCCGGTGCTCGGTGTTGCCGAACCGGAACACGCACGGGTCGCCGAGGCTGAACGACACCACCGGCTCGTCCGAGGCCTCGTCCTTGTCCTGGTGCATCCCCATGCGCGCGTCTTCGTCGTAGAAGTTCACCAGCGCGATGTCCGGTTCGTACCGCGTCACGCCGAGCGCGTCCCCGGCCGCGCGCCTGCCGAGATCCGCCAGCCAGCCGGGAAACGGGAGCACCGGCGAGCCGTCGCCGTCGTCGAGGTGGCGCGAGTAGCGGTACGGGTACCAGTGCCAGCCGAGGCACACCGTGCGCACGGACATCACCCCGCCGTTCGGCAGCCGCGCCGAGCGGAGCCGGCCCGGTCCGCTCGCCCAGTCACGGCACGCCGTCACCAGTTCACGCTGCGCGTTCTCGTCGAGCCAGTCCGGCACGTGGACGGCGCCCGGTGCGACCTCGGCCCGCGGGCGAGGGAGCGGCAATTTCACAATGTGCGAGGTTACGCTTCGGCCATGGCACGGCTCATGGTGGTTGAGGACGACGAAACGATCGGAAAGGTCCTCGAACAGAGCCTGCGCCAGCACGGCTACGACGTGGTCTGGCAGCGCACCGGCCGGTCGGCGATGGTGGCCGCCGAAGCCGGGTTCGACCTCGTCCTGCTCGATCTCGGGCTGCCCGATCTCGACGGCGTCGAAGTGTGCCGGCGGCTGCGCGGCCTCATCCCGCAGGCCGTGCTCGTGATCCTCACCGCCCGCCAGGACGAGATGGACGTGGTGGTCGGCCTCGAAGCGGGCGCCGACGACTACCTCACCAAACCGGTCCGGCTCGGCGAACTGCAGGCGAGGCTGCGCGCGCACCTGCGCCGCGGCCCGGTCACCCCGCACCGGCCCGCGCTGGTGATCGGTGCGCTCGAAATCGACGTCGCCGCCCGCCGGGTCACCCTCGGTGGCGACGAGATCGCCTTGCGCACCAAGGAGTTCGACCTGCTGGCGAAGCTCGCCGAGGCACCGGGCGTCGCCGTCAGCAGGGACACCCTGATGGCCGACGTGTGGGACGCGCACTGGTACGGCTCGACGAAAACGCTCGACGTGCACATCGCCGCGCTGCGCCGCAAGCTCGCCGACGCCGCGCCGCCCGGGGTGGCCGTGCCGCGGATCGCGACCCTGCGCGGGCACGGGTACCGGCTGGAAGAGCCTGGCTGAGGCAGACTCTCGGCGTGCGCAAGCGGATCGTGACCCTGACCGTGCTGGCCGCGGTCCTCGCGATCAGCCTCTTCGGCCTGCCGCTCGCCGTCGGCGTCTCGCGGTACTTCACCGAGGACGAGCACGCGGTGCTGGAACGGGTCGCCGACTCCACCGCGCTGTCGGTGTCCGACGAACTCGCCGACGGCCTGCCGATGCCGCCGGTGACCTCACCGAGGAAGGGCGTGCGGGTGGCGGTGTACGGGCCGGGCGGCACGCGGCTGGCGGGGGAAGGCCCTCCGGTCGCCGACGAGGTGGTGCTCGGCGCGCACATCGACGACTTCGTCGCCGGTGATGTCGACGGCGACACCGCCATCGCGGTCCCGGTGATGAGCGGCGCGCGGCTGACCGGGGTGGTCCGGGCCGCCACCTCGCACGCCGAGGTCCGGCAGCGCACCGCGGTCACCTGGCTGACCATGCTGTTCCTCGCGCTGATCGCGATCGCGGCGACCTGGCTCGTCGCGCGGCGGCTCGCGGCACGGCTGGCACGGCCGCTGGAGGAGCTTTCGACCGCGGCGGAACGCTTGGGGGACGGCGACTTCACCGTCCGCGCACACCGCGCGGGCATCCCCGAGATCGACTCGGTCGCGGACACCCTGGACACGACCGCGCGCCGCGTCGGCGACACCCTCGCACGGGAGCGCGCGTTTTCGTCGGAGGCGTCCCACCAGCTCAGGACGCCGTTGACGGGCCTGCGCCTCCAGCTCGAAGCGGGCCTGGAAACCCCCGGCACCGAGCGCGCCGCGCTCGAAGCGGGCGTGGTGTCCGCGGACCGGCTGGAGCAGACCATCGCCGATCTGATGGAACTCGCGCGGCACCGGCCAGCGGCGAGCGAACCCGTCGACGTCGACACCCTGCTCGAAGAGGTCAGGCAGTCGTGGGAATCACTGCTCGCCGCGTCGGCGCGCGAGCTGCGGATCGTGGTCGACCAGCCGCCGCGCCCCGTCGTGCCGCCCGCCGCGGTCCGTCAGATCCTGACCGTGCTGCTGGACAACGCGGTGACGCACGGCCGCGGCACGGTCACCGTGACCGCGCGCGACGCGTCGGACGTGTTCGCGCTCGACGTCGCCGACGAAGGCCCCGGTCTCGACGGGGACGAGGATCCGTTCGGGCGCACCGGGAAGGGCCACGGGATCGGGCTCGCGCTGGCGCGGACCCTCGCCGAAGCCGAAGGCGGCCGGTTGCGGCTGACCGTGCCGTCGCCGCCCACGTTCACGTTGCTGTTGCCTGTCGCTGTTTCATGACGGTCAGCACGAGGTGCCCGGCGAGCCCGATGAGCAGGCCGACCGCGAGCCCGCCGAGGACGTCGTGGGGGTAGTGCGCGCCGACGTAGACACGGGAGAAGCCCATTACCAGTGTCGCGACAAGCGCGAACACCCCCCACGCCCGCTTGAGCAGGAACACCGCGCCGGTGAACGCCGCGAAG
The DNA here is from genome assembly GCF_039529815.1 of Amycolatopsis minnesotensis. Lineage (NCBI taxonomy): Bacteria > Bacillati > Actinomycetota > Actinomycetes > Pseudonocardiales > Pseudonocardiaceae > Amycolatopsis > Amycolatopsis minnesotensis. Next base: position 106,373 of record NZ_BAAANN010000007.1, on the reverse strand, counting down.
ACCACCGTGTGGTTGCTGGGAAAGCTGTAGTCCGTCGGCCCGTCGCACGGCAGCACGGTGACCACGTGCTGGATCGCCCGGCACGGCCGCGCCTCCACCACCCAGTCCTTGATGCCCGAGTTGACCAGGTAGGCGAGCACCATCGCGACCGGGATCCAGATCGCCTTCCGCGGTTCGCCGCGTCGTTCGCGCCACAGGATCGCCGCGACCGCGACGGCGAGCAGCACCACGCCGTACTCGGTCACCGCGACGAAGATGCCGTGCAGCCAGGGCGTTTCGCGGGCGAATGTCGTAATCGTGAGGTACCAACCGGCGTCGAACACCGGGCCGAAGGTAGTCACGCGCCTGTCAAGCGCCGGTGTACGGACGGTTAACGGACGGTTCGCTCAGGACATCCCGAGCCCGCGCGTGATCGCGATCTCCAGCACCACCCGCTCCGGGTTCTCCCTCGGCTGCCTGCCGTACCGCTCGGCGTACCGGTTTTCCGCGTCCCGCACCGATTCCGCGTCCGTGCGCACCACCGCGCGGCCTTCGAGCGTGGACCAGCGCGCCCGGTCGACCTGGCTCACCGCGACCGGTGCGCCCTCGTCACCCGCGGCGAACACGTTGCGCGCCTTGACACTGCCGCGCGAGCAGAGCACGCGCGCCACCGCGAACCCTTCGTCGACCGTGACGCCGACCGGGACCACGTGCGGCAGACCGGAGGGACGCAGGGTGGTGAGGGTGGCCAGCCGCCACTCGGTCCAGAACTCCCGCAGCCGCTCGCTCGGTGCCATTCGCGGTCCTCTCCCGGTTTTCGGTGCCGCCCGGCCTGTCGCACGGGCCTCGAAGCGATCTTGTTGCCAGGATGCACGGACCGGTTTTTCCTTCGACGACAGGGGGATCGTCATCATGATGGGGCGCACACACGCCTTGACCGGGTGGTGTGCCGGCCTCGCGCTGGCGCCCGCGGTCGGCGCGGACACCGTGCACCAGGCCGTCGCGTTCGCGGCCACCACCGCGGGTTTCGCGCTGCTGCCGGATCTCGACCACCCCGGCGCGCGGGCGTCGAAGCTGCTCGGGCCGGTGACCGGCGCGATTTCGTGGCTGCTGCGCAAGGTGTCGGGCTTCCTGTACCAGCTGACCAAGGGCCCGCGGGACGAAAAGCGCACCGGGACGCACCGGCACCTCTCGCACACGGTCCTGTTCGCGGCCGGGCTCGGCGCGCTGACCACGGCCGCGACGAAGGCGGGCGGCTGGTACGTCGTCGCGGGGATCGTGCTGTTCGGGGTACTGCTGGCCGAAGACGCGCTCGGCGACTGGCTGCTGCCGGTGGCGGGCGGTGCGGTGATCTGGTGGGTGTACAGCGTCGGCGGGCAGGGGGCCGGACAGCTCGAAGAGCTGTCCGGCTGGCTCGGGATCGCCGTCGCCGTCGGGTGTTTCGTGCACTGCCTCGGCGACGCGCTCACCGAATCCGGGTGCCCGTTCCTGTTCCCGGTGCCGATCGCGGGCGAGACCTGGTACGAAATCCGCCCGCCCAAGCCGCTGCGCTTCACCACCGGCAAGAAGGTCGAGAACCTGCTGATCTTCCCGGTCTTCGTGGTGGCCGCCGCGCTGCTGTTCCCCGGCGTGTGGCCCGCCGTCTCGCAGGCGGTCGGCGACTTCCTCAACCCGGGCGCCGTGCAAGCGGGCCAGTAGACGCGGGTGGCGCGCGCCTCCGCAGGCCCTGAAGGTCGCCTTCGGGGTATCTGACGCCGCGATCTCGCCCCTCGTGGCGTGCGGCGTGGTGGTGCTGATGCCCTGAAGGTGACCTTCGCGGCGTCAGATTCCCCGAAGGGCACCTTCAGGGCATGCGCAGCGGACCTCACCTCGGCCTCTATAGGAGCCACCTTCAGGACATGCGCAGCGGACCCCACCTCGGCCTCTGTAGGAGCATCCTCCGGGCATCGACTCGCGTTCGGCAGCAGGACATCGCGAAGGGCTAGGCCAGTGCGGTGCGCAGGATGTCGACGGCCTGGCGGATGGCGGCGTCCGCGGCGTGCGTTTCACGCAGGGCGTTCAGCATGACGAAGTCGTGGATGGCGCCCTGGTACCGCACCGCGGTCACGGGCACGCCCGCCCGGCGCAGCTTGTTCGCGTAGGCCTCGCCTTCGTCGCGCAGCACGTCCGCTTCGCCGGTGATGACGAGTGCGGGCGGCAGGCCCGCGAGGTCGTCGAGGGTGGCCCGCAGCGGCGACGCGGTGATCTCGGCGCGCTCGGCCTCGTCGGTCGTGTACTGGTCCCAGAACCAGTGCATCCCGGTGCGGCTGAGGAAGTAGCCGTCGGCGAACAGCTCGTACGACTCGGTGTCCATGGCCGCGTCGGTGACCGGGTAGAACAGCACCTGCTGGACGAACCGCGGCCCGCCACGCCGCTTCGCGAGAAGGGTGACCGCGGCGGTCATGTTCCCGCCGACGGAGTCGCCCGCGATCGCCACGCGCGCCGGGTCGAGGCCGTGTTCCGCACCGTGCTCGGCGACCCATTTCGCGGCCGCGTAGTTCTCCTCGATGGCGACCGGGTAACGGGCTTCCGGGGAAAGGCTGTACTCGGGGAACACCACGGCGGCGCCGGTGCCCGCGGCGAGTTCGCGGACGAGCCGGTCGTGGGTGTGCGCGTTGCCGAACACCCAGCCCGCGCCGTGCAGGTACACGAGCACCGGCAGCGTGCCGGGATGGTCAGCTCCTCGATCTCGGCCGCGGGTTTGGCGATCTCGCCCGACTGCACCTCGTCGACGGTCTTGCGGCCCTCGGCCGGACCGAGTTCGTACAGGTAGGGCGGGGCGTCGGTGGCTTCGGCGAAGGACTGGGCCGCTGGTTCGAGAGCGATGTGGCGCGGGTTGGCGGTCATCTCGTGCTCCTGGGGGTCGAGGCGAGTCGGACTCCGTAAAAGTAGCGTGCAACTAAATTGCACACAACTGAATGATGCCCAATGAGATGATGCGCACTTCGGGTGGCAGTGCGGGAATACCGCGCGCATGCTGGATCGGTGACCCTTCCGATCGAGGACCGCCTGTGCTTCTCGCTCTACGCCGCGTCCCGCGCGGTCACCGCGCTGTACCGGCCGATGCTCGACGAGCTCGACCTGACCTACCCGCAGTACCTGGTCATGGTCGCGCTGTGGGACGGCGGCCCGGCGCAGGTCAAGGACCTCGGCGAGGCGCTGAGCCTGGACTCGGGCACGTTGTCGCCGCTGCTCAAACGGCTGGAGAAGGCCGGGCTCGTCCGCCGCGAACGGCGCGCCGAGGACGAGCGCACGGTGTGGATCACGCTCACCGGCGACGGTGCGGCGCTGAAGGATCGGACCGAGCCGCTGGTGCCCGACACGGTCGACCAGGCGATGGGCCTCGACGCCGCACAGGCCCGCGTGCTCCGGGAAACGTTGCGGGGGCTGACGACCTCGGTCACCGAGTTCCGGCGCGCCTAGACTCGGTGGTGATGAGCAGCAAGCCGACCCTGCGTGCTGACGCCCGCCGCAACCGCGAGCGGGTGCTGACCGCCGCGCACGAAGCGTTCGCGGAAGAGGGGCCGATGGTGCCGCTCGACGAGATCGCCCGCCGCGCGGGGGTCGGCGCGGGCACGGTGTACCGGCACTTCCCCAGCAAGGAAGCGCTGTACGAAGCCGTCATCGTGGACCGCATCGAGCAGATGACCGAGCAGGCCCGCCAGCTCGCGGACGCCGGCGGCGACGCGGGCGAGACGTTCTTCGACTTCCTCGAAATGGTCGCCGAGAAGGCGATGCTGAACCTCGCGCTGTGCGACGCGCTGGAGGGCGACGAGCACTACACGGCGGGCCTGTCCACCGCGGCCGCGTTCCACCACCAGCTCGGCAGGCTCCTCGCCCACGCGCAGGAGGCGGGCGAGGTCCGCGACGACATCGAGGCGTCCGACATGCACGCGCTGATCGCGGGCTACGTCGCGATCCAGCGCCGTTCCGGTACCGGCAAGGGCCTCGGCCACGTCCTCACCGACGGCCTCCGCGCCCGGGGATCGCGTTGACCACATGTTCGGCCGAGGGCGCGGGAACACCGTGGTCCCGTTCCGCGAGCGCGGACACCTCTCTGTCCACTTCTCTGTCCACTTCGGACGTCCGGGCGCGTGCGCGAACGCCGGGCTAGCCTGAGGGCGGGACGATCGAGCGAGGGGCCGGGATGGCAGCGACCAGGATGAGCCGCGACGAGCGGCGGCTGCAACTGCTCGCGACGGCTGCGGAGATCATCCGCGCGGACGGCACCAACTCGCTCACCTTGGTCAGCCTCGCGGAGCGCGCGGGCGTCTCCCGGCCGATCGCCTACGACCACTTCAAGAGCCGCGAGGGCCTGCTGATGGCCCTGTACCGCGAGTACGACCAGCGGATCGGCCGGGCGATCCGGCAGGCGCTGGGGGACCGGCCCGAATCGGTCGACGCCGTGGTGTCGGTGCTGAGCACGGCCTACATCGACGGGGTGCTGGCCGCGGGCGCCGAGTGCGACGAGGTCCACGCGGCGCTGTCGGGCAGTCCGGAGACGCGGGACTTCCTGCGCGAGTCGCGAGAGTTCTACGTCGACGAGTTCCACTCCGCGCTCGCGCCGTTCGTGCCGCTGCGCCGCCGCGCCGATTTCGCGGTGCTCACCGGGATTCTCGGCACGGTCGAAGGGGTGGCCCGCGAGGCCGCCGCCGGGCGGCTTTCCCGTGCGGCCGCGATCGCCGGGAGCGTCACCGTCGTGGTGGGTGCCTTGCGGCGGCACGCCGAACTGACGGCGTCCACCAGGTCGTGAAACTCAACCTACACAATGTAAGTTACATTGTGTAGGTTGAGTGTGCCGACCTGGAGGGAACCTCATGAACTCGAAGCGCGAGCCGGTGACGGTGTTCGGCGCGAACCCGCGAGCCGTGGCGATCGCCGGAGCGCTGGCGTCGGCGGGACACGAAGTCACGACGCGGAAGCCGGAACAGGTACCGGGTCCGACGGCAGCGCTCGTCGTGTTGTGCGTAGAGGACTACCGCGCCGTGGGGCGCCTGCTCGACGAGTACGGCGCCTTCCCGGATGCCCGCGCGGTCGTCAACCTCACCTCGGGGACGAGCGCGCAGGCGCGGGACATCGCCGCCCGGTTCCCGGCCGGGGGCGCGCGCTATCTCGACGGTGCGCTGATGGCCCATCCCGAACACGTCGGCCTGCCGGGCACGGTGCTGGTCTACAGCGGTTCCGCCGAGGCGTTCCGCCAGGGCGAAAACGCGCTTTCCCCGCTGGGCGGGGCGACCTACCTCGGCGCGGACGCCGGGCTCGCCTCGCTCTACGACCTGGCGATGCTGAACTTCGCCTGGGCCACCCCTGCTCGGGTACCTGCAGACGGCGACCCTGCTCGGCGCCGCCGGAGTGCGCGCCGAAACCCTGACGCCGCTGCTCACCCGCTGGCTCGGCACGACCGTGGCAGACGTCATCGGGGAGTACGCGGGGCAGCTCGACGCTGGGGAGTACCCGGGCGACGGCGAGTGGCTCGAACTCGACGCGCCGTTGATGGGGCACCTGGTGCGGGCATGCGAGGAGCACGGCCTCGATGCCGGGCTGCCGCGCCTGATCGAGTCGCTGACCGCCAAGGGGATCGCCGCGGGGCTGGGCGAGAAGAGCTTCGCGAGCCTGGCCGAGCTCATCCGGACGCCTTGACTTCAACCTTGGTGGAGGTTCTACGGTCGCGGGTACCGACGGACCAAGGGGGCGCCGCATGACCACCGAGATCGGGATCTTCCTGCCGCAGAGCGGGTTCCCGGCTGCCACCGGCGCCGCGCCGTACGCCGAGAAGATCGGCCTCGACGGCGTGTGGAAGGGGGATCACCTCGACCACGGCGTGCACAGCACGCTCGAACTCGCCGTCGCGGCGGCGGTGACCGAGCGGGTCGACATCGGGCTCGCCGTGCTCCTGCCCGCGCTGCGCCCGCTCGCCTGGGCGGCGCGGGAACTGGGCAGCCTGGCCCGGTTCGCCGGGCCGCGGCTGGTCGCCGGGGTCGGCGTCGGCGGCGCGACGGACGAGTGGCGGATGGCCGGGGCGTCGCCGTCCGATCGCGGCCGCGCGACCGACGAGTTCCTCCGCGCGCTGCCGGGGCTGCTCGGCGGGAAGCCCACCGAAGTCGCGGGAATCGGTGACGTCACGCTCACGCCGTCGGCGCCGATGCCGCCGATCTGGGTCGGTGGCGGGTCGGCGGCCGCGTTGCGGCGCACGGCCCGGTACGGGGCGGGCTGGCTCGGCGCGATGCAGAGCCCGGATCAGGTGCGCGAGACGCGCGCGCGGCTGGCCGAACTGGCCGACGGGGAAGGCCGCCCGGCGCCGCGGATCGCGATGGTGATCCACGGGTCGCTGGTCGCGAAGCCGGCTCCCGGCCTGCGGGACCGCTACGCCGGCCAGCTCGCCGCGAACTACGGCATCGACGCGGAAGCGGTGCGGGACTTCGTCGTCACCGGGACACCGGCCGAGGTGTCGGCGAGGTTCGCCGAATACGCCGACGCGGGCGTCGAAAAGCTCGCGTTCGTCGGCGCGCCGGGCGGTGACGGCTGGTACCGCGCGGCGGATCTGCTCGCGGAGATCCGGCGTTCTGTGCTGTCATGAACGACATGACTACTGGGGTACTGCTCGGATTCACCGTCGTCGCGCTGCTCGGGGTGATGACACCCGGCCTGGACACCATGCTCGTGCTGCGGAACTCGATCCTCGGCGGGCGCCGCCGAGGGATCGCGGCCGTGCTGGGGATCAGCGCGGGCTGCCTGGTGTGGGGCAGCGCGAGCGTGCTCGGCCTCACCGCGCTGCTCACCGCTTCGCACGTCGCCTACAACGTCGTGCGCATCGCGGGCGCGGCGTACCTGCTGTGGCTCGGCGGCTCGGCGCTCTGGAAGAGCCTGCGCCGCAAGCGCGAGACCGTCGAGCAGGCGGTGCCCGCCGCGCCGAGCTGGTGGGTGGCGTTCCGGTCCGGCATGGTGACGAACCTGCTCAACCCGAAGGTCGGCGTGTTCTACATGAGCCTGCTGCCGCAGTTCATCCCGGCGGGCGCGCCGGTGTGGGGCGCGGCGCTGGTGCTGATCCACGTCGGCGCCGGGCTGGTGTGGCTCTCCGGCCTGGCTTGGGCCGCCACCAAGGCGAAGCGGTTCCTCAGCAGGGACGCGGTGAAGCGCTGGCTCGACCGCGTGACCGCGACCGTCCTCATCGGACTCGGCGTCAAGCTGGCGGCGGAGGTGGGCTGACCGGTTCGGCGAGGCCGAGCTGGATCGCCGGGCCGAGGTCGTCGCGCACCGCCCAGTGCTCGATGATCCTGCCCGCGCCGGAGAAGCGGAACAGGTGCATGTGCGCCCATTCGAACCGCTTCCCGGTGGCGGGCACGGCGCCGAGCTGCGGCATGCCGTCTCCACTGTGGACACCGGTGACGGTGAACCGCGCCGCCACGCGATCGCCCTCCGCGACCAGGTCGTGCACGGTGACCGAGGTTTCGCTGAACATGGCGTCGAGCTTGGTGCGGACCTCGCGCCACCACGCGACACCGGGCCGTTCACCGTCGTGGTCGTAGACGTTCTCCGCGAGGATGTCGTCGAGCCGCTCGTACTCCCTGGTCTCCAGGATGTCGAGCCACCGGCGCACGACCGCCTTGTTCGACGCGGGCGTCATCCCACCACACCTCTCGGCCGTTCGTCCCCATGACCGGAAGTCGGCGCGTCCGTCGCCGCCGTTACCCGGCGAGCGCGGTGCCGCGCAGCTGCGCCCGGTTCGCGATGCCGAGCTTCGGGAAGATCTTGTACAGGTGGTAGCCGACCGTGCGCGGGCTGATGAAGAGGCGCGCGCCGATCTCCTTGTTGGACAGCCCCGACGCGGCGAGCCTGGCCACTTCCCGCTCCTGCGCGGTGAGGGGGTGCGCGGTCGTGTCACCCGCGCGGGCGCCCGCGGCGCGCAGCTCGGCGGCCGCGGCGCCGGTCCACGGTGCGGCGCCGAGACCCTGGAACGCCTCCAGCGCGGCGCGGAGCTGGGTGACCGCTTCGGCGACCCGTCGTTCCCGCCGCAGCCATCGCCCGTAGCGCAACCGGGTCCGCGCGCGGTCGAACGTCCGCAGCTCACTGTCCGGTGTGGACAGTGCAAGGGTGAACTGGGTTTCCGGTTCTTCGGCGGGAAGTTGCGCGCGGCAGCTCGCGAGCGCGGCCGGGTCGCCGGTGAACTCCCCGAGCACCGCCCGCGCTTCGCCGGCTTCGCCGCAGCGGACGAGCGCTTCCACCCGGTCGGCGACGGCCGCCGCGGCGATCGCGGGGTGCGGCAGCCGCCGCAGCCGCTCGGCCGCCTCGCTGAACTCGCCGTGTGCGAGGTGCAGGCACCCGAGCGCCCAGTTCGCCCGCGCGGCGGCGAGGTCGTTGTGCGTCACGGCGGCCGTGCGCAGCGCGAATTCCGCGTGGTGGCGGCATTGCCGGTCGGCACCGGTGATCGCGGCGAGGTGCGCGAGGAGGGCGTGCGCGTCGGTGGCGGTTGCCGACAGGCTCATCGCCGTCGCGCGGGTCAGCGCTTCACCGGCGTGCGCGTGCGCGTCGACGAGGTGGCCGAGGCGCAGTTCCAGTTCGGCGAGCCAGGTCAGGACGACCGTGCCCATCGCCCCGATCCCGTACGCGTCGAGGCGTTCCACCGCGACCACGCCGAACGCGCGCGCCGCGCCGGGGTACGGGCCGTGTCGGCTGATCGCCATGCTCAGCACCCAGCGGTGCGCGTTGCGCTCGTCCAGTTCCGGTGGGGCGCCGTCGAGCACCTGCCACGGCCCGGCGGCCAGTTCGCCGCACAGCGACGCCGCGAACCATTCGCCGAACCGGCGGTAACCGGGGGCGCGCACGCGCCGGACGTACTCGACGGCCTCGTCGACGCGCCCGCGGTGCGATGCCGCGTCGGCGGCCATGAACAGCAGCCCCGCGGCTTGGCCCGGCTCGGTTTCGCTGAGCGCTTCCGCGGCGAGTTCGAGGTTTTCCTGCGCGGCGGCCTGATCGCCGCCGTACAGCTCGACGAGCCCGCGCAGGCGCGCGAGCCCGGCGCGGCTCTCGCGCTCGTCACCCGCGTGGATCGCGCGTTCGGTGAGCGCTCGCGCCCGCTCGCCGTCGCCGGACTTCCACGCGTGGTGGGCTTCGGCGATCAGCTCCTGCGCCCCGGCCATGGCGTCAAGCTAGCGGGCGGCGGCTGAGAGATCGTTAAGCTTCGAGCACGCGGTAGTGGTACTCCGAGGCCGTGGTGAACCCCATCCGCTCGCCGGTGCGTTGTCCGCGACCACCTGCGGCCGCACGCGTCGCACGGTGGTGGCTTCCAGCAGCGCGCGGATGATCGTGGTCGCGTGCCCGCGCCGCCGCGCGTCGTCGCGGACGGCCACCCCGGCGAGCCCGCCCCACTCGCCGTCGAGGGCGAGCCGCCCGGTCGCCGCGATCTTGGCGAGCACGTCCTCGGCGGCCACGGTCAACACCAGCGTGGTCAGCACCAGCCGGTAGCCCGCGCGGTCGAGCCGGTCGTCGAGATCGGCGGGCTGTGCGCGGGGGCCGATCTGGAACGCCGGGGTCAGCGCGCGGTCGCGGTACAGCCGTTCCACGCGGGCGATCGCGCCGTCGATGTCCAGTTCGGTCCGCGGGCCAGCTCCGCCGCATCAGCTCGTCCATCCCCGTAAGCGTATAAATTCAGATCTACGCATAACCATGCATTTGCAGGTCGTGGACGTTCCGCAGCGGCGAGAAGACGAGCCAGCCCATCGCGAGCAGCACGCCACCCGCGGCAACGAACAGCGTCGCCCGCAGGCCGGCGCCCTCCGCGAGCACGCCACCCAGGAGGCTGCCCAGCGGGGCGACCCCGAGCACCAGAAACCGGACCGTCGCGTTGACCCTGCCCCGGACGTGCTCGCCCGCCGCCGCCTGCTGGAAGCTCGCCGACAGCACGTTCATCGCGACGATGCCGAAGCTCGAGCCGAACCCGGCGAGCACGTAGCAGGCGAGCGCCCAGCCCGGCGCGGTGAACGGGAAGAGCTGGTAGCTCACGCCCTCGAAGATCCCGATGCCCAGCAACGCCCTGCCGTACCCGAGCCGGTCGGCGAGCGGGCGCGCCGCGAACGCGCCCACCACGGCACCGGCCAGCGTGGACGTGCTGAGCAACCCGATCGCGAACGGCGAAAGGCGCACTTCGCGGCTCAGGAACACCACGACGATGGCGATCTGCGCGGACTGGAAGAAGCCGTGCGTCGCACCGTGGCCCGCGACCGCGCGCAGCACGGGGTGCCTGGCCACGAACCGCAGGCCCTCGACGATTTCCCGGCGCAGGTGCCGTTTTTCCGCGGCGGGCGGGACGTGCTCCGGCGTCTTGACCGCGCGCAGCCACAACGCCGACCAGAGGTACCCGAGCGCGTTGAGGCCGACGACGGACGCGCCGCCGACCGCCTGCACCGCGAAACCGGTGGGGCTCGGCGCGGCCACCGCCGCGATCGACATGTTCGCCTGCAGCCGCGCGTTGCCCTCGACGAGCTCGTCGCGGCCGATCAGCCGCGGCAGGTAGGTCTGGTGCGCGACGTCGAACCACACCGTCAGCACCCCGGTGATGCCGACCGCGACCAGCAGGTGGGTGATGGTGAGCGAGCCGAAGGCGGCGGCAAGGGGCACGGTGGCGAGCGCCGCGGCGCGCCCGAGATCGGCGACCACCAGCACCGGCCGGACCCGGATCCGGTCGCACCAGGCGCCGACGTGCAGCACGAACAGCAGGTACGCCGCCGTTTCGAGGGTGCGCAGCAGCGACACCTGGAACGCCGACGCGTGCAGCGTCTGCGTCGCGAGCAGCGGGATCGCCAGCACGCTGATCCGGGTGCCGAACTGGCTGAGCGCGTCGGCGAGCCAGAACCGGCGGAAGTCGGGCCGCCCCAGAAGCCCCGCTTTCATGACGACGAGCTTGCCAGAAACTCCCGTGCCGACACGGCCTGAACGCTCTGTAACGACAACGGAGATCAACGCGAGTAGTCTGTGACGCGTCCAGCAGCGGACACGGGAGGCGACTCCGCCATCCGGTGACCGTCTGTCAGGGGATTGGCCATGCCCGGTCGGTGGTACCGAGGAGGTGTGCCATGGTTCGGCAGGCACCGGACGCGGGGACGATCGCGGTCGGCTCCCTCGCCGGGTTCGGGGGAGGGCTCCTCGTCGCCGCGTTGATCATCGTCGTGAAACCGGCCCCGAAACCCGCCAATGCCGTGGTCCCGCCGGCGGTCACCGTGGTGTCCTCGGTGACGCAGGCGGCCCCGCCACCGCAGACCGTCACGCAGCCCGCCGCCGAGCCCGCCCCGGTCACGGTCACCGTCACCGCGACCAAGGTCGTCACCGAAACCGTTGTCGCGCCACAGCTCCCGGTGCAGCAGTCGGGTGGTCCCGGCAGCCCGCGCAACATCCCCGAAGGCGACCGGCCCTAACCGCTTGTGTCCCGAAGGCGACTTCGGGTTCGGGGGAGTGCGGGCCGTGGAGGCGGAGTCTTCTTCGGTTCGGCGTGCCGATGGCTCGCTCATGCCCTGAAGGGGCCCTTGGGGGAATCTGGTGCCGCGAAGGCGTCCTTCGGGGCATGGGCATCACGAGGCTCCGAAGGGTGAGGGGTGAGAATGCGGCGTTAGACGCCCTGAAGGGCGCCTTCGGGGCATGCGCGGTTGGGGGTGCCGCTTTGCGGAGGCGGAGTTCGTGGCTTCGGATTCCTTGAAGGTCGCTTTCAAAGGGGCAGGCCCTTGGGTGCGGTGCTTTCTTCGTTCCGGCGCTATGCCCTGAGCTCGCGCATGCCCTGAAGGGGTCCTCGGGGGAATCTGATGCCGCGAAGGGCCCCTTCGGGGCATCAGCTTCGGTCATCCACTTCGCCGGAATCGACGTGCGCCTTCCCTGAAGGATGCTGCTATGGAGGCCGAGGTGGGGTCCCGCTGCGCATGCCCTGAAGGTCGCCTTCGGGGAGTCTGATGCCGCGAAGGCGACCTTCAGGGCGTCAGCATCGCCATGCCACGCGTCGCGAGGGCCAGGAACGCGTCGCGCATGCCCTGAAGGGGCCCTATCTGGTGCCGCGAAGGCTCCCTTCGGGGCCTGGGCATCACGAGGCCCCAGCGGTGAGGGTCGCGATCGCGGACCACCCGGGCGGCGACACGGTCAGCCACGAGTTCGATCCCGCGGTCGACGCCGGGGGCGTGCGCTCGGTGCTCGCGATCCCGGCGATCGTGCGGCGATCCTCCGCGCGGCCCGCACGGAGGCGCATCGCGCCGCTGTGCGTTCCCACTCCGGGATCTCCGACTCGGGCATGCCAATCCACCGCGGTGAAGCTGTCCTCGCGAGAAGAACCCGGTACGAGCTGACGGCCCCGCTCAAGCGGCCGCACCGCTGGGGAAACTCGTTAGGGAACCGCTCAAGGTTCGTGTGCTAGCGGCGCGCGGGCGCCGGGGCGGCGGTTAGCGTCGCGGCGTGTCCCTTTCTTCGCCCGTGCGACGGCACTACGCCTTCTTCAGCTTCCCCGGGATCGGTCACGTGCGGCCGACCCTGCCGATCGTGCACGAGCTGGTCGCGAGGGGCCATCGGGTCACCTACTTCGTCGCGGACCGGCTCGCCCACCTCGTGGCTGGCTCCGGCGCGGAAGTCGTCGAGTACTTCTCGGAGTTCCCCGAGCCCGTCGGCGAGGTGCGCACCGTCGACGAGACGGCGCGGATGCTCATCGACCTCATGCGGGAAGGGCTGGCGCCCTTGCACGGCGCGCTCGAAGCGTTCGCGGAGCAGCCGCCCGACCTGATCGTCCACGACGACAACAGCACGCACACGGCGCGGCTGCTGGCGCACCGCTGGAACCTCCCGCTGGTCCGGCTCTACCCGCACTTCTACACGATCGACGAGCCGGCCGGCGACCCCCAAACCGAACAGCCCGACGACGGCGAGGTCACCGCGGCCAGCCTCGGCGCGCACGCGGGCCTGATCGCGGCGGGCGAGCGCATGTTCGCCGACCTGGCGGCGCTCGGCTACGACCGCGAAACCGCGCTTTCCGTGCTGCGGTGCGAAGACGCGGCGTCGAACCTCTCGTTCGCGCCGCGCTTCCTGCAGCCCGGCGCGGACGAGGACCTGCCGGACCGGTTCCTGTGCATCGGCCCCTCGCCGGATCCGGTGCCGGAGGGAAGCTGGGAGCCGCCTGCCGGGCGCGCCGCGATCCTGGTGTCCCTCGGCACCTCGGCGAAGACCTCGCCCGAGTTCTTCCGCCGGTGCGCGCTCGCGCTCGCGGCCGAGGACCGGCAGGTGGTGCTGACCGTCGGCGGCAGGGTCGACCCCGCCGAGGTAGGCGAGCTGCCCGACGGCGTCGAGGTCCACCAGTGGCTGCCGCACGCGCTGGTGCTGCCGCATGCCAGCGCCTACGTCGGTTCGGCAGGCCTGAACAGCTTCAACAGCGCGCTGCGGTGGCACGTTCCACTCGTCTCGGTCCCGCTGACGCTCGAGCAGGAAGCCACCGCGTCCCGTGTGGACGAACTCGGCTTGGGCGTCCGGCTCGACTTCGACGACGTGACACCGGAATCGGTGCGCCAGGCGGTTTCCACGATCACCTCGGACCCCGCCTACGCCGAACGGATGCGCCGGATGAGCGAGACGATCGACGCGGAGAACGCCGCCTCGCGCGCGGCCGACGAGATCGAGTTCCAGACCCCGGTCGCCGTGCGCTGAGCTCAGTCCGCGAGCCCGGCCTCCTGGGCGAGCAGCCCGGCCTGGGTGCGGTTGGCGCAGTCGACCTTGTCCAGCAGCCGCGACACGTAGCTCTTCACGGTGGCCTCGGAGAGGTGGAGCTTCTTCGCCACGTCGGCGTTGGACAGCCCGCGGCCGAGGCAGGCGAGGATGTCCAGCTCGCGCTCGTTCAGCCCGGTGAGCCGCTGCTTGGCCTCCTCCGAGCGCTGCCTGCCGCCGCGGGAGGCCGCCATCAGCCGCCGCGTGGCCTCCGGGGCCAGCACCGTGTGCCCCGCCGCGGCGACCCGGATCAGCTTGATCAGCTCGTCCGGCGGGGTCGACTTGATCAGGAAGCCCGCCGCGCCCGCGCGCAGCGCGCGCAGCACGTAGCTGTCGACGTCGAACGTGGTGAGCGCGACGAGCACCGGCGGCTCCGGCATGGTGGCGATCCGCTCGATCGCGGTGATCCCGTCCACGCCGGGCATGCGCAGGTCCATCAGCACGATGTCGGGGGAGAAGCGGCCCACCGCCTCCACCGCTTCCGCGCCGTCGTTCGCGCTGCCGACGACCTCGATGTCCTCGACCGGTTCCAGGATGGCCGTCAGGTGCGCGACCACCATCGACTCGTCATCGACGAGCAGCAAGCGAATCAAGGCTCCGGCTCCCAGCGGTCGGCACGTAGGCGGGCAGGGTGGCCCGGACACGGTAGCCGCCGCCGGTGGTGACCCCGGTTTCCAGGCTACCGCCGATCAGCTCCACCCGTTGCCGGAGGCTGGACAGCCCGGTGCCGGAGCCGGTGCCCGCCAGCGCCGGGTCCGCGGTCCGTTCCGGCGCCGCGTTTTCCACCGTCACGTCGACCCCGTCCTTGCGGTAGCGCAGGTCGACCGTCACCCGGGCGGACGGGGCGTGCTTGCGCACGTTCGTCAGCGCTTCCTGGATGATCCGGTAGGCGGTGCGGGCCACCGTCGGCGAGACGTCCGACGAGGCGCCGGCGCGGGCGAAGTCGACGTGGACGCCGACGGACTCGCACTCCTCGACCAGCACGGCCGGGTCCAGCGGCGGTTGCTCGCCCGAGGACCGGCGCGTCCCGGCGGCGTCCCCGCGCACCGGCTCCGGCTCGTTCTCCTTCGACCCGTGCAGCACGCCGATCAGATCGCGCAGCTCGTCGAGCGCCTGCGTGCCGGACACGCGGATGTCGTTCGCCGCCTGCCTGGTCTCGTCCTCCTTCGTGCGGACGCCGAGCGCGCCCGCCTGCAGCACCATCAGGCTGATCCGGTGCGTCACGACGTCGTGCATCTCGGTGGCGAGCTGCCTGCGCTCCTCGGCCCTGGCCTGCTCGGCGAGCAGGTGCCGTTCGCGTTCCGCGCGCTCGGCGCGGTGGCGCAGGTGCAGCATCAGGTCCTGGCGGGTGCTGTAGTACACCGCCACCAGCGTCGGCACGGCCGTGCTGAGCAGGCCGAACGGGGTGACCTCCCAGTCCGGCTGCCACAGCCGGGCGCCGAGCACGGTGAAGGCGCCCGCGATCGGCAGCCAGGCGGAGCGGTCGAGCAGGCGGACCACGCCGATGATCACCACCGGTGTCGCCGAGGGCACGGTCATCGAGGTGATCGGGTCGACCGGCACCAGCAGGCCGGGTGCGAACACGTCCGAGCCCGCCAGCGCCGCCGTCACCGCGAGCGCGATCGCGGCCACCGTGCGCGGGTACTTCAGCAGCAGGGGCAGCGTCGCGTCGACCGCGAGCTGGAGTACGAGGTTCGCGTGCGGGCCCGCCCACCCCGTGGTCGGCGAGCCGTTGACGTCGAGCGCGATGTCGAGCAGCGCGAGCCCGGCGGCGAGGCCGAGCAGCAGAGCCGGGAAGCGCCGGCGGGAAAACGCGTCCCGCAGGCGCGCCGGGGCGCGGTGCCGGGAAAAGCCGTCGGCCGGGTCGCCGTTCACGAAAGCGATGATACCGGCGAATGCGCGCACGGCCAGACCGCATCTCGGGCGGTGGCGCGGCATTGTCGCACGGGCGCACCGGGTGAATTCTGGGGTTTTCCCCATATCTCGCGGGGCGGCGGTGTCCGCGTTTCAACTTTCGTTGCACCCGCTGACCACCTTCTGCGCTACCAGATCAACCGCGGCACGGGGTTTCATGGAAACAACCGCAACGCCTTTCGGAGAATCGATCGTGATCGAAGCGAATTCCCTCACCAAAAAATACGGCGACGTGAAGGCGGTCGACGGCCTTTCCTTCGAGATCAAACCGGGGGTGGTCACCGGCTTCCTCGGGCCGAACGGGTCCGGCAAGTCGACCACCATGCGGATGATCCTCGGCCTCGACGCGCCGACCGAAGGATCCGCCGAGGTCAACGGGAAGTCCTACGCCGGACTCGCCGCCCCGATGCACGAAGTGGGCGCGCTGCTCGACGCCAAGGCGGTCGACGGCGCCAGATCGGCGCGCAACCACCTGCGGTGGGTGGCCAAGGCGGGCGGGGCCGGCCGGAAGCGGGTCGAAGAGGTCCTCGACACCGTCGGCCTCACCTCGGCGGCCGACGCGAAGATCACCGGGTTCTCCCTCGGCATGTACCAGCGCCTCGGCATCGCCACCGCGCTGCTCGGCGACCCGCCGACGCTGATGTTCGACGAGCCGGTCAACGGCCTCGACCCCGAAGGCATCTACTGGATCCGCACACTCATGCGGGACCTGGCCGCGGAGGGCAGGACCGTGTTCGTCTCCAGCCACCTGATGAACGAGATGGAGGAGACCGCGGAGCACGTCATCGTGATCGGGCGGGGCAGGCTCATCGCGGACATGTCGATCACCGAGCTGACGCAGGGCAGCGCGCGCAGCCACGTCCGGGTCGTCTCGCCCCGCGCCCCGGAACTCGCCGAAGCCGTGGAGCGCGCGGGCGGCTCGGTCACCGTGGCCGAGGACGGCGCACTGCTGGTCGCCGGGCTCGGCTCCCCCGAGATCGGGGACATCGCGCTGGACCGCCACATCGGCCTGCACGAGCTGTCACCGCGGCGCGCCAGCCTCGAGGCCGCGTTCATGGACCTGACCAGCGACAGCGTGCAGTACCGGTCCGGCGGTCACGTCGCCGACGAGCGCGCCTTGGCCGAAACCCTCCGCACCCTGCAGCCCGAAGGGAAGTGACACCCGTGACCACGTCCTTGAGCGCGACCACCGGGCCGAGGGTGCCGGGGCTCGGCGCCACCTTCTCCTCGGAGTGGACGAAGCTCCGCACCGTGCGGTCCACCTGGGCCACGCTCGGGGTCGCGCTGCTCGTCAGCGTCGGGCTTTCGCTGCTGTTCACCCTCGCCAACGCGGCGTCGTTCGACGAGCTTTCGACCCAGCAGCGCGCCGCGTTCACCCCCGGCGACACCAGCATGGTGGGGATGAGCCTCGGGCTGATCCTGTTCGCCGTGTTCGGGGTGCTGCTGGTTTCCGGCGAGTACGCGAGCGGCATGATCCGGCTTTCCCTGACCATCACGCCGAAACGCGGGCGCGTGCTGACCTCCAAGGTGCTGCTGGCGTTCGCGGTCGCGTTCACGGGCGGCACGCTGTTCGCGGTGGTGTCGTTCGGCGGCGGGCAGGCGATGCTCGGCGGCGACGGGCTGCCGCACCTCGGATTCGGCGACCCCGGCGTGCTCCGGGCCATGTTCGGCTGGGGCCTGCAAGCCGCCGGGTTCGCGTTGATCGCGGTCGCGCTCGGAGTCCTGCTGCGCAGCGCCGCCGGTGCGATCGCCACGTCGATCGGCATCATCTTCGCCCCGCTGATCGTCAGCGGCCTGCTCTCGGACTGGCTCCGCGAGCACATCATGGCCTACCTGCCGTCCTCGGCGGCGGGATTCCTCGGCGCGATCGAGCCGGACGTCCATTCGCCCGAGTACCTGACCCCCGGGATCGCCGGGCTGGTGCTCGCCGGCTGGGTGGTCGTGCTGCTCGGCGCGGCCCACCTGGTGATGCGGTCGAGAGACTCCGGCTGACCCCACTGGACCCGGGCGCTTTTGGCGCCCGTCAACAGGAACCGCCCGGTCGCACCCCCACGGCCGGGCGGTTCCGTGTTGTTTATCGCGTGTCGAAATTTGCGCTACCGGGGGCGCGGCTCTCCAGGTGAGTAGCTGTTTAGTTGCGGGCGCCCCCGCCATCGCAAATTCAGAGGGCCTTGGCGGCCCTGCACGCTCCCGGCGCGCCGGGTCGCCGGGTGGGTGGCTGGGTTGGGAGTGACCGCGCCTTCGGCGCGGGCCTCGCGGCACTCGGGGGGTAGGCGGGCGAGCGGCACTCGGGGGGTGGGCGGGCGAGGGGTGCTTGGGGGTGTGGGCGGGCGAGTGGCGGTTGGCTGTAGGCAGGCAGGCGGGCGGGCGGCGGATCTCATGGAGGGCGGGGCCTGTCTTGGCCCGTCATTGCCCCGAAGGTGACCTTCGGGGAATCTGACGCCGCGATCTCGCCCCTCGCTCGCTTCGCCTGAGGGGTGCTGATGCCGTGAAGGTGCCCTTCGCGGCGTCAGATTCCGTCAAGGGCGCCTTCGGGGCATGTGGGGTCTCTGTTGGGGCGGCGCGGGTTCTTAGGAGGGGTGGAGTTCGGGGCGTTCGGGTTCCCGGAGGTCGCGGTGATGATGTGTGCGTCGATCCGGTGAGTTGGGTAGCGGAGTGTGGAGCCGCTGGGGTCCCTGAAGGTGACCTTCGGGGAATCTGAGGCCGCGATCTCGCCCCTCGCTCGCTTCGCCTGAGGGGTGCTGATGCCCTGAAGGTGCCCTTCGCGGCGTCAGATTCGCTCAAGGGCCCTTTCGGGGCATGTGGGGTCTCTGTTGGGGCGGCGCGAGTTCTTAGGAGGGGTGGAGTTCGGGGCGTTCGGGTTCCCGGAGGTCGCGGTGATGATGTGTGCGTCGATCCGGTGAGTTGGGTAGCGGAGCGTGGAGCCGCTGGGGTCCCTGAAGGTGACCTTCGGGGAATCTGAGGCCGCGAAGGTCACCTTCAGGGCATGGACGTCGTCATGTCGCGCGCTGCGAGGGGCGGGATTGGGGTGTCAGATGCCCCGATGGTGGCCTTCGGGGCATGAGCGGCCTCGCCCGCAGAGGCGCTTTCAGGGCGGTGCGGGCGTTCCGGCTCGGTGTGGCGCGTGGGTCAGGCCATGTTCAGGATTTCGTCGGCGGCTTGGCGGTGGCCGCCCGCGCGGGCGAAGTGTTCGCTCATGGTGTGCACGCGGTCGGCGATGGCGGTGTCTTCGGCGACGGCGAGGACGGTGTCGCGGACGCTTTCCGCGGTGACGTCCTGGCGCGCGATCTTGCCGCCGAGGCCCAGTTCGAGGATGCGGTCGGTGTTGACCTCCTGCTCGCCGTGGTGCGGGACCCCGACGACGGGGGTGTCGCGGGACAGCGACTCCATGATGCTGCCCATGCCGGCGGAGGTGACGAAAGCGCGCGCGTGGTCGAGTACGGCGGGGTGCGGAAGCCATTGGTGCGCTTGAACGTTCGGGGGGAGCGGGCCGAGGGTGGCCGGGTCGGTGCCGCCGCCGAGGGTGAGCACCAGGTTCCACGGCAGGCCCGCGAACGCCCGCGCGCACGAGCGGAAGAAACCGGGCTGGTCGTTGAAGGTGGAGGTGCCGAGGGAGACCAGCAGCACGGGGTGGCCGTTGTCCGGCGGGGACCACTGGCCCGCGAGCCGCCGGGGGCCGAGGCAGGGGCCGACGAAGGCGTGCCGGTCGTCGAAGGTGTCGCCGGCGTACTGGAACTCCCTGGGGATGAAGACGAGTTTGCGGTCGCGGGCGTCGCTGACGAACTCTTCGAGGCCGGTGGTGATGCCCTCGGCCTTCAGCAGCGCCTTGACCTCGGCGACGATGTCGATCGGCTCTTCGGCGGGACCACCAGAGTCCACAGTGGACTCCAGTGCCGCTTCGCGTGCGGCGTACTCCCCGACGCGTTCGGGCAGCGAGAAGTGCTCGTTCGAGACGAAGCACGGCGAAAGCTGCAGCGTCGGGCGGGCGAGCGGGGCGGAGAGAAGCCTGCCGGCGAGCCACATCGTGGAGTCGAAGCCGAGCACGTCCGGCTTGTCGTCGAGCAGTTTCGCGCGGATCGGCGCGATCGGGTCCGCGCACGAGGAGAACCCGGCGAGCGCGTCCGCGATCGAGTTGGCGTCGGTGGCGCCCTCCCTGGTCGCGCCGTAGCGGATGACCTCGGCGCCGGCGGCTTCGAGCGGCGCGCCGAACTGGTCGGTGGACGCGACCGTGACGCGGTTCCCGCGCGCGGTCAGCTCGCCGACCACGTCCAGGATCGGTTGCACGTGGCCGTAGCCGGGGATGGCGCAGAGCGCGATGTGGGTGGTCACCGGTGGGGGTCCTTCCTCGAAGCGTCCGCGAGCCGGTGGATCCGCCGCGCCGCGACGGCGGCGCCGCCCGCGCGGGCGATGTGGTCCCGCATCAGGCCGGCCTGCTCGTCGATGTGGTCGTCGTCGGCGACCTCGCTGACCGCGGCGCGGATCCGGTCCGCGGACACCGTCGCGCGGTCGAGCCACACGCCGAGCCCCAGCTCCGCGATCCGGTCGGCGTTCGCCTGCTGCTCGGGGTGGTGCGGGATGACCACCATCGGCGTGCTGTGCGCCAGCGACTCCTGCACGCTGCCCATCCCGCCCTGGCACACGAACACCGACGCGTGCCGCAGCACCTCGCCGTGCGGAACCCACGGGTGCACCTCGACGTTCGGCGGCAGCTCGCCCAGCTCTCCGGGGGTGATGCGGTCGCCCAGCGTCAGCACGACGTGCCAGTCGGTCCCGGCGAACGCTTCGGCGCACCGCTTGAACAGCTCGGGGTGCTCGTTGACCGTGGTGCCGAGCGAGATCAGCGCCGTGCGGGTGGTGCCTTCCGGGGGCCGCCACGCGTCCGGGCCCACCTCGCCGGGCACCTCGGGGCCGACGAACAGGTGGTCGTCGTCGAAGGTGTCGCCGTGCATCTGGAACTCACGCGTGATCGTCACGACGTTGAGCACGTCCTTGCCCGCCATCACCTCGCCGAGGATCTCCCTCGGCAGCCCGTGCGCCTCGGCGTGCGCGGCGAGGTCCTCGCCGAACTGCCGGATCGACGGGTGCTCCGGGTCGATCGGCGGGGCCAGCTCCGCGAGCTTGTCGCCGAGGGAGAACTTTTCGTTGGACGCGAAGGTCGGGATGACCTGCACCGACGGCCGCCGCCATGCGGCCGCGAGCACGCGGGACGGCGCCCACAACGTGGTGTCGTAGACGACGAGGTCCGGCGGCTCCGGGCAGGCCGCCTCGATCACCGGGGTCACGCCGAGGGTCTCGTGCAGGTAGCGCAGCGTCCGATCGGCCAGTTCGTCACTGGTCAGCTTGTCCGGCGGGGCCGAAGTGGACAGTGGCGTGGTGTAGCGGGCAGTCGTCTCCGCGCCCGCCGCGCGCACGCGCTCCTCGAAGCCGGAGCCGGTGGTCGCCGTCACGCGGCAACCGCTTCGCACCGTCTCGCGGATGATCGGCAGCATCGGCAGCGTGTGCCCGAAAGCGGGGTAGAGCAAGAACAGCACCTGTGGCCCGGCCATGTGCGAATCGTTCCCGACCGGGTGCTAGGAGAAGCACTAGAGCCCGCGGCGGCGGGAGTATAGCCGCGCGGATTCGAGTGAATTCCCCACTTCGACTAGGTCCAACCCGAGCGGGATCGGACCTACCTTCAGGCTCGACTGCCCTCGTGCGGATGACGAAGTGGGTGACGCCTGAAGTGGCTAAGGAAGACGAGCTCGTCGAGAACCTCAAGTGGGTCACCACCGAGCTTCGTCAGGCGCGGCGCCAGCTGCGCGCGGCGGAGGAGCGTGGGCACGAGCCGATCGCGGTGGTCGGCATGGCGTGCCGCTACCCCGGCGGCGTGGAGAGCCCGGACGATCTGTGGGATCTCGTCGCCGAAGGCCGTGACGCCATCACCGAGTTCCCCGCCGACCGCGGCTGGGACATCGACGGGCTCTACCACCCGGACCCCGGGCGCGAGGGGTCGTTCTACATCAAGCACGGCGGGTTCCTGTCCGGCGCGGGCGACTTCGACGCCGAGTTCTTCGGCATCAGCCCCCGTGAGGCGCTGGCCATGGACCCGCAGCAGCGCCTGCTGCTCGAAGTGGCGTGGGAGGCGATCGAGCGGGCCGGGATCGCGCCGCACGCGCTCCGGGGCAGCGGCACCGGGGTGTTCGCGGGCGCGCCGTCGTCGCT
The DNA here is from genome assembly GCF_039529815.1 of Amycolatopsis minnesotensis. NCBI lineage: Bacteria > Bacillati > Actinomycetota > Actinomycetes > Pseudonocardiales > Pseudonocardiaceae > Amycolatopsis > Amycolatopsis minnesotensis. Next base: position 84,521 of record NZ_BAAANN010000007.1, on the reverse strand, counting down.
GTACGGCCTCGGTTCGCCGGACTGGACCCCCGATCTCGAAGGCTACGGGCTGACCGGCGGCGCGGTCGGCGTGCTGTCCGGGCGGATCGCCTACACGCTCGGGCTGGAAGGCCCCGCGGTCTCGGTCGACACGATGTGCTCGACCTCGCTCGTCGCGCTGCACCTGGCCTGCCGCGCGCTGCGCGACGGCGACTGTGGGCTCGCGCTCGCCGGTGGCGTGACCGTGATGCCCACCGTCGGGGCGTTCATCGAGTTCAGCCGTCAGCGCGGGCTTTCGCCGGACGGCCGGTGCCGCGCGTTCTCCGCGGAGGCATCGGGCGCGGGGTGGAGCGAGGGCGCCGGGCTCGTGGTGCTCGAACGGCTTTCCGACGCGGTCCGCAACGGCCACCGCGTGCTCGCGGTGGTGCGCGGCTCGGCGATCAACTCGGACGGCGCCAGCAACGGCCTGACCGCGCCGTCGGCGTCCGCGCAGCAGCGGGTGATCGGCCAGGCGCTGGAGGACGCGCGGCTGGCCGCGGAACAGGTCGACGTCGTGGAGGCGCACGGCACGGGGACGCCGCTCGGCGATCCGATCGAGGCGCGGGCGTTGCTGGCCACCTACGGCGTGCAGCGCGGGCAGCGGCCCGCGCTGCGGCTGGGCACGCTGAAGTCCAACATCGGGCACACGCAGGCGGCGTCCGGGATCGGCGGTCTGATCAAGATGATCATGGCGCTACGGCACGAAACGATGCCGAAGACGCTGCACGCCGAGCACCCCACGCCCGAGGCCGACTGGTCGGCGGGCGGGGTGCGACTGCTGACCGAGGCGGAGCCGTGGCCGGCGGGCGACGAGCCGCGCCGCGCGGCGATCTCGTCGTTCGGGGCCAGCGGCACGAACGCACACGTGATCCTGGAAGAGGCGGCCACCGAAGCGGCGCCGGAGGAGCCATCCGCCGGGATCGCGCCGTGGGTGATCACCGCGACGAACGAACAAGCGTTGCGGGAGCAGGCTTCCCGGCTCCGCGGGCTGACCGGCCCGGTTCGGGCGGGGTACGCGCTGGCCACCACCAGGACCCCGTTCGCCTGCCGCGCGGTGCTGGTCGGCGAGCACGACACCGCGCTTCGCGCGCTGGAGTCCGGTGAGCCCTCGGCGACGCTGGCCACGGGTGTGGCCGATCTTTCCGGCAAGGTCGCGTTCGTCTTCCCCGGCCAGGGCGCGCAATGGGCGGGCATGGCGCGGGAACTGCTGGACTCGTCACCGGTCTTCGCCGAGCGCATCGAGGCGTGCGAGGCGGCCCTGTCGCCGTACGTCGGCTGGTCGCTTCGCGCGGTGCTGCGGGAAGAGCCTTCGGCACCCGCGCTCGACCACGACGGCACCGTGCAGCCCGCGCTGTTCGCGGTGATGGTTTCACTCGCCGCGCTGTGGCAGTCCTACGGCGTCCGGCCGTCCGCGGTCATCGGGCACAGCCAGGGCGAGATCGCCGCGGCCCACGTCGCGGGCGCGCTTTCGCTCGAAGACGCCGCCAAGATCGTCGCGCTGCGCTGCCGCGAGCTGGAAAAGCTCGGCAGGGACAGCGGACTGCTCTCGGTCGCCGCGCCGGAGTCCGTTGTGGAACAGGATCTGGCCGGTGGCGGGGTGACGATCGCCGCGCTGAACGGCCCGTCCGCGGTGGTCGTCGCCGGTGCCGTCGACGAACTCGCGCGGCTGAAGGAAAGGTGGGAAGCGAAGGGGATCCGCGCGCGCCGCGTGCCGATCGACTACGCGTCGCATTCGGCTCGGGTCGAGCCGCTGCGCGAAGACCTGCTGACGGTGTTCGACGGGATCAGCCCGCGTGCCACCGAGATTCCGTTCTATTCCACTGTGGACGTAGAAGAGGTGGATGGCGCTCAGCTCGGCGCCGGGTACTGGTACCGGAACCTGCGCGAACCGGTGCGGTTCGCGCCGGGGATCCGCAAACTCGTCGATGCCGGGTTCGACTCCTTCGTCGAACTGGGCGCGCGCCCGGTGCTGACGGCCGCGGTGCAGGACATTGTGGACGATGCCGGTGCCGAAGCGGTCGTGGTCGGCTCGCTGCGCCGTGACGACGGCGGGCTCGACCGGTTCCTCATCTCGCTCGCCGAGGCGTACGTCCGCGGTGTCGACGTCGACTGGGCGGCGGCCTTCCCCGCCGGGACCACCGCCGCGAGCCTGCCGACCTACGCCTTCCAGCGGCGGCGGTACTGGCTCAGCACCCCTGGCAGGCCGGGCGAGGCCGCGCTGCCCCCGGGGCTGGCCAGGACCGGCCACCCGTTGCTCACCGCGTCGATCGCGCTCGGCGACGGCGACGGGTTCCTGTTCACCGGCAAGCTTTCCGCCGACGCGGAGCCGTGGCTCGCCGGGCACGAGGTGCTCGGTGCCGCCGTGGTGCCCGGCAGCACCTTCGTGGAACTGGCGTTGCGCGCGGCCGAGCAGGTCGGCGCCACCGCGGTCGGCGAGCTGACCATGCACGAGCCGCTGGTGCTGCCCGCGCGCGGGGACATCGCGCTGCGGGTGCTGCTCGGCCCCGCCGACGACGCGGGCAGGCGGCCCCTGACCGTCCACTCGCGACCGGAATCGGCCGAGGACGCGTTCCCGTGGACCCGAAACGCTTCCGGTTTCGCCGGGGCCGTGGTGGTGGACGGTGGTGAGGAACTCACGGCGTGGCCGCCCGCTGGAGCGGTCCCGGTGAACGAGCCCCTGCCCGAAGCGCTGCGCTCGGTGTGGCGCGCCGGCGGGGACGTTTACGCCGAGATCGAGGCAGGGGAAGAAGCCGAGTCGTTTGTGCTCCACCCCGCGCTGCTCGACGCCGCGCTGTCCGCGGCTGGTTTCGCGGAGTCCGCTGTGGACGGTCCGCTGCTGCCGTTCGCGTGGCGCGGGATCGTGTTGCACGCCACCGGTGCGTCCTCGTTGCGCTGCCGCATTTCCTTCCCCGCCGGGGACGAGCTGGCGATCCGGCTCGCCGACTCCGCCGGTCAGCCGGTGGTGTCCGTGGAGTCGCTGCGGCTGCGGCCCGCGACCGGGGACCTGCTTCGATCCTCCACTGAGGACGATTCGTGGTACGGCCTCGACTGGGTGCCGTCGACCGCCACCGCGACCGCCGCGGCCTGCCTGCTCGGTGAGGACGAGTTCGGCTTCGGCGGCCGGTTCGGCGGTGTCCGGCTGTCCGATTCGGACGCTCCGCTCGTGCTCGCGCCGTTCGCGCCCGACACGACGCTGCCCGTGCACGAACGGGCACGCGCGCTCGTGCTCCGCGTGCTCGACACCGTGCGGACCTGGCTCGCCGAAAACGAGGACTCCGACCGCAGGCTGGTGATCGTGACTCGCGGCGCGGCGACCGATCCCGCGGCCGCCGCGGTAGGGGGCTTCGTCCGCTCGGTCCAGGCCGAGCACCCCGGCCGCCTGGCGCTGGTGGACTTCGGGCAGGGCGCGGAAGACGCGCTGCTGGCGGCCGTCGCCGCGGGTGAGCCGCAGGTGCGGGCGGTGGACGGCCGCGCCGTGGTGCCGAGGCTGGCACGGGTGCGCCCGGAACCGTCCGGACCGGCCCGCTTCGAGGGCACGGTGCTGGTCACCGGCTCGGCGACCGGGCTCGGCGGGCTCATCGCCAGGCACCTGCTCGACCGGCACGGTGTCGATCGCGTGCTGCTGCTGAGCAGGCGGGGGAAGGACGCCCCCGGCGCGGCCGGACTCGGCGACGGGCTGCTCCCGCTCGCCGTCGACGTCTCCGATCGCGAGGCGCTGGCGAAGGTGCTCGCCGAGTACCCGGTGCGCGGGATCGTGCACACCGCGGCCGTGGTGGACGACGGCCTGCTCGCGTCGGTGACCGCCGATCAGGTCGGCCGCGTGTTCACCGCCAAGGTGGACACCGCGGTGGCGCTGCACGAACTGACCGAGGGCATGGGCCTGAGCGCCTTCGTGCTGTTCTCCTCGGTCGCCGGGGTGCTCGGCGGCGCCGGGCAGGCGAGCTACACCGCGGCCAACGCGTTCCTGGACGCGCTCGCCGAGCGGCGCGTGCGGGACGGCCTTCCCGCGGTGTCACTGGCTTGGGGCCTGTCGGCGCTCAAGGGCGGCATGGCGGGCAGGCTCAGCGATGCCGAACTGGACCGCGGCACCCGCTCCGGGCTGGTGCCGATGGCGGCGGAGGAAACGCTCCGGCTGTTCGACGCCGTGTGCGCCGCCGGGGTGGCGCACGCCGTTCCGGCCAGGCTCGACCTCGGCGCGTGGCGTGAGCCGGGCGTGCTCGTCCCCGCCGTGCTCCGGGCACTCGTCGGTACCAAGGTGCGGCGGGCAGGCGGGCGTGCGGGTGGTGACCGGGCCGCGCTGGCGGACCGGATCGTCGCGCTCGCGCCGGCGGACCGGCTGGACGCACTGCTGGAAGTGGTGAACGCGCAGGCTTCGGCCGTGCTCGGCAGGGCGGGATCCGACACCCTCGAACCCGACCGCGCCTTCCGCGACTTCGGGTTCGACTCGCTGACCGCCGTCGACCTCCGCAACCGGCTCGGCGCCGCGGCCGGCGTGCGCCTGCCCGCGACCGCCGTGTTCGACTTCCCGACCCCGCGCGCGCTGGCGGCCGAGCTGGTCCGCCTGTGCACGGGGGAAACGAACGACGCACCGTCCGTCGCGGTGCGACAGTCCACTGAGGACGAAACGCTCGCCGTCGTCGGGATGGGCTGCCGGTTCGGCGGCGGTGTCGATTCGCCCGCGGCGCTGTGGGACGTCGTCGCGGGCGGCGTCGACGTGATGGGCAGGACCCCGCCCGGTCGAGGGTGGAGCCGCGGCATCGGCGGGTTCCTGACCGATGTGGCCGGGTTCGACGCCGCGTTCTTCGGCATCTCGCCGAGGGAAGCACTGGCCATGGACCCGCAGCAGCGCCTGGTGCTGGAATGTGCCTGGGAGGCACTGGAAACCGCCGGTGCCGACCCGCGGGCGCTGCGCGGCTCGGACACCGGGGTGTTCATCGGGTCCAGCCTGCACGACTACGCGGAGCGCACGAAGAACCTGCCCGAGGTGGAAGGGCTGCTGGCGACCGGGAACGCGGCCTCGGTGCTGTCCGGCCGGGTCTCCTACCTGTTCGGTTTCGAAGGCCCGTCGGTGTCGGTCGACACGGCGTGTTCGTCCTCTTTGGTCGCACTGCACCTCGCGGTGCAGGCGCTGCGCTCCGGCGAGTGCTCGCTCGCGCTCGCGGGCGGGGCCACCATCATGGCCACCGAGGCCATGTTCGCCGAGTTCGAGCGCCAGGGCGGGCTTTCCCCCGACGGCCGGTGCAAGGCGTTCGGGGACGGGGCCGACGGCACCGCGTGGGGCGAGGGCGTCGGCGTGCTCGCCGTGGAACGCCTCGCCGACGCCGAGCGGCTCGGGCACGAGGTGCTCGCCGTGGTGCGGGGCACCGCGATCAACTCCGACGGCGCGTCGAACGGGCTGACCGCGCCGAACGGGCCTTCGCAGCAGCGGGTGATCCGGCGCGCGCTGGCCGGTGCCGGGCTCGCACCGTCCGATGTGGACGTCGTCGAGGCGCACGGCACGGGCACCAAGCTCGGTGACCCGGTGGAGGCGCAGGCGCTGCTGGCCACCTACGGCCAGGACCGGGCGCACCCGCTGCTGCTCGGTTCGGTGAAGTCGAACATCGGGCACACCCAGGCCGCGGCGGGCGCCGCCGGCCTGATCAAGGTCATCGAGGCGATGCGTCACGGCGTGGTGCCGCCGACGCTGCACGCCGACCGTCCTTCGTCCGAAGTGGACTGGACGGCGGGCGCGGTCGAACTGGCCACCGCGGAGCGCGCGTGGCCCGAGGCGGACCGGCCGCGCCGGGCGGGTGTCTCGGCGTTCGGCGTGAGCGGCACGAACGCGCACGTCATCGTCGAGCAGGCGCCGCCGAAGCCGGTGCCGGAGCGCACGCCGCCGACCGGTTTCGTGCCCTGGATCGTCTCGGCACGGGGCACCAGGGCGCTGCGCGGGCAGCTCACCGCGTTGACCGGGCTTCCCGGAAACCCCGCCGACACCGGCTTTTCGCTCACCGCCCGCGCCACGTTCGAAGACAGGGCCGTGCTGGTGGGCGCGAACGCGGCGGACTTCGAGGCCGAACTGACCGCGCTCGAAGCGGAGGCCACCGGCGTCGTCACGGGACGGGCGGTCCCTGGCGGGCCCGGCCGCACCGTGTTCGTCTTCCCCGGCCAGGGTGCGCAGTGGGTCGGCATGGGCGGGCGCCTGTGGGCCGAGTCGCCGGTGTTCGCCGAGGCGATGTCCGAATGCGCGGCCGTGCTGGACGGCCTCGTGGACTGGTCGCTGCGCGAGGTCGTGACGGCCGAAGAGGGCAGTGCGGCGGCGGAGCTGCTCGACCGCGTGGACGTGGTGCAGCCCGCGCTGTGCGCGATGATGATCTCGCTCGCGCGGGTGTGGCAGCACCACGGCGTGCTCCCGGACGCGGTGCTCGGGCACTCGCAGGGCGAGGTCGCCGCCGCGTGCGTGGCCGGTGTCCTCACGCTGTCCGAAGCGCTGGGCGTGGCGGTCGCCCGCTCGCGGCTGATCCGCGCGCTGCCGTCGGGCGGCGGGATGCTCTCCGTGCTCGCGTCGGAGGAGGCGCTCGCCCCCGTGCTCGGGGACGGGGTCGGCGTCGCGGCGGTGAACGGGCCGTCGGCCGTCGTGCTCTCCGGCGAGGTTCCGGCGCTCGAACGCGTCGTGTCGTGGTGTGCCGAGCGGAACCTGCGCTCCCGGTGGGTGCCCGTCGACTACGCCTCGCATTCGTCCTATGTGGACGCCGTGCGGGACGACCTGGTGGCCGCGCTGGACGGGCTGAGCCCGCGCCGCGCGACGGTCGCGTTCCACTCCACCGTGCTCGGCGCGCTGGTCGAAGGACCCGAACTGGACGCCGGGTACTGGTTCCGCAACCTGCGCGACCCGGTCCGGTTCGGACCCGGCGTCGAGGATCTCGCGCGCGGCGGGCACGGCTGCTTCGTCGAGCTGAGCCCGCACCCGGTGCTGACGATGAGCGTGGAAGAGGTCGTGGGCACCGGGGTCGTGGTCGGCTCGCTGCGCCGCGGCGACGGCGGGCTGGACCGGTTCCTGCGTTCGCTCGGCGAGGTCTGGGTCCGCGGCGTCGACGTCGACTGGAGCGTGTCGTTCGACGGCGCGGCCAGGGTCCCGCTGCCCACCTACGCCTTCGACCGGCGCGACTACTGGCCCGAAGCGGTGCCCGAGCCGGCCGGCGCCGGTGCGGCGGCGGATTTCTGGACCGCGGTGGAAAGCGGCGACGCGGACCTGCTGGCGAAACTCGTCGACGGTCAGTCCACTGAGGACAACGCGTGGCCGGAGGTGCTGCCGAGGCTGGCGAGCTGGTGGAACGGCAGGCGCGCCGAGGGGGTCACCCGCGACTGGCGCTACCGGATCACCTGGGCGCCGCGGGAAGCCCCCCGCGCCGCGGACACGGGCCGGTGGCTTCTGGTCGTGCCCGCCGACGGGGACCCGGCGTGGACCGGGTCCGTGACCGCCGCGCTCCGCGCCGGGCACGCGGGCGAACTGGCCGTGGTTCCGGTGGCGGCCGACGTGACCGCGTCCGGGCTGGCGGCGTTGATCAAGGCGGCGGGCCGGTTCGACCGGGTGATCTCCACGCTCACCGAGGAACGCGGCTGGCTGGACCACGGGGTGGCGAGGTCGTGGTGGCTCTCGGCGCTGCTGGTGCGCGCGCTGGCCGAACTGGGGACCACCGCGCCGGTCTGGAACGTGACGCGCCAGGCCGTCGCCGAGTTCGGTGACGCGGTGCTGCCCGAGCGCTCCGGGGACTGGGCGCTGGGCAGGGTGATCGGCCTCGAACAGCCCGACCGGTGGGCGGGCACGGTGGACCTCCCTGCCGGGTTCGGCGACGAGACCGCGCGCCTGCTGGCCGGGGTCCTCGCGTCGGCGGGCGAAGAGGACCAGCTCGCGATCCGCGACGGCAAGCTCTTCGGCAGGCGGCTGACCCGGGACACCGCCGGGGAATCCGGCGGCCTGCGGAAACGCGCCACCGGTGACGGCGCGGTGCTGGTCAGCGGGGGTACCGGCGGGATCGGCGCGCGGCTGGCCGAGTGGCTCGCCGAAGCGGGCGAAACCGAGCTGGTGCTGGTGAGCCGGTCGGGCCGGGAAGCCTCCGGCGTCGAAGCACTCCTCGCGCGGCTCGCCGAAAGGGGCGCGCGCGCCGAGGTGCTGGCCTGCGACGTCGCCGACCGCGCGGCGGTCGAGCGGCTGAGCGCGGGGCTGGCCGCCGACGGCGTCCGGGTCGGGTCGGTCTACCACGCCTCGGGCGCGGTGGACGACGCGCCGGTGCTCGAAGCGGACCTCGGATCCTGGGCACGGGTGTGCGGCCCGAAGGTGCTCGGCGCGCAGAACCTGGAAGCGGTCTTCGGGCCGGGACTGGAGTTCGTGGTGTTCTCCTCGAACGCCGGGGTGTGGGGCAGCGCGGGACAGGGCGCCTACGCCGCGGCCAACGGCTTCCTCGACGGGTTCGCCGCCGCGCGCCGCGCCAGGGGCGAGCACGGGCTGTCGATCGCGTGGGGAGCGTGGGGCGAAGTCGGCCTCGCCGCCGAGCCGGCGGCCGCGGCGAACCTGGAGCGCCAGGGCGTGCGGCCGATGGACCCCGCGCTGGCCATGGACGTGCTCGGCGCCGCGGTGGAGGCGGACGAGACCTTCCTCGCGGTCGCCGACGTCGACTGGGCCCGGTTCGCGCCGATCTACACACTGGCGCGCGCCCGCCCGCTGATCGGGACCATCCCGGAGGCGGCGGGAACCGGACCGGTGGCGGCCGAAGCGGCACCCGGCGACCTGCTCGCGGAGCTGGGGAGCCTAACCCGCGCGGACCGAGAAGAATTCCTAGTTCGACTGGTGAGTACCCAAGCGGCCGCTGTCCTACGTTACGACGAGAGTGAGGCCCTGGACGCCGACAAGGCGTTCCGTGAGCTGGGGTTCGACTCGCTGACCGCCGTCGACCTGCGCAACGACCTCGGGCGGCGCACCGGGCTGGCACTGCCTCCGACCCTGGTGTTCGACCACCCGACGGTCGCCGCGCTGGCCGCACACCTGCACGAGCTGCTGCTGCCATCGGCCACCCCGGACTCCGGGCTCGACCAGTTCGAGGAGGCGATGGCGACCGCCGACCTCGACGAGGCCGAAAGGAGCCGGATCGCTGAACGACTTCGGATGCTCCTCCGGACGGTCGACCGGTCCTCGGAGCGGGGCGCGGGCAGCGCGACCGAGCAGCTGGGATCGGCCAGCGACGACGAGATCTTCGACTTCATCGACAACCAGCTTCGCAGGTCCTGACCGCGGCCCCGGCACGAAGAGTGCTCGCCCGAGAATCCAGACGAGGTGCCGAGCGTGAACGAACAGAAACTGCGGGACTACCTGAAGTGGGTCACGGCGGATCTCGCCGAAACCCGTGAACGGTTGCGCGAGACCGAGGAGCGGGCACGCGAGCCCATCGCGATCGTGGGCATGGCCTGCCGGTACCCCGGCGGCGCGCACACCCCCGAAAAGCTGTGGGACCTGGTGGCCTCCGGCGGCGACGCGATCGGCGGCTTCCCGGAGAACCGCGGCTGGGACCTGGCCGCGTTCGACGGGCAGCAGGGCGGTTTCCTGCACGACGTCGGCGACTTCGACGCCGGGTTCTTCGGGATCGGGCCGCGCGAGGCGCTCGCGATGGACCCGCAGCAGCGGGTGCTGCTGGAGGTCGTGTGGGAGGCCGTCGAGCAGGCACGGCTCGACGCGGGCACCCTGCGCGGCACCAGGACCGGCGTGTTCATCGGCGCGGGCCCGTCGGGGTATGCCGCGTCGCCGGACACCGAGTCCGAGGGCAGCGAAGGGCACCTGCTGACCGGGCTTTCCGGCGCGGTGCTTTCCGGCCGCATCGCCTACACGATGGGCCTGGAAGGGCCCGCCGTCACCGTGGACACGGCGTGCTCGTCGTCGCTCGTCGCGCTGCACATGGCGGCGCAGGCGCTGCGCGCGGGCGAGTGCTCGACCGCGCTCGCGGGCGGCGTCGCCGTGATGGCGGTGCCGATGGCCTTCGAGGAGTTCGCCCGCCAGGGCGGGCTCTCCCCGGACGGGCGCTGCCACGCGTTCTCCGACGACGCGGCGGGCACCGGCTGGGGCGAGGGCGCCGGCGTGCTCGTGCTGGAACGGCTTTCCGACGCCCGCCGCCGCGGGCACCGGGTGCTCGCCGTGCTGCGCGGGTCCGCGGTCAACTCCGACGGCGCGAGCAACGGGCTGACCGCGCCGTCGATGGCGGCGCAGCAGCGCGTGATCACGCAGGCACTCGACAACGCCGGGCTCGCACCGTCCGATGTGGACGTCGTGGAGGCGCACGGCACCGCGACCACGCTCGGCGACCCGATCGAAGCGCAGGCGCTGCTCGCCACCTACGGGCGGCACCGCGAGCGGCCGCTGCGGCTCGGCACGGTCAAGTCGAACATCGGGCACACCCAGGCCGCCGCCGGGGTCGCCGGTGTGATCAAGATGGTCATGGCGCTGCGCGCCGAAACGCTGCCGAAGTCCCGGTACTCGGCCAATCCCACGTCCAAAGTGGACTGGTCGGCCGGGTCCGTCTCGCTGCTGACCGGCAACGAGGCGTGGCCCGAATCGGAGACCCCGCGCCGCGCCGGTGTTTCCGCCTTCGGCGTGAGCGGCACCAACGCGCACCTGATCATCGAGTCGGCACCCCCGGTCGAGGAGTCCGCCGCGGACGTTGTCCCGGCGCCTTCGGTGGTGCCGTGGGTCCTGCACGGGCGCACCCGCACCGCGCTCGCTTCGCGGGCGCGCGCGATGCTCGGCCACCTCACCGGGAACGCCGATCTCGCCGCGATCGGGTACTCGCTGGCCACCACGCGTGCCGCGCTGCCGCACCGGGCCGCGGTCACCGGCGGTTCGGCCGACGAACTGGCCGAGGGCCTTCGCGCCGTCGCCGACGGCCTGACCTCGCCGCACGCGGTGCCGGCCGGGATCGCGCGGGGCGGCAAGCTCGCGCTGGTCTTCTCCGGCCAGGGCGCGCAGCGCGCGGGCATGGGGCGGCTGCTGCACGCGGAGGTGCCGGTCTTCGCCGCCGCGCTGGACGAGGTGTGCGGGCACCTGGACGCCGAACTGGGCGTCGACCTGCGCGCGCTGATGTTCGCCGACGACAGCGAACTCGACCAGACCGTCTACACCCAGGCCGCGCTGTTCGCGTTCGAGGTCGCGCTCTCCCGCACCCTGCACTCCTACGGCGTCGAGCCCGCGTTCCTCATCGGACACTCGATCGGCGAGCTGACCGCCGCGCACGTCGCGGACGTGCTGTCGCTGCCGGACGCGTGCCGCCTGGTCGCCGCGCGCGGACGGCTCATGCAGTCCGTCGAGCGGCGCGGCGCGATGGTGTCGCTGCGCACCGGCGAAGCGGATGCGGCCGGGTTGCTGGACGGGCTGGCCGCCGAGATCGCCACCGTCAACGGGCCCGCCGCCACGGTCGTCTCGGGTGACGAAGACGCGATCACCGAAGTGATCCGCCGCGCCGAGGAGCGCGGCCTGCGCACCCGCCGCCTCCGGGTGAGCCACGCGTTCCACTCCGCGCACATGGACGAGGTGCTCGACGAGTTCCGCGCCGTCGCGGGCGGGATCGCCTACCGGGCACCGCGGATCCCGATCGTCTCGAACGTGACCGGTGAAATCGCCGAAGGGCTCGACACCGCCGAGTACTGGGTTTCGCACCTGCGCCGGGCAGTGCGCTTCGCCGACGGCGTGCGGACGCTGTTCGCGCGCGGCGTGCGCCGGTTCGTCGAGGTGGGGCCGACCGCGGCGCTCGCGGGTGCCATCACCGAATGCCTCGAACAGGAGCCGGTGGCACCGGGTGACCGCGAGCCGTTCGTCGTCACCACCGGCCGCGCGGACCGTGCCGAGGACGCCGCGCTGGCCGCCGCGGTCGCGGGCCTGCACGTCGACGGGGTTTCGCTGTCGTGGGACGCGGTGTTCCCCGCCGCGACCGTCACCGACCTGCCGCTCTCGCCGTTCGAGCACGAGACGTACTGGCTCGGCGAGCGCCGCGGCCGCCACCTCGTGGAGGACTGGCGCTACCAGATTTCCTGGCGCGGCACCGAAACCGCCGCCCCTTCGCTGACCGGCACCTGGCTCGTGGTGAGCGCCGGCGGCGCGCCGGAGGTGGCGGACGTGTCGGCCGCGCTGCGGAAGGCGGGCGCGACGGCCGTCCCGGTCGAGGTCGATGAGTCCACTCCGGACTCCAGGGCGGCCCTGCGCGAAGCACTGTCCGCTGTGGACGGTTTCGACGGCGTCGTCTCGTTGCTGGGCATGGCACCCGAGCGCACGCACCCGTCGGAGTGGCCCGGCCTGTCGTTGACCGCGGCACTGGCGCAGGCACTCGGCGACCTCGACGCGGGCGCGGCGCTCTGGATCCTGACGCGCGGTGCCGTCTCGACCGGGCGGACCGACCCGGTTCCGGCGCCGGTGCGGGCGACCGCGTGGGGCTTCGGCCAGGTGCTCGCACTCGAAGAGCCCGACCGCGCCGGTGGCCTGATCGACCTGCCCGAACAGTTCGACGAGCTCGCGGGTGACCGGCTCGCCGCCTGTCTCGCGACCGCCTCGGAAAGCCAGTTCGCGATCCGCGGCTCGGGAGTGTTCGGCCGCAGGCTGGTGCGCCGAGCCCCGTCGCCGCTGCGCGACCCCGGCTCGTGGTCCACCGGGACGACCCTGATCACCGGCGGTTCCGGCGCGCTCGCCGCGCACGTCGCCCGCGCGCTCGCCGCGCGCGGCGCGGAACACCTCCTGCTGGTCAGCCGCCGGGGCGCGGACGCGCCCGGCGCGGACGACCTGGCCGCCGAGCTCACCGCGGCCGGTGCCCGCGTCACGATCGCCTCGTGCGACACCGGTGACCGCGCGCAGCTCGAAGCGCTGCTCGCGGGGATCGACCCGGCCGTCCCGCTGACCTCGGTGGTGCACACCGCGGGCGTGGTCGACGACGGCGTGCTCACCGCGCTGACCCCGGACCGGTTCGCCGCGGTGCTGCGGCCGAAGGCCGACGCCGCCCGGCACCTGCACGAGCTGACCCGAGACCTCGACCTGTCGTCGTTCGTGCTCTTCTCCTCGCTGGCGGCCACCGTCGGCTCGTCCGGACAGGGCAACTACGCCGCCGCGAACGCCTACCTGGACGCACTGGCCCGCGCGCGCCGCGCGGAGGGCCTGCCCGCGACCTCGATCGCCTGGGGCCCGTGGGCCGAGGGCGGGATGGCTGACGACGCCACCGTCTCGCGGCACCTGCGCCGCGCCGGAACCCCGCCGATGGCACCGGAACTCGCCTGCGCCGCACTGCTGGACGCGGTCGCGGCACCCGGCGGCGACGGCACCGTCGCGATCGCCGACCTCGACTGGTCGCGGTTCGGCTCGTCCCCGTCCCCGCGTGCTTCGGCGCTGCTGTCCGAGATCCCGGAGGCGGCCGTCACCGAGGCGGTGCCCACGGGGAAGGCCGAGGACGGCGAGGCCGCGCGGCTGCGGGCCATGTCCGCCGGGGACCGGCTCGCCGCGCTCACCGAGATCGTCCGCACGCAGGCGGCGGCCGCGCTCGGCCACTCCGGCGCCGACCGGATCGAAGCCGCGCAGTCCTTCCGCGACAACGGGTTCGACTCGCTGACCGCGGTCGAGTTCCGCAACGCGATGACCGCGGTGACCGGCCTGCGGCTGCCCGCGGGCCTGGTGTTCGACTTCCCGACCCCGGCGGAGCTGGCGCGCCACCTCGCCGACGAGTTCGGCGACGGTGCCGGCACCGCTGCCGCGGTGCCCGCGGTGCCCGCTGTGTCCGTTGTGGATGGCGGAGAAGACGAGATCGCGATCATCGGGGCGGGCTGCCGCTTCCCCGGCGGCGTCGAAACCCCCGAGCAGTTCTGGCGCCTCGTCGACGACGAGGTGGACGCGCTCGTGCCGTTCCCCGCCGACCGCGGCTGGGACGCGCTCGACATCGGCGGCGGGTACGCGGCCGAAGGCGGTTTCCTCGACGACATCGCCGGGTTCGACGCCGCGTTCTTCGGTGTCTCGCCCCGTGAAGCGCTCGCGATGGACCCGCAGCAGCGCCTGCTGCTCCAGACCTCGTGGGAGGCACTGGAGCGGGCCGGTATCGACCCCACCTCGGTGCGCGGCGACCGCGTCGGCGTGTTCCTCGGCACCAACGGGCAGGACTACCCGGCACTGCTGGAACGGTCCGAAGAGGACCTGGCGGGGCACGCCGGTACCGGCAGCGCGGCGAGTGTCCTTTCCGGACGGATCGCCTACGCGCTCGGCCTGCAGGGCCCCGCGCTCACCGTCGACACCGCGTGCTCGGCCTCGCTCGTCGCACTCCACCTGGCCTGCCAGGCGCTGCGGCGCGGCGAGTGCTCGACCGCGCTCGCCGGCGGCGCCACCGTGATGAGCACGCCCGGCGCCTACGTCGAGTTCGCCAGGCAGGGCGGGCTCGCCGCGGACGGGCGGTGCAAGCCGTTCGCGGCCGCCGCCGACGGCACCGGCTGGGGCGAGGGCGTCGGCGTCCTCGCGCTCGAACGCCTTTCCGACGCGCGGCGGCTCGGGCATCCGGTGCTCGCCGTCGTCAAGGGCACCGCGGTGAACTCCGACGGCGCCAGCAACGGGCTGACCGCGCCGAACGGGCGCGCGCAGCAGCGGGTCATCACCGACGCGCTCGCCGGCGCCGGGCTCGCACCGTCCGATGTGGACGTGGTCGAGGCGCACGGCACCGGCACCTCGCTCGGCGACCCGATCGAGGCGGAGGCGCTGCTCGACACCTACGGCCGCGACCGGCACGGGGAGCCGCTGCTGGTCGGCTCGGTGAAGTCCAACATCGGGCACACCCAGGCCGCCTCCGGCGTGGCCGGGGTGCTCAAGATGGTGCTGGCCATGCGCGCCGGGGTGGCGCCGCGGAGCCTGCACGTCGACGAGCCCTCACCGCGGGTCGACTGGTCGCGCGGCGGCGTCCGCGTGCTGGCCGAATCCCTCGCCTGGCCGGAGACCGGCCGCCCCCGCCGGTCCGCGGTGTCCGCGTTCGGGGTCAGCGGGACCAACGCGCACGTCATTCTCGAACTGCCGGACGAACTGCCGGACGAGCCGCCCGCGGCCGAAGCGCCGCAGGACGGTCCCGCGGTGTGGGTCCTTTCCGGACGGTCGGAGGCGGCGGCCCGCGCGCAGGCGGCCGCGTTGCTGCCGCTGGCGGAAGACCCGGGCGCACGGGTGCGCGACATCGCCAGCGCGCTGCTGAGCACCCGCGCCGCGTTCGACCACCGCATCGCCGTGCTCGGCGACGACGCCGCCGAACTGGCCGCCGGGCTGCGTGCCGCCGCGGACGGCGGCGCGCTGACCGGCACGGCGCGCACCGGCAAGGTGGCGTTCCTGTTCCCCGGCCAGGGCGCGCAGCGCATCGGCATGGGCCGGGGCCTCTACGCCACGTCGGCCGTTTTCGCCGAGGCGCTGGACGAGGTGTGCGCGGCGTTCGAGCCCCAGCTCGGAATTTCGCTTCGCGACCTCCTGCTCACCGGCGAGGACCCCGAGTCGCTCGACCGGACCGATCACACGCAGCCCGCCCTGTTCGCCGTCGAAACGGCGCTGTTCCGGCTGCTGGCGCACCACGGCCTGCGGCCGGACGTGCTGACCGGGCACTCGATCGGCGAGCTGACCGCCGCGCACGTGTCCGGGGTGCTGAGCCTGCCCGACGCGGCACGGCTCGTCGCCGCGCGCGGGCGGCTGATGCACGCCGCGCCGGTTGACGGCGCGATGCTTTCGGTCCGCGCGCCGGAAAACGAGGTCGTCGCCAAGGTCGCGGACCTTCCGGTGGACCTCGCGGCGGTCAACGCGCCGGACTCGGTGGTGCTTTCCGGTGCGGCGAGCGCGATCGAGGAAGCCGCGGAGCTGCTTTCGGGCGAGGGCCACCAGGTCAAGCGCCTGCGCGTCGGCCATGCCTTCCACTCGCGCCTGATGGACCCGGTGCTCGACGAGTTCCGCGCCGTGCTGGCCGGGATCTCGTTCGGCGAGCCGGAGATCCCGCTGATCTCCAACCTCACCGGCGCGCGGGCGACGGCGGCGGAACTGCGCACGCCGTCGTACTGGGCCGAGCACGTCCGCCGCCCGGTGCGGTTCGCCGACGGGCTGGCGGCGCTGGCGAACGAGGGTGTGACCCGGTACGTCGAGGTCGGTCCTGGCAAGGCGCTGAGCGGGCTGGTGTCCGATCAGGACGCGGTCACCGTGCCGCTGCTGCGCGAAGCCGACGAGCCTCGCTCGGTGCGGGGCGCGCTGGCGAAACTGCACGTGCACGGCGTCGCCTTCGATGCCGCGAACGCGTTCGGGCCGGGGGGATCCGGCCCGGTCGAGCTGCCGACCTACCCGTTCCAGGCCGAGCGGTTCTGGCCGCGCCTGCGCCGGGCCGCCGCGACGGCCACCGCCGACGGCGAGTTCTGGGCCAGGGTGAGCGCGGGCGAGGCCGACGAACTCGGCGCGGAACTGGACCTCGGCACCGGTGAACGCGACGCGCTGGCGCGGGTGCTGCCCGCGCTCGCGTCCTGGCACCGGTACCGCGGCACCCGCGACGCCGTCGAGGGCCTGCGCTACCAGGCGACCTGGCAGCCCGCGACGATCAGCGGCGGGATCTCGGGCCGCTGGCTCGTCCTCGGCGACGCGCCGGTCACCGCCCAGCTCGCGGACGGGCTCGCCGCACGGGGCGCGGAGGTGTCGACCACGCTCGGTGGCGCCCCCGACGGAATCCTGTTCGCACCGGGTGAGCACGGTCTCCCCGAAACCCTGCGCACCCTTCGGGAACTGGCCGGAGCCGGGATCGAAAGTCCGTTGTGGACGGTGACGACGGGTGCGGTGTCGATCGGCAGGTCCGATCCGCTCACCGACGTCGGGGCCGCCCAGGTCTGGGGCTTCGGCAGGGTCGCCGCGCTGGAGTCGCCGCGGCGCTGGGGCGGGCTGGTCGACCTGCCCGCCGCAGTGGACGGGCGCGCGCTCGACCGGCTCTGCTCGGTGCTGTCCGGGCCGGAGGACCAGGTCGCGGTGCGGGCTTCGGGATGCTTCGTGCGAAGGCTCACCCGCGCGTCACGATCGCAGAATCCACAGAATCCGCAGTGTCCACTGTGGACGGCCAATGGCACGGTGCTGGTCACCGGCGGTACCGGCGGGATCGGCGCGCACGTCGCGCGGTGGCTCGCCACCCACGGCGCGGAGCACCTGGTGCTCACCAGCCGTCGTGGCGCGGCGGCCCCTGGCGCGGCCGAGCTGGAGGCCGAGCTGACCGAGGCGGGCGCTCGCGTGACCATCGCGTCCTGCGATGTCGCCGACCGCGCTGCCGTGGCCGAGCTGATCGGTGGCATCGGGGACCTCACGGCCGTGTTCCACGCGGCCGGTGTCGTCGACGCGACCCCGATCGCCGAACTGGACGAGGACGCGGCCGCCGCGGTGCTCGCCGCCAAGACCCTCGGCGCCGATCACCTCGACGAGCTGGCCGGGGACGACCTGGACGCGTTCGTGCTGTTCTCGTCGGTCGCGGCGGCATGGGGCAGCGGCGGGCAGAGCGCCTACGCGGCCGCCAACGCCCACCTCGACGCGCTCGCCGAACGACGTCGTGCCCGCGGTGCGGCCGCGACCTCGGTGGCGTGGGGCCCGTGGGCCGAGGGCGGCATGGCCGCGGCCGACGGCGCGGCGGAGAACCTCGAACGCGCCGGGCTCACCCTGCTCCGCCCGGAGCAGGCGCTGCTCGCGCTGGAAGGCGCGATCGGGTCCGGCGTCGCCGGGCTCGTGGTCGCCGACGTCGACTGGGACCGCTTCCTGCCCGCATTCACTCTTCGCCGCCCGAGCCCGCTTCTGTCCACAATGGAGCCGGAAACCCCGGCCGCACCGGCGGCGGCTCCCGCCGAACAGGGCGAGCTGGCCGGGCTGACTTCGGTGGAGCGCAGGCGCTTCCTGCTCGATCTCGTCCGCTCGCTCGCCGCCAGCGTGCTCGGGCACACCGGTGCGGACGCGGTGCGCGCGGATTCCGCGTTCGCCGATCTCGGCTTCGACTCGCTCACCGCGGTCGAGCTGCGCAACGCGCTGAGCGGGCGCACCGGGCTCGAGCTGCCGGTCGGGCTCGTGTTCGACTTCCCGACCCCGGCCGCGCTCGCCGCCCACCTGGAGGACCTGCTCGGGACCAGTGGCGAAGAGGCCGCTGCTCCCGTCGCCGCGTCCGATGTGGACACTGTGCACGACGACCCGATCGTCATCGTCGGCATGAGCTGCCGGTACCCCGGTGGTGTCGGCAGCCCCGAACAGCTTTGGGACCTGGTTTCCGGCGGCGGCGACGCCATCGGCGCGTTCCCGGTGGACCGGGGCTGGGACTGGAGCAGCCTGTACGACCCGCGCGAGGGCGTGCCGGGCAAGTCCTATGCCCGCGAGAGCGGTTTCGTGGACGGCGTCGGCGAGTTCGACGCGGCGTTCTTCGGAATGAGCCCGCGCGAGGCGCTCGCCACGGACCCGCAGCAGCGGCTCGTGCTGGAGACCGCGTGGGAGGCGTTCGAGCGCGCCGGGATCGTGCCCTCGGCGCTGCGGGGGAGCGACACCGCGGTGTTCATCGGCGCGGGCGCTTCCGGCTACGGCCTCGGCGTGGACGACGTCCCCGAGGGCGTCGAGGGCTACCTGATGACCGGCGGCGCGGGCAGCGTGCTGTCCGGCCGGGTCGCCTACACGCTCGGCCTCCAGGGCCCGGCGCTCACCGTCGACACGGCGTGCTCGTCTTCGCTGGTGGCACTGCACCTGGCGGTACAGGCACTGCGACGCGGTGAAGCCTCGCTCGCACTCGCCGGTGGTGTCACCGTGATGGCGACGCCGGGCGCGTTCGTCGAGTTCTCCCGGCAGCGCGGCCTCGCCGCGGACGGCCGGTGCAAGGCCTTCGCCGCCGCCGCGGACGGCACCGGCTGGGCCGAGGGCGCGGGCATGGTGCTGGTGGAGCGCCTGTCCGACGCGCGCCGCAACGGGCACCGGGTGCTGGCCGTGGTCAAGGGCAGCGCGGTGAACTCCGACGGCGCGTCGAACGGGCTGACCGCGCCGAGCGGCCCCGCGCAGCAGCGGGTCATCCGGCAGGCACTGGCCGGTGCCGGGCTCGCACCGTCCGATGTGGACGTCGTCGAGGCGCACGGCACGGGCACCAGGCTCGGCGACCCGATCGAAGCGCAGGCGCTGCTGGAGACCTACGGGCAGCACCGGGAACGCCCGCTCCTGCTCGGTTCGGTGAAGTCGAACATCGGGCACACGCAGGCCGCCGCCGGTGCGGCCGGGGTGCTCAAGATGGTGCTGGCGCTCCAGCACGATCTCGTGCCCGCCACCCTGCACGTCGACGAGCCGACCCCGCACGTCAACTGGGGCCGGGGTGCCGTCGTGCTCGCCGAGCGGGCACACGAGTGGCCCGCCGGTGACCGGCCGCGCCGCGCGGGTGTCTCCGCGTTCGGCGTGAGCGGGACGAACGCGCACGTGATCATCGAAGAACCGCCCGCGGAGCCGGAAAAGGCCGAGGCCGAGCCGGCTTCCTCGCTGCCGTTGCTGGTTTCCGGCCGCAGCCGGGCCGCTTTGCGGGCCAACGCCGAAGCGGTGCTGAAAGTCGTGGAAGAGGCCGGCCCCGTGGCGGTGGCGTGGTCGCTGGCGACCCGCCGCGGCCATTTCGAACACCGCGCGGTGGTGCGCGGTCACGACCGCGACGAGCTGCTGTCCGGCCTGCGCGCGCTGGTGGACGACACCCCGTCGGCGCAGCTCGTGCGCGGGGAGTCGGAGCCGAGGACGGTCGCGTTCGTCTTCTCCGGGCAGGGCGCCCAGCGCGCCGGGATGGGTGAGGCGCTCTACGCGCGGCACCGCGTGTTCGCGGACGCCTACGACGAGGTGTGCGCGCATCTCGACCGGCACCTCGACCGTCCACTGCGGACGGCGCTGTCGGACGAGGGCCTGGTGGACCGGACGCAGTACACCCAGGCCGGGCTGTTCGCGGTCGAGGTCGCGCTGTTCCGGTTGCTGGAATCCTTCGGGGTGCGGCCGGAGTTCCTCTGTGGACACTCCATCGGCGAGCTGACCGCGGCGCACGTCGCCGGGATCCTCGACCTGGCCGACGCGGCCGAACTGGTCGCCGCGCGAGGCAGGTTGATGCAGGCTTTGCCGGACGGCGGGGCGATGGCCGCGCTGGAAGCCGACGAGGACGAGGTGCGCGGGTTCCTCGGTGCCGAGGTGGGCATCGCCGCGGTCAACGGGCCGAAGGCCGTCGTGGTCTCCGGGACCGAGGACGCCGTGCTGGCCGTGGTGGACCAGGTGCGCGCGCTCGGCCGCCGCACCCAGCGCTTGCGGGTGAGCCACGCGTTCCACTCGCACCTGATGGAGCCGATGCTGGCCGAGTTCGCCGGGATCGCCGGGCGAATCGCGTACCGCGCACCGGAACTGCCGGTGGTTTCGAACGTCACCGGCGCGCTCGCGACCGGCGACGAGCTGCGGAGCGCGGGCTACTGGGTCCGGCACGTGCGCGAAGCCGTCCGGTTCGCCGCCGGTGTGGAGTCCCTGCGCGCGCAGGGCGTGGACTGCTTCGTCGAGGTCGGCCCGGATGCCGCGCTGACGTCGATGGTGTCCGAAACCGTGCGGGGCGAGGCGCCGGTCGTCGCCGTGGGGCGCCGCGATCGCGACGAGGCCGACGCGCTGGCCGCCGCGCTGGCGAAGCTGCACGTCGAAGGCGTCGACGTGGACTGGGCCGCCGTCGGCGGTGCCGGGCGCGATGTCGACTTGCCGACCTACGCCTTCCAGCGGAGCCGCTACTGGCTGACGCCGGGACCCGCGCGCGGCGACCTGTCCGCGCTGGGCCAGGAGCCCGCCGGGCACCCGCTGTCGGCCGCGGTCGTTCCGGTCGACGGTGACGACGGGTTCGTGCTCACCTCGCGGCTGTCCGTGTCGACGCATCCGTGGCTCGCCGAGCACCGGGTCTCCGGCCGGATCCTGTTCCCCGGCACGGCGTTCCTCGAACTGGCCGTGCTCGCCGGGGACCGGGCCGGGCTCGGCACGGTCGAGGAGTTCGTGCTCGAACAGCCGCTCGTGCTCCCCGAGGACGGTGCCGTCCAGCTCCAGGTCAGGGTCGAGCGCGCCGCGGGCGTCGCGCGCGTGTACTCGCGGCCCGAGCCCTCCGGTGACACCGCGCGGCCGTGGGTGCGGCACGGGACCGTGATGCTCGGTGCCGAGGACGACGTGCCCTTCGCCGAGTCCGAGTTCGCTACCTGGCCCCCGGCCGGTGCGGAAGCCGTCGACGTGGAAGGCGTGTACGACCGGTTCGCCGCCCGCGGTGTCGACTATGGGCAGTTGTTCCGCGGTCTGGATTCGGTGTGGCGGCTCGGCGGGGACCTCTACGCCCAGGTGCGGCTGCCCGCCGCCAAGGAGGCGCGGTCCTTCGGGCTGCACCCGGCGCTGCTGGACGCGGCCCTGCACACGCTCGACTTCAGCGCGGCGGACGGTGAGCCGACCGCGAAACTGCCCTACGCCTGGACCGGCGTGCGGCTGCTCGCGGTCGGGGCGACCGAGCTGCGCGTGCGCATCCGGCCGACCGGGCGGGAGTCCGCTTTCACCATCCACGCCGTGGACGGTCAGGGCCTGCCCGTGCTGTCCGTGGACTCGCTCGTGCTGCGCGCGGTACCGGGCGGCACCGCGGAAGCGGCCCCGGAACCCGTTGCCACCAAGGAGAAAGCCCCGTTCGGCGGGCGCCGCTCGGTGCGCGCCGCCGCGGTGCCGGACGGGGACGCGAACCCGCTGCGCGAGCGGATCTCCGGGCTGGCGCGCGCGGAACAGGACGAAGCGCTGCTCGCGCTCGTCGTCGAGCAGGCCGCGGTCGTGCTCGAATACGACAGCGCCGATCAGGTGGAGTCCAAGCGGCCGTTCAAGGACCTCGGGTTCACCTCGTTGTCCGCGGTCGAGTTCCGCAACGCGCTGAACGCCGCGACCGGCCTCCGGCTGCCCGCGACGCTGGTGTTCGACTACCCGACCCCGGTCGTGCTCGCCGGTCACCTGCGCGAGGAGCTGCTCGGCGAGGGCAAGGCGTCGGCGATGCCGAAGGTGACCGTGACCGATTCCGGTGAGCCGATCGCGATCGTCGGCATGGGCTGCCGCTACCCCGGCGGCGCGGACTCCCCGGAAGAGCTGTGGGAGCTGGTTTCCCAGGGCGTAGACGCGATTTCGAGCCTGCCGACCGACCGCGGCTGGGACCTCGAAGGCCTGTACAACCCGGACCCGGACGTGCCGGGCACCTGCTACGCCCGCGAAGGCGGCTTCCTGCACGGCGCCAGCTACTTCGACCCCGGGTTCTTCGGCATCGCCCCGCGCGAGGCCATCGCGATGGACCCGCAACACCGGCTCCTGCTGGAAACCTCGTGGGAGGCACTGGAACGGGCCGGGATCGACCCGCACAGCCTGCGCGACAGCCTCACCGGCGTGTTCGCGGGCGTGACCTACCAGGACTACGCGAACCTCCTGCTGCACGCGACCGACAGCTTCGAAGGCTTCCTCGGCACCGGGAACTCGCCCAGCGTGCTGTCCGGCCGCGTCTCCTACACCCTCGGGTTGCAGGGCCCGTCGGTCAGCGTCGACACCGCGTGCTCGTCGTCGCTGGTCGCACTGCACTGGGCGTGCGCGTCGCTGCGGCAGGGCGACTGCTCGCTCGCGCTCGCCGGTGGCGTCACCGTCATGTCGACGCCCGGTTCGCTGATCGAGTTCAGCCGTCAGCGCGCGCTCGCCGCCGACGGCCGGAGCAAGCCGTTCTCCGCGGCGGCCGACGGCGCGAGCTGGGGTGAAGGCGCCGGAATGCTGGTGCTGGAACGGCTTTCGGACGCGAAGCGCAACGGGCACGAGGTGCTGGCCGTGATCCGGTCCAGCGCGGTGAACTCCGATGGCGCCTCGAACGGGCTGACCGCGCCGAACGGGCCCGCGCAGCAGCGGGTCATCCGGCACGCGCTGGCCGGTGCCGGGCTCACTCCGTCCGATGTGGACGTCGTCGAGGCGCACGGCACGGGCACCAAGCTCGGCGACCCGATCGAGGCGGGGGCACTGCTCGCGACCTACGGCGCCGGGCACGACGAGTCTTCGCCGCTGTGGCTCGGTTCGGTGAAGTCCAACATCGGGCACGCGCAGGCCGCGTCCGGGGTCGCCGGGATCATCAAGATGGTCGAGGCGCTCAAGCACGAGCAGCTCCCGAGGACGCTGCACGCGGACACGCCGTCGCCGCACGTCGACTGGACGGCGGGTGCGGTCAAGCTGCTCACCGAAACCCGGCCGTGGACCGCGGAAGGCCGTCCCCGCCGTGCCGCGGTCTCCTCGTTCGGGATGAGCGGCACCAACGCGCACGTGATCCTGGAGCAGGCTCCGGCGACCGGCCGCGCGGAGTCCGCCGCGGTCCCGTCGGTGCGGCCGTTCCTGCTGAGCGCGAGCGCCCCGGCCGCGCTCGACGCGCGCGCCGCGCAGCTCGGGTCCCTTGTGGACGGTCAGGAGGCGACGGTGCTCGCGGATGTCGCGTTCTCACTGGCCACCACGCGCGCGATGCTGGAGCACCGCGGCGTGGTCGTCGGCACCGCGGGCGACGAGATCGCCGCTGCCGCGCGTGCCTTCGGTTCGGCCGACGAGCCCGCTTCGGTGGTGCGCGGTGTCGCCGATCTCGCGGGCAAGACCGTGTTCGTCTTCCCCGGCCAGGGCTCGCAGTGGCTCGGGATGGCCGAGGAGCTGATGGCCGCCTCGCCGGTGTTCGCGGACCGCATCGCCGCGTGCGAGACGGCCATGGCGCCGTTCGTCGACTGGTCCCTGCGCGACGTCCTCGCTGGCGCGCCCGGCGCACCCGGTTTCGACCGGGTCGACGTCGTGCAGCCCGCGCTGTTCGCCGTCATGGTCGCCACGGCCGAGCTGTGGCGCTCCTACGGGGTCGAGCCCGCCGCGGTGCTGGGGCATTCCCAGGGCGAGATCGCCGCCGCCTGTGTCGCGGGTGGACTGGCCCTTTCCGACGCCGCGAAGGTGGTGTGCCTGCGCAGCAAGGCGATCGGCTCGATCGCCGGGCTCGGCGGCATGGTGTCGCTGGCGACGGGGCAGGCCGAGGCAGAGGACCTGCTGCGGCGCTGGGACGGGCGGATCTCCGTGGCCGCGCTCAACGGCCCCGCGTCGACCGTCGTCGCGGGTGACGCCGAGGCGCTCGACGAGCTGATGGACGTGTGCGAAGCGGCCGGGACGCGCGCGAAGCGGGTCCCGGTGGACTACGCGTCGCACTCCGCGCACGTCGAACGCATCGAGGCCGAACTCGCCGAGCTGCTCGCCGGGATCGAGCCGAGGACCGGCACCGTGCCGTTCTACTCCACAGTGGACGACCAGTGGCTCGGTACCGCCGAACTCGGCGCTGGTTACTGGTACCGGAACCTCCGCCAGACCGTGCGGTTCGAACCCGCGACGCGGGCGCTGCTCGCCGCCGGGTACGACGCGTTCGTCGAGACCGGACCGCATCCGGTGCTCGGCATGGCGATCCGGGAAACGATCGAGGCGGCCGGGCTCGACAGCGAACCCGCCGTCGTCGGCTCCGTGCGCCGCGACGAAGGCTCGCTCGACCGGTTCCTGCTGTCCGCGGCCGAGCTGTTCGTCCGCGGCGTGCCGGTCGACTTCGGGCCGGTGCTCGACGGCGCGGGCACCGCACTGCCCACCTATCCGTTCCAGCGCGCGCGGTTCTGGCCGACCCTGCGCGACGGCGCGGGTTCGGCGGAGGCCACCGTCACCGCCGACGCGGTTTCGACGGAGTTCTGGCGGTACGTGGAAGAAGCCGACACCGCGGTGCTGTCCGAGCGGCTCGGGGTCGCGGCCGACGCGTCGCTTGGCGAACTGCTCCCGGCGCTTTCCGCGTGGCGGCACGGCGAAGACCGCCGGAACCTGGCACGCGACTGGCGGTACCGGGTTCGCTGGCAGCCGCTCGGCGAACGCCGTGACGCGAAGCTGACCGGCCGCTGGCTCGCGGTCGTCCCCGGCACCGAGTCCGAGTGGGCCGGTGACCTGCTCGCCGGGCTCGCCGGGCCCGCCGTCGAATTCGAGACGATGACCGTCGATCCGTCCACTGAGGACAGGGCGGCGCTGGCGGCGCGGTTCGCCGAAAACGCCGCCTACGAAGGGATCCTGTGCCTGCTGCCGCTCGACGAGCGGCCGCACCCGGTCGCCGCGGACGTCCCGGCCGGGCTGGCGGGGACCATGACCTTGGTGCAGGCGCTCGACGACGCCGGGGTCACCGGCGCCGTCTGGTGCGTCACGCGGGAAGCGACCGCGTCGGCGCGCACCGACCGGCTGACCTCGGTCGGCCAGTCGCTGGTGTGGGGCTTCGGCCGCGTGGTCGCGGTCGAGAACCCGGCGCGCTGGGGTGGTCTCGCCGACCTGCCCGCCGCGCTGGACCGGCGCTGCGCGACCGGGCTCGCGGCCGTGCTGACCTCCGGCGGCGGCGAGGACCAGGTGTCCGTGCGCTCGTCCGGGGTGTTCGTGCGGCGGCTCGTGCGCGCCGCCGAACCGGCCGAGGTGACGCCGTGGAGCCCGTCGGGCACCGTGCTCGTCACCGGTGGCACCGGCGCGCTGGGCGGCCTCGTCGCGGAGCGGCTCGCCGAGTCCGGCGCCGAGCACCTGCTGTTGCTCAGCAGGCGCGGGCCGGCCGCCGACGGTGCCGCGGACCTGGTGGCGCGGTTGGCGGCGCACGGTGCTTCGGCGACCGTCGTGGCCTGCGACGCCGCCGATCGTGACGCGCTGGCCGCGGTACTGGCCGAGGTGCCGTCGCTCACCGCGGTCGTGCACGCGGCGGGCACGCTCGACGACGGTGTCGCCGAATCGCTGACCGTCGAGCAGTTCGCCGGGGTGCTGCGGCCCAAAGTGTCCGCCGCGCGGAACCTGCACGAACTGACCGACGGGCTCGAAGCCTTCGTGCTGTTCTCCTCGACCGCAGGCGTGTGGGGCGGTCCCGGCCAGGGCAACTACGCGGCGGCCAACGCCGCACTGGACGCGCTGGCGGAGCACCGCGCCGGGCTGGGCCTCCCGGTGACCTCGATCGCGTGGGGCCCGTGGGCCGAGGCGGGGATGGCGCAGAACGCGGCCGTCGCCGAACGCCAGCGCAAGGGCGGTATCCACGCGCTCGACCCGGAACTCGCGATGGAGGTGCTCTTCGCCGCGGCCGGTTCCGGTGACGCCACGCTGACCGTGGCGGGGGTGGACTGGCCGACCTACGCGCCCGCGTTCACCGCGCTGCGGCCGAGCGCGCTGATCCGGGAGATCCCCGAAGCCGCGTCGGCCGCCGAAGCCGCGGCCGAAAACCGTGCGGGGGCGGGGCTTTCCGGGCTGCGAGAGCAGATCGCCGGGCTGGCAGGCGACGAGCGGGACCGCGCGGTGCTCGACGTCGTCCGCGGTCAGGCCGCGCTCGTGCTCGGGCACGACGGACCGGACGCGATCGAACCGCGCAAGGCGTTCTCGGACCTCGGGTTCGACTCGCTGACCGCGGTCGACTTCCGCAACCGGCTCACCGCCGCGTCGGGGCTGCGGCTCCCGGCGACGCTGATCTTCGACTACCCGACCCCGCGTGCGCTCACGCGGCACCTGCTCGCCGAACTCGGTGAGCCCGCCGTCGCTACCGTTGCCCCGGTCGTTCGCCAGTCCGAAGTGGACGATCCGGTGGTCATCGTCGGCGCGGCCTGCCGCTTCCCCGGTGGCATCGGCTCGCCGGACGAGCTGTGGGACCTGGTCCACTCGGGTGCGGACGCGCTCGGCCCGTTGCCGACCGACCGCGGCTGGCCGCTGGACGTGCTCTACGGCGACGGCCCCGGCGCCAGCGGCGCCCGCGAAGGTGGTTACCTGCAAGGAGCTTCGGCGTTCGACGCCGGGTTCTTCGGGATCTCGCCTCGGGAAGCCCTTGCCATGGACCCGCAGCAGCGGCTGATGCTCGAATGCTCGTGGGAAGCGCTGGAGCGGGCCGGGATCGACCCGCTGTCGCTGCAGGGCCGCGACGCCGGGGTGTTCGCCGGGTCCAACGGCCAGGACTACACCTCGATGCTGCTCGCTTCGTCCGACGACTTCGAGGGCTACCTGATGACCGGCAACGCGGCCAGCGTGGTCTCGGGCCGGGTCGCCTACACGTTCGGGACGGAAGGTCCCGCGGTCACCGTGGACACCGCGTGCTCGTCGTCCTTGGTGGCGCTGCACCTGGCGGCGCAGTCCCTGCGGCGCGGTGAGTGCTCGCTCGCGCTGGCGGGTGGCGTCACGATCATGTCGACGCCCGGTTCGCTGGTGGAGTTCACGAAGCAGGGCGGGCTTTCCGGCGACGGGCGGTGCAAGGCGTTCGCCGACGCGGCCGACGGCACCGGCTGGTCCGAGGGCGTCGGTGTCCTGGTGGTGGAGCGGCTCTCGGACGCCCGGCGCCTCGGGCACCGGGTGCTGGCGGTGGTGCGGGGTTCGGCGGTGAACTCCGATGGCGCGTCGAACGGTTTGACGGCGCCTAATGGTCCGTCGCAGCAGCGGGTGATCCGTGCGGCGCTGGCGGATGCCGGTCTTGAGGTGTCCGATGTGGACGCGGTGGAGGCGCACGGCACCGGCACGAAGCTGGGCGATCCGATCGAGGCGCAGGCGTTGCTCGCCACCTACGGGCAGGATCGGGACGAGCCGTTGTGGCTGGGCTCGGTGAAGTCCAACATCGGGCACACGCAGGCCGCCGCCGGTGTCGCCGGTGTGGTGAAGATGGTGGCGGCGCTGCAACGCGGGGTTCTTCCCGCCACGCTGCACGTGGACTCGCCGTCGTCGCATGTGGACTGGTCGGCCGGTGGCGTGGAAGTGCTGACCGAGGCGCGGGACTGGCCCGCGGTGGACCGTCCGCGCCGGGCCGGGGTCTCGGCGTTCGGGATCTCGGGCACCAACGCGCACATCATCCTCGAACAGGCTCCCGCCGAGGAGGTTCCGGAGCGCGCCGACGTCGAGATCGCCGATCCGGTGGTGCCGTGGGTGGTGTCCGGCCGGGACGACGCGGGTGTGGTGGCGCAGGCGTCCGGGCTCGCGGCCGGGTTGTCCACTGAGGACTCCGGTTCGGTGGTGGATGTGGGCTGGTCGCTGGCTACCGAGCGTGCCGCGTTGGATGAGCGTGCGGTGGTGATTGGTGCGGATCGTGCGGAGTTGCTGGCCGGGTTGGAATCTCTCACTGGTGCAGTGCGGGGCCGGGTGTCCGGTGATGGCCGGGTGGGGGTGGTGTTCTCGGGTCAGGGTGCGCAGCGGGCGGGGATGGGCCGTGAGCTGGCCGGGCGGTTCCCGGTGTTCGCTGCTGTGATCGAGGAGATCGACGCGGTCATGCCGGTGCGGGAGGTGATGTTCTCCGGCGATTCGCTGGATGAGACCGGGGTGACTCAGCCGGTTCTGTTCGCGTTCGAGGTCGCGCTCTACCGGCTGCTGGAGTCGTTCGGGATCACCCCGGCGGTGGTGATGGGCCATTCGGTCGGCGAGATCGTCGCGGCACATGTGGCCGGGGTGGTGTCGCTGGGGGATGCGTGCACGCTGGTGTCGGCGCGGGCGAGCTTGATGCAGGGCCTTCCTGCTGGTGGGGCGATGGTGTCGCTTCAGGCCACGGTGGACGAAGTGGAACCGTTGCTGGCGGGGGAAGCCCTCGTCTCGATCGCGGCGGTGAACGCCGCCGACGCTGTGGTGATCTCCGGTGACGTCGAGGCGGTGGAGCGGATCGCGGCGACCGTGGCCGGGTGGGACCGCAAGACCACGCGGCTCACCGTGTCGCACGCGTTCCACTCGCCGTTGATGGAGCCGATGCTCGACGAGTTCGCCCGCGCGATCGCCGGGCTACGGCTGAGCGAGCCGACGATGCCGCTGATCTCCAACCTGACCGGCACGCTGGTGACCCCTGGCCTGGTGACCGATCCCGGGTATTGGGTTCGCCACGTTCGGGAAGCCGTCCGGTTCGCCGACGGCGTGCGCGCACTCGACGCCGACCTGGTGCTGGAGATCGGGCCGAAGGCCGCGCTGGCGGGAATGGTCGCCCGCACCACCGCGATCCCGGTCACCGCGACCGGCCGCAAGGGTGTCGACGAACCCACCGCCGTGCTCACCGCGCTCGCGAACCTGTGGGTCCACGGCGCGGAGGTGGACTGGAACGGCGCCTTCGCCGACCTGCACCCGCGCCACGCGGACCTGCCGACGCGGGCGTTCACGCCCGCCCGGTACTGGCCGACCCTGCGCGTGGGCACCGGGGACGTGTCGGCGGCGGGCCTCGGGGCGACCGGGCATCCGCTGCTCGGTGCGGTCGTGGGTCTCGCCGGAGGCGGCTGGGTGCTGTCGGGCCGGATCTCACTGGCCACGCACCCGTGGCTGGGCGAGCACGTGGTCCAGGGCTCGGTGCTGTTCCCCGCGACCGGATTCGTCGAACTCGCCTTGCGGGCCGGGGAACTGACCGGCTGCGACGCACTCGACGAACTCACCATCGCCGCACCCCTCGTGCTCGGCGAGCACCAGGCGGTGGACATCCAGGTCAGCGTCGACGAGGACAACCGGGTGGAGATCCACTCGCGGACGGCGGGCGCCGGCACCGAATGGCTGCCGCACGCGAGCGGCGCGCTGGCCCATGCGAACTCCACTGTGGACACCGCGTGGGCGGCAGGCGCGTGGCCGCCGCCCGAAACGTCCGAAGTGGACACCAGTGAGCTGTACGAAGTGTTCGCGATGGGCGGGTTCGACTACGGGCCTTCGTTCCGCGGCCTCACCTCCGCGTGGCGCGGCACCGACGAGGTCTTCCTCGACGTGGTGCTGCCAGGGGAGGCGGCCGCCGGTGACTTCGGCGTCCACCCCGCGTTGCTGGACGCCGCGTTGCAGGGACTGGTGTTCGTCTCCGAGGGCGGTGCCAGGGTGCCGTTCTCGTGGGACCGGGTCACCCTCGGCGCGGTCGGCGCGCGGCGGCTGCGGGTCCGGCTCACCGAAACCGGCTCGGACGTCGTCTCGCTGACCGCGACCGACACCACCGGACAGCTCGTGCTCGCCGCCGAAGGCGTCGTGATGCGCCCGGCGCCCGCGACGAAGCAGGTCAGCACGGCACCGCCGCTGCTCGAACTGGAGTGGACCGCCACCGACCTGCCCGAAACCCCGGGAACCACCGGCTGGGCACGGCTCGGGCCCGACCAGCTCGGACTCGGGCTGCCGGAGCGACCGGGCGACGTTCTCGTCCTCACCGTGCGGGGCGAGGGCTTCGACGACGTGCACGACGAGCTGGCCAGGGTCCTCACCACGGTCCAGGACTGGCTCGGCGAGAACACGGAGTCGACGCTGCTCGTGGTGACCAGGGGAGCGGTGGCCTTCGACGACGGCACCACCGTCGGGACGCTCCCGGTGGACGTCACGGGTGCCGCGGTGTGGGGCCTGGTGCGCTCCGTGGCCGCGGAGAACCCCGGCCGCGTCGTACTGGCCGACACCGACACCGGTTCGCTCGACGAGCTGGCCGCCGGTCTCGCCTCCGGGGCCTCGCAGTTCGCGCTTCGGGCGGGCCGGATCTGGACCCCGTCGCTCACGCGTGCCGGTGGCGAACTGATCCTGCCCGCCGGCGACTGGCGGGTGCACGAGTCCGGTTCGGGCTCGGTCGGCGATCTCACCGTGCTCCCGCACGAACCGGCCGAACCCGGCGAGGGCGAGGTCCGGATCTCGGTGCGCGCGGCCGGGCTCAACTTCCGCGACGTGCTCACCGTACTGGGCATGTACCCCGGCGAAACCAGCCCGCTCGGGCTCGAAGGCGCCGGTGTCGTGACCGGTGTCGGCGAGGGCGTGACCGCGTTCTCGATCGGCGACCGGGTGCTCGGCATGTTCCCCGGCGCGCTCGGCACCACCGCGGTGATCGACCAGCGCATGCTCGCGCCGATCCCGCCGGGGATGTCGTTCGCCGACGCCGCGTCGGTGCCGATCACCTACCTCACCGCCTGGTACGGCCTGCGCGATCTCGGCGAGCTGGCCAAGGGCGAGCGGGTGCTGGTGCACGCCGCGGCGGGTGGTGTCGGCATGGCGGCCGTGCAGCTCGCGCGGCACTGGGGCGCGGAGGTCGTCGGGACCGCGAGCGCGGGCAAGTGGCCCGTCCTCGAACGGCTCGGCCTGACCGCGGACCAGATCGCGTCCTCGCGCACGCTCGAGTTCGCCGACCGGTTCGGCGAGGTCGACGTGGTGCTGAACTCGCTCGCCCGCGAGTTCGTGGACGCCTCGCTCGGCATGCTCAAGCCCGGCGGGCGGTTCATCGAGATGGGCAAGACCGACGTGCGGACCCCGTCCGGCGTCACCTACCACGCGTTCGACCTGGTCGAAGCGGGTCCGGACCGGATCGCCGAGATGCTCGCCGAGATCATGGGCCTGCTGCGGGACGGCGTCCTGTCCCCGCTGCCGATCGCGGTGTGGGACGCGCGCGGAGTCCGCGACGCCTTCCGCTACATGGCGGCGGCCCGGCACGTCGGCAAGGTCGTGGTCACCGTGCCGCGCCCGCTTTCCGGCGGCACGGTCCTGGTCACCGGCGGCACCGGCGGCATCGGGTCGCGGCTGGCGAAGCACCTTGCCGTCGAGCACGGCGTGCGAGATCTGGTGCTGCTGAGCCGATCCGGCCGCGCGGACGGGCTGGCGGACGAGCTGGCCGAACTCGGTGCGCGGGTGCGGATCGAACGGTGCGATGTGTCCCAGCGCGACTCGCTGGCCCGCGTGCTCGATGGTCTGGACGACCTGTCGGCGGTGTTCCACACCGCGGGCGTGGTCGACGACGCGACGGTCGCCGGGCTCACCGCCGAGCGCATCGACGGCGTGCTGGCACCGAAGTTCGACGGCGCCCGCTGGCTGCACGAGCTGACCGCGGACCGGGACCTGACGCACTTCGTGCTGTTCTCCGGCGCGGCCGGGCTGCTCGGCGGCGCCGGGCAGGGCAACTACGCGGCCGCCAACACCGCGGTCGACGCACTGGCCGCGTGGCGGCGTGCCGCGGGGCTGCCCGCGACGGCGCTGGCATGGGGCCCGTGGACCTCGGAGTTCGGCATGACCAGCGCGCTCACCGACACCGACGTGGCGCGCATGAGCCGCGGCGGGATGCTGCCGCTGACCGCCGAAGACGGGCTCGGCATGCTCGACGCCGCGCTCGGCTCCGGCGTGGCGGCGGCCGTGCCGGTCAAGGTCAACACCGCGGCCGTGCAGGCGAATCCGGAGCAGGTTCCGCCACTGTTCCACGGGCTGGCCGGTCCGGCGCGCCGCCGCGCCGCCGCGTCGGCGCAGGTCGCCGCGAAGTCCCTCGCCGACGTGCTCGCCGGGCAGACGCCCGGCGCGCGCCGGGAAACCGTGCTCGGCGTGGTGTCCGAGCACGTGGCCGCGGTGCTGGGACACCAGTCCGCCGACGGGGTCGCACCGGACCGCACGTTCAACGAACTCGGCTTCGACTCGCTGACCTCGGTGGAACTGCGGAACCGGCTCGGCTCCGCGACGGACCTGCGCCTGCCCGCGACGCTCGTCTTCGACTACCCGACGGCGATCGAGCTGACCGGCTACCTGCTCGACGAGCTGACGATCCCGGCGGCCGAGCCGGTGGCGGTCGCACCGGAATCCGCGCTCGCCGAGATCGACCGGCTCGACGGGCTGCTCGGCGCGCTGCGCACCGAAAACGGCACGCGGGCGGAGATCGGCGAGCGGCTGGCGAAACTGCTGGAGACCTGGCAGGGCGGGCGCCTGGCCGAGGCGCCGGTCGAGGACGAACTCGACGACCTCAGCGATGCCAGTGCCGACGAGCTGTTCCAACTGCTCGACAACGAATTGGAGTCCTGAGTGGACATCCGACGGGAGGTGGCTCTGCCGTGACCGACGAGAGCAAGTACCTCGACTACCTCAAGCGGGCGACGGCCGATCTGCGGCAGGCCCGCCGCCGGATCTCCGAGCTGGAGGAGTCCTCGGCCGAGCCGATCGCCATCGTCGGCGCGGCGTGCCGGTTCCCCGGCGGCATCACCTCGCCGGAGGGGCTGTGGGAGGTGCTGGCCGAGGGCCGCGACATCCAGTCCGAGCTGCCGGCCGACCGCGGCTGGGACCTGGAAGCGCTGTACGACGCCGATCCCGGCAGCGAAGGGTCGAGCCACACCCGTGAAGGCGGGTTCCTCGACGACGTCGCCGACTTCGATCCCGCGTTCTTCGGGATGAGCCCGCGCGAGGCGCTGGCGACCGACCCGCAGCAGCGGCTCATGCTCATGCTGGCGTGGGAAGCGCTGGAGCGGGCCGGCGTCGATCCCGCGGCGGTCCGCGGCAGCGACGTCGGCGTGTTCGTCGGCGCCGCTTCGACGGGGTACGCGGCGGCTCTGCCCGCGTTGCCGGACGGCGTCGCGGGGCATCTGCTCACCGGCACGTCGACGTCCATTGTGTCCGGGCGGATCGCGTTCGCGCTCGGGTTCAAGGGGCCCGCGGTCACCGTCGACACCGCCTGCTCGTCGTCGCTCGTCGGCATCCACCTCGCCGCGCAGGCACTGCGGCGCGCCGACTGCTCGCTCGCGCTCGTCGGCGGCGTCACGGTGATGTCGACGCCAGGCATGTTCCAGGAGTTCAGCCGCCAGGGCGGGCTGGCGCCGGACGGCCGGTGCAAGCCGTTCGCGGAGGCCGCCGACGGCACCGGCTGGTCCGAAGGGGCCGCGCTGCTGCTGGTGGAACGGCTCTCCGACGCGCGCCGCCACGGCCACCCGGTGCTCGCGCTGGTCAAGGGCAGCGCGATCAACTCCGACGGCGCGAGCAACGGGCTGACCGCGCCCAACGGCCCGTCGCAGCGCGACGTGATCACCAAGGCGCTCGCGGACGCGAAGCTGCGACCGTCCGATGTGGACGCTGTCGAAGCGCACGGCACCGGGACCTCGCTCGGCGACCCCATCGAAGCGCAGGCGCTGCTGGCCACCTACGGCCGCCAGCGCGCCGAGGGCGAGCCGCTGTGGCTCGGCTCGGTGAAGTCCAACCTCGGGCACACGCAGGCCGCCGCCGGGGTGGCCGGGGTGCTCAAGATGATACTGGCGCTGCGGCATTCCGTGCTGCCGCGCAGCCTGCACATCGACGCCCCGACGTCCCATGTGGACTGGGAAGCGGGTGCGGTCCGGCTGCTCGACCGGGAACGGGAATGGGCGGCGGCGGAGAATCCCCGCCGCGCGGCCGTTTCGTCGTTCGGGATCAGCGGCACCAACGCGCACGTCATCCTCGAAGAGGCACCCGCCCCCGAAGAGGTGACTCCCGCGCCGCGGTTGGACGCGCCGACGCCGTGGCTGCTCTCCGCGAAGTCGCCCGAAGCGCTCCGCGCCCAGGCGGACCGGCTTTCCTTCGACCGCACCGGAAACCCGGCCGATATCGCGTTCTCACTGGCCACCACCCGCACCCTCTTCGAGCACCGGGCCGTGGTGCTCGGTGACGACGAGGGCGAACTCGCCGCCGGTCTCCGCGCGCTGGCCGAAGACCGGCCGTCCGCCGCGGTCGTCACCGCGAAACCGGGGCGGCGCGGCAAGACCGCGTTCCTGTTCTCCGGGCAGGGCGCCCAGCGCGCCGGGATGGGCCGCGCACTGCACGAAGCGTTCCCCGTGTTCGCCGCCGCGTTCGACGAAGTGTGCGCGGCCTTCGACGGTTTGCTCGACCGCCCCTTGCGCGAGGTCGTGTTCACCGACGAAACCGGGCTCGTCGACGAGACCGCCTACACCCAGCCCGCGTTGTTCGCGGTCGAGGTCGCGCTGTTCCGGCTGCTCGAATCGCACGGCGTGGTCCCGGACCTCCTGCTCGGCCACTCGATCGGCGAGCTGGCCGCGGCGCACGTGGCCGGGGTCTTCCCGCTCGCCGGCGCGGCGAAGCTCGTCGCGGCCAGGGCGAAGCTCATGCAGGACCTTTCCCGCGGAGCTATGGCGTCCTTGCAGGCCACCGAGGACGAGGTTCTTCCGCTGCTGGCGGGCCGGGTGTCCGTCGCCGCCGTCAACGGGCCGCGCTCGGTCGTCGTCTCCGGTGACGAAGAGGCCGTCGAGGCGATCGCCGCCGAGGTTTCCGGATGGGGCCGCAAGGTCAAGCGCCTGCGGGTGAGCCACGCGTTCCACTCGCCGCACATGGACGCCATGACCGCGGAACTCACCGAAGTCGCGAAGTCGCTCTCCAGTGCCTCGCCGTCGATCCCGATCGTGTCCGACCTGACCGGGAAGATCATCGCCGACGAGCTGGGCGATCCCGGTTACTGGGCGCGCCACGCCCGCGAAGCGGTCCGGTTCCACGACGGCATTCGCGCGCTCGCCGACGCCGGGGTGACGCGGTTCGTCGAACTCGGCCCCGACGCCGTGCTCACCGCGATGGCGACCGACGGGCTCCCCGGCGGCGCCGAAGTCCTGGTCACCGCGACGCAGCGGCGCGACCGGCCCGAGCCGCGCGCGTTCCTCACCGCGCTCGCCGAGTTGCATGTGGACGGTCTGGCTCCGCGCTGGGGCGAACTCGTCGCCGGGCGTCCGGTGGCGCTGCCGACCTACGCCTTCCAGCTTCAGCGGTTCTGGCTGGAGGCCCCGCCTTCGGTCACCCCCGCGGCGGATCTCGCCCGGTCCGACACCCGGTTCTGGGACGCCGTCGAACGGCACGACGTCGGTTCGGTGCTGGAGGCGCTCGAACTGCCCGGCACCACGTCGCTGTCCGACGCGCTGCCCGCGCTGTCGCGGTGGCGGCGCGCGCACCAGGACGCCGAAACCGTGCAGCGCTGGCGTTACCGGGTGAGCTGGCAGGCCGTCCGGCCGTCCGGGACCGGTTCGCCCGTGTCGAAGCTGCTGCTCGTGGTGCCGCCCGAAGGCGTCGCCGACGACCTCGTGACCCGCGTCCGCGACCTGTTCGGGACGGACGCCCGCGTGGCTGAGGTGTCCGAAGTGGACGCATCGTGCACCGGTGTGGTGTCGCTCGCGGCACTGGACGAACGGATCGTCGACGGCGTGCCCGCCGGGCTCACCGCCACCCTCGCCTTGCTGCGACGGCTCGCGGAAACCGATGTTCCACTGTGGACGGTCACCGCGGGCGCGAACGGGGTCTCCGCCACCGAAGCGCCGTCCGGGCCCGTGCAGGCCGCGGTGTGGGGGCTGGTCCGCTCGGCGGCGATCGAGCAGCCGGGCAACCACGGCGGGCTCGTCGACCTGCCCGCCGAGCCGGGCACCCGCGAACTCCGCCTGCTGCGCGACGTCGTGGCGGGCCGGTTCGCCGAACCCGAGCTGGCGATCCGCCCGTCCGGCACGTTCGGCCGCAGGCTGGTCCGCGCGCCGGAAGCCAGCGGCTCGTGGCGGCCCGGCGGCACCGTGCTGGTCACCGGCGGCACCGGCGCGCTCGGCGCCAAGGTCGCCCGCTGGGTGGCCGAAACCGGGGCGGCGAACCGGATCGTCCTGGTCAGCCGCACCGGTGAGCGCGCAGGTGGCATGACCGAGCTGGCGGCCGACCTGACCGCGCTCGGCGCCGAGGTGTCGGTCGAGGCGTGCGACGTCGCCGACCGGGACCAGCTCGAAGCGCTTTTCGACCGGCTCGACCGCGAAGGCGCGGGCGTACGCGCGGTGTTCCACGCCGCGGGCGTGCTCGACGACGGCGTTCTCGCCGCGCAGACCCCGGAACGGTTCGCGGGCGTGCTGCGGCCGAAGCTGATCGCCGCCAGGCACCTGGACGAACTGACGCGGGACCGGGACCTGTCCGCGTTCGTGCTCTTCTCCTCGTTCGCCGCCGTGCTCGGTTCGCCTGGCCAGACGGCTTATGCCGCGGCGAACGCGTTCCTCGACGCGCTCGCCGAACAGCGCCGCGCCGCCGGGCTTCCGGCGCTGTCGGTCGCCTGGGGCCCGTGGGCCGGGGCGGGCATGGCCGCGCAGGGTGCCTCGCGGCTGAAGGCGTCGGGGCTGCCGCCGCTCGACCCGAGGCTCGCGCTCATGGCGCTGGGACAGGCGCTCGGCGAGCGCCGCGCGACGGTGACGATCGCCGACGTCGACTGGAGCGCGTTCACCGGCGGCGGCGTGCCCCCGGTGCTCGCCGGCCTGCCCGAGGCCCAGTCGACGGCACCGGTGGCCAGGCCGCGGCCGCGGGGATCGGGCCTGCGGGACCGGCTGGCCGCGCTGCCCTCCGGCGAACGCCGCCACGAACTGCTCGAACTGGTCCGCGGGACCGCCGCGGCCGTGCTCGGGTACGCCGAACCCGGTGACATCGCGCCGGGCCGGGCCTTCAGCGACCTCGGCTTCGATTCGCTGACCGCGGTCGACCTGCGCAACCGGCTCGGCGCCGCCACCGCGGTGACCCTGCCCAGTTCGCTGGTCTTCGACCACCCGAACGCGACCGCGCTCGCCGAGCACCTCCTCACCGAACTCGGCATCGGGACGGCCGCATCCGCGGTGGTCCGCGGTGCGGCGGTGGAGGCCGAGCCGATCGCGATCGTCGGCATGGGCTGCCGCCTGCCCGGCGGCATCCGCTCGCCGGAGCAGCTCTGGGAGTTCCTGCGCGCCGGTGGCGACGCCATCGCCGAGCCGCCGGGCGACCGGGGCTGGACGACCAGGGCCGTCGGCGGTTTCGTGGACGGCGCGGCGGACTTCGACGCCGGGTTCTTCGGCATCTCCCCGCGCGAAGCGCTCGCCATGGACCCGCAGCAGCGGCTCCTGCTGGAAACGGTGTGGGAGGCGGGCGAACACGCCGGGATCGACCCCACGTCGTGGCGCGGCAGCGACACCGGTGTCTTCGTCGGCACGAACGGCCAGGACTACGGCGCGCTGCTGCGGTACGCCAAGGACGACTTCGCCGGGCACGCCGGGATCGGCAACGCGGCCGCGGTCCTGTCCGGACGGGTCTCCTACGCCTACGGGTTGCAAGGGCCTTCGGTTTCGGTGGACACCGCGTGTTCGTCTTCGCTGGTCGCGCTGCACTGGGCGTGCGCCGCGCTGCGCGAGGGCGAGTGCTCGATGGCGCTGGCCGGCGGTGTCACGGTGATGTCGACGGCGGGCGCGTTCACCGAGTTCGCCGCGCAGGGCGGGCTCGCCGCGGACGGCCGCTGCAAGGCGTTCGGCGAAGGCGCCGACGGCACCGGATGGGGCGAAGGCGCCGGGATCCTCGTGCTGGAGCGCCTTTCCGACGCGCGGCGCAACGGGCACCGCGTGCTCGCCGTGGTCAAGGGCAGCGCCACCAACTCCGACGGCGCGAGCAACGGGCTCACCGCGCCGAACGGCTCCGCGCAGCGCCGCGTGATCGACGCGGCACTGCGGAGCGCGAATGCCACCCCGGACAGCGTCGACGTGGTGGAGGCGCACGGCACCGGCACCGCGCTCGGCGACCCGATCGAAGCGAACGCGCTGCTCGCCGCGTACGGCGAACGCCGCGAAGACCGGCCGCTGTGGCTCGGTTCGGTGAAGTCCAACCTCGGGCACACGCAGGCCGCGGCGGGCGTGGCCGGGGTGCTCAAGATGGTGCTTTCGCTGCGGCACGGCGAGCTGCCGAAGACGCTGCACGCCGAGACGCCGACCACCAAGGTCGACTGGTCGGCGGGCACCGTGCGC
Organism: Amycolatopsis minnesotensis; assembly: GCF_039529815.1. Lineage (NCBI taxonomy): Bacteria > Bacillati > Actinomycetota > Actinomycetes > Pseudonocardiales > Pseudonocardiaceae > Amycolatopsis > Amycolatopsis minnesotensis. The sequence goes on along the minus strand of NZ_BAAANN010000007.1, from coordinate 45,992 downwards.
CTGCTGACCGAGGCCCGGCCGTGGCACCCGGACGGGGAACGCCCGCGGCGCGCCGCGGTGTCGTCGTTCGGTGTCGGCGGGACCAACGCCCACGTGGTGCTGGAAGAGGGCGACCCGGATCCGGTGGCCGAGCACGCCGAGGACGGCAAACGCCTGGTGTGGGTGCTTTCCGGGCACGACGACCTGGCGCTCGCGGCGCAGGCCGAACGCCTGCGCGGCTGGCTGCGCGACAACCCCGGCACCCCGCCCGCGGCCCTTGCCACCGCACTGAGCGGGAAGGCGCCGCTGCGCCGCCGGGCCGCGGTGCTGGGTTCGCTGGAAGACGGTCTCGCCGCGGTGAGCGCGGGCGAACTCGCGCCGAACGTGGTCACCGGCACGGCCGCGGCCGACGGACGGCTCGCGTTCCTGTTCGCGGGCCAGGGCTCGCAGCGCGTCGGCATGGGCCGCGAGCTCCACCGCGAGCACCCGGTGTACGCGCACGTCTTCGACGAGGTCTGCGCGCAGTTCGACGGCCTGCTGGAGCACCCGCTGCGCGAGGTCGTGTTCGCCGAAGACGCCACGCTGCTGGACCAGACCCGGTACACCCAGGCCGCGCTGTTCGCGTTCGAAGTGGCGCTCTACCGGCTGTGGGAGTCGTGGGGCGCGCGCCCCTCGTACCTGCTGGGGCATTCCATCGGCGAACTCGTCGCCGCGCACGTCGCGGGCGTCTTCTCGCTGGCGGACGCGTGCAGGCTCGTCGCCGCGCGCGGCACTTTGATGCATGCGTTGCCACCCGGAGGCAGGATGGTTTCGGTGCGGGCTTCGGCCGACGAAGTGCGCGCCGAACTGATCGACGGGGTGACGGTCGCCGCGTCGAACGGGCCGAAGGCCACCGTGCTCAGCGGGCCGGAGGCCGCCGTCGAGGAACTGGCGGCGCGATTCACCGCCCGCGGCGTGAAAACTAGGCGTTTACGGGTCGCGCACGCGTTTCACTCGACGTTGATGGAACCCATGATCGCGGAGTTCACCGAGGTGGCCAGGTCCGTGGCCTACGCCGCCCCGGCGATCCCGCTCGTGTCCAACGTGACCGGGGAGCCGGCGGGCGACCGCCTGCTGACCCCGGAGTACTGGGCCGAGCACGTGCGCGCCGAGGTGCGCTTCGCCGACGGCGTCGACTGGCTCGCCGAGCACCGCGTCACCGGGTTCCTCGAAATCGGCCCCGACGGCGCCCTCACCGCGCTCGCCGGTGATTGCCTGTCCGCCCGCGAGGACGAGGTGGACTACGCCGTCGTCGCGAGCCAGCGCCCGTCCGGTGCCGAGCCCGATCTGCTGCTGCGGGCCGTCGCGACGCTGCACACCGCCGGGTTCGCCCCGGACTGGACGGCCGTGCTCCCCGAGACCGGCACCGTGCACCTGGACCTGCCGACCTACCCGTTCCGGCCGACCCGGTTCTGGCCGGCGTTCGACCTGCCGGAACCCGCCGATCCCGCCGACCGCGTCCGCTACGGCGTCGAGTGGGCTCCGGTCCCCGAGCCGATGCCGGGCAGTTTCGACGGCCGCTGGCTCGTCGTGCTGGACGAGGAGTGCGAAGCCCAGCGCGCGGTCGCCGAAGCGCTCACGAGCGCGGGACTGCACGTCGACACGCTCGCGCCGGCACCGGACGCGGACCGGGTTTCGCTCGCCGAACTGCTGCCCGCCGAGCCGCCGTCCGGCGTGCTGTCGCTGCTCGCGCTGTCCTCGCCCAAGGGCCGCGACTGGTTCGGCCAGACGCTCGAACTCGTCCAGGCACTCGGGGACGCGGGCACCGCCGCGCCGCTGTGGCTGGCCACTTCGGGCGCGGTCCCGGCCGGCGGCACCGCCGTCGACCACCCCGACCAGCACCAGCTCTGGGGCTTCGGCCTCGTCGTCGGCCTCGAACACCCCGACCGCTGGGGTGGCCTCGTCGACCTGCCCGCGGCTGTCGCGGACGCCGGGCCGCTCGCCGCGGTGCTCACCGGCGGCGGTGCCGAACGCCAGGTCGCGATCCGCCCGTCGGGGCTGTTCGCGCGGCGGCTCGCCTACCGGCCGGACCACACCGGCGAACCGTGGACCCCGTCCGGCACCGTGCTGGTGACCGGCGGCAGCGGTGCGCTCGGCGGGTCCGTCGCACGGTGGCTCGCCGAACACGGCGCCGAACACCTCGTGCTGGTGAGCCGTGGCGGCACGACCCCGGACGGGCTCGTCGATGAAGTCTCCGCGCTCGGCACGACGGTCACCGCCGCCGCCTGCGACATCGCCGACGCCGACCGGCTCGCCGAGGTGCTCGCCGCGATCCCGGCCGAGCGGCCGCTGACCGCCGTCGTGCACGCGGCCGGGGTGCTCGACGACGCGACGATCAGCTCGCTGACCCCGCAGCGGCTGCACGCCGTGCTCGCGGCGAAGAAGCAGGGCGCGCTCAACCTGCACGAGCTGACCCGAGGCCACGACCTGTCGGCGTTCGTGCTGTTCTCGTCGCTGGCCGGCACGCTCGGCGCCGCCGGGCAGGCGAACTACGCCGCGGCCAACGCCTTCCTCGACGCGTTCGCGCGCTTCCGCCGCGATCAGGGGCTCCCGGCCACCTCGATCGCGTGGGGCCCGTGGGCCGGTGACGGCATGGCGGCCGACGACGAGGTCGCCGATCGCTTGCGGCGCAACGGGATGATCGCGCTGCCCGCCGAGACGGCACTGGCCGCGTTCGGGTCGGCGCTCGGTTCGGCGGAGGCCGCGGTGGTCGCCGCCGACATCGAATGGGACCGGTTCGGCGCCGGGTTCGCGGGCACCCCGCACGGGCGGCTCATCGGCGACCTGCCGCAGTGCCGGGCGCTGGAGCCGAAGCAGGCCGAGGACGCGCCCGCGCCGTCGGCCGATCTCGCCGGGCGGCTCGGCGGAATGTCCACAGTGGACCAGGAGCGGACCCTACGCTCGCTCGTCCGCACGCTCGCCGCCGGGGTGCTCGGCCACGACGGCGTGGACCGGATCGAAGCCAGGACCCCGTTCAAGGAAATGGGCTTCGACTCGCTGACCGCGGTGGAGTTCCGCAACTCGCTCGCCGCGCGGGCCGGGCTGAACCTGCCCGCGTCGATCGTCTTCGACTACCCGACCCCGGTCGCGCTCGCCGAGCACCTCCGCGCCGCACTGGTGCCGGAAGAGCCGGCGCCCGCGGACCGGGTGCTGCGGGGGATCCAGGGCCTGGAGGCCGAACTCGCCGCGTGGGAGGGCGATCCGGCGGCCAAGGCGTCGCTGCTCGACCGGTTGCGCGGGGTGCTCGACGCCGCTTCCGGCGGGGCGGACGACGGTGCCGATCTCGGCGAGGCGAGCGCGGACGAACTGTACGACTTCATCGACCAGGAACTCGGGCTGGGATAGCAGTGCTGACAGCCCCGGCGCGCGCGGGAATCGGAGACAGCCGGTGACGAACGACGAAAAGATGCTCGGCTACCTGAGGAAGGTGACCGCCGACCTCAAGGAGACGCGACGGCGCCTCGAGCAGGTGGAGGCGGCGGGCACCGAACCGGTCGCGATCGTCGGCATGGCCTGCCGGTTCCCCGGTGGCGTCGCGACTCCCGCCGAGCTGGGCGATCTCGTCGAACGCGGGGTCGACGCGCTGTCCGACTTCCCGGCCGACCGGGGCTGGCGGCTCGACGGCGACTGGGGTGGCGTGCCGGTCGGCGGGTTCCTCTCCGGCGCGGGCCAGTTCGACGCCGGGTTCTTCGGGATCTCGCCGCGCGAGGCGCTGGCGATGGACCCGCAGCAGCGGCACGCGCTGGAATGCTCGTGGGAAGCGCTCGAAGACGCCGGGGTCGACCCGCTCGGGCTGAGCGGCAGCGAAACCGGGGTGTTCCTCGGTACCAACGGCCAGGACTACGCCGATCTGCTCGGCGTCTCCGAGGAGGTCACCGAGCTGGGCGGGTTCGCCGCCACCGGCAACATCGCGTCGGTGATCTCGGGCCGGGTCGCCTACGCGCTGGACCTGTCCGGTCCCACGATGTCGGTGGACACCGCGTGCTCGTCTTCGCTGGTGGCACTGCACCTGGCGGCGCAGGCGCTGCGGCGCGGGGAGTGCTCGCTGGCGTTGGCCGGTGGCGTCACCGTGATGTCCACGCCCGCCGCGTTCGCGGAGTTCGCGCGCCAGGGCGGGCTGGCTTCGGACGGCCGGTGCAAGGCGTTCGCGGAGGCCGCGGACGGCACCGGCTGGGGCGAGGGTGTCGGTGTCCTGGTCGTGGAGCGGCTTTCCGACGCCCGCGCGAAGGGGCACCGGGTGCTGGCCCTGGTGCGGGGTTCGGCGGTGAACTCCGATGGTGCGTCGAACGGTTTGACGGCGCCTAATGGTCCGTCGCAGCAGCGGGTGATCCGTGCGGCGCTGGCGGATGCCGGTCTTGAGGTGTCCGATGTGGACGCTGTCGAGGCGCACGGGACGGGTACGAGGCTGGGTGACCCGATCGAGGCGCAGGCGTTGCTCGCCACCTACGGGCAGGATCGGGACCGGCCGTTGTGGCTGGGGTCGGTAAAGTCCAACATCGGGCACACGCAGGCCGCCGCCGGGGTGGCCGGTGTGGTGAAGATGGTCGAAGCCATGCGGCGCGGGGTCCTGCCCGCGACGCTGCACGTGGACGCGCCGACGTCCCAGGTGGACTGGACCGCCGGTGGCGTGGAAGTACTGGCCGAGGCCCGCGAGTGGCCCGGCGCGGACCGGCCGCGGCGTGCGGGCGTGTCGGCGTTCGGGATTTCGGGGACCAACGCGCACGTCATCCTTGAACAGGCTCCTGCCGAGGCGTCTTCCGTCCGTGGTGACACGAATTCCGTTGTGCCGTGGGTGGTGTCCGGGCGCGACGACGCGGGTGTGGTGGCGCAGGCGTCCGGGCTCGCGGCCGGGTTGTCCACTGAGGACTCCGGTTCGGTGGTGGATGTGGGCTGGTCGCTGGCTACCGAGCGTGCGGCGTTGGATGAGCGTGCGGTGGTGATTGGTGCGGATCGTGCGGAGTTGCTGGCCGGGTTGGAGTCGTTGACGGGTGCGGTGCGGGGCCGGGTGTCGGGTGATGGCCGGGTGGGGGTGGTGTTCTCGGGTCAGGGTGCGCAGCGTGCGGGGATGGGCCGTGAGCTGGCGGAGCGGTTCCCGGTGTTCGCGCGGGCGCTGGACGAGATCGACGCGGTCCTGCCGGTGCGGGAGGTGATGTTCTCCGGGGATTCGCTGGATGAGACCGGGGTGACTCAGCCGGTGCTGTTCGCGTTCGAGGTCGCGCTCTACCGGCTGCTGGAGTCCTTCGGGATCGCCCCGGCGGTGGTGATGGGCCATTCGGTGGGGGAGATCGTCGCGGCGCATGTGGCTGGGGTGGTGTCGCTGGGGGATGCGTGCACGCTGGTGTCGGCGCGGGCGAGCCTGATGCAGGCTCTGCCGAGCGGTGGGGCGATGGTGTCGCTTCAGGCCACGGTGGACGAAGTGGAACCGTTGCTGGCGGGGGAAGCCCTCGTCTCGATCGCGGCGGTGAACGCCGCCGACGCTGTGGTGATCTCCGGTGACGTCGAGGCGGTGGAGCGGATCGCGGCGACCGTGGCCGGGTGGGACCGCAAGACCACGCGGCTCACCGTGTCGCACGCGTTCCACTCGCCGTTGATGGACCCGATGCTCGACGAGTTCGCCCGCGCGATCGCCGGGGTGCGGTTCACCGAGCCGACGATGCCGCTGCTCTCCAACCTCACCGGTGCGCTGGTCACGCCGGGGTTGGTGACCGATCCCGGGTATTGGGTCCGCCATGTGCGCGAGCCGGTCCGGTTCGCTGACGGTGTCGCCGCGTTGGACGCCGACGTGCTGGTCGAGATCGGGCCCAAGGCCGCACTGGCGGGAATGGTCGCCCGCACCACCACGACCCCGGTCACCGCGACCGGCCGCAAGGGTGTCGACGAACCCACCGCCGTGCTCACCGCACTGGCGAACCTGTGGGTCCACGGCACCCCCATCGACTGGACACCCGCCTACACCGGCCTCCACCCCCGCCACACCGACCTGCCCACCCGCGCCTTCACCCACACCCACTACTGGCCGACGGTGCGGTCCAGGACCGACGCGGCCGAGGACGGCACCCGGTCCCTTCCCGAGCGCAAGCTGTGGGAACTGGTCGAATGCGAAGACGTCCCCGCCGTCGCCCGCCTGCTCGGCGAGGACGGCGAATCCGGTGAGCTGGCCCGGTTCGTGTCCTCGCTCGGCTCGTGGCGGCGCAACGCCCAAGAGTCCTCTTTGGTCGGTTCGTGGAGCTACGGCGTCCGCTGGGTGGCGCGCTCGCTGCCGCGCCACTCGCTCGGCGGCCGCTGGGTGGTGGTCACCGGGGGAGCCGGGATCTCGGCCGACGCGCTCGCCGACGCGCTGACGGCACGCGGCGCCGATGTGACGGTCGTCGACCTCGCGGCGGGCGTGACCCGCGAAACCACCGCGAGCCTGCTCCCCGGCGACGTGGCCGATGCCGACGGCGTGGTGTGCCTGACCGGCAGCGGCACCGACGAGGCCGTCGGCACGCTCTGGGAGCTGGTCGTCCTCGTGCAGGCGCTCGCCGATCGCGAGGTTCACGCTCCACTGTGGACGATCACACACGGCGGTGCCACCGTCGGGCTCGGCGACGCGGTGTCCTCGCCGGTCGCCGCCGGCCTGTGGGGCCTCGGCAGGGTCGCCGCGCTCGAACGCGGTGGCGCGTGGGGCGGCCTGATCGACGTCCCCGCCGTGGACGAGACGAGCGCGGCGGACTGGCAGCAGGCCGTCGACGTGCTGGCGGGCGGGGCGACCGGGGAGCGCGAGATCGCCGTGCGCCCGCACGGCGCCTTCGTCCGCAGGCTGGTCCGAAGTGGACAAGAGCACCGCGCGCCGGAGCACGACGGCGGTCTCGCGGACATCGCGGGCGGCACCGTGCTCGTCACCGGCGGCGCCGGTGCGCTCGGCAGCAGGGTGGTGGCCTGGCTCGCGGAACGGCGGGTCGCGCGGATCGTCCTGCTCGGCAGGAGCGGCGTGCCGGACCACGTGCTCGCGAACCTGCGCGACGCGATCCCGGACGGCGTGGAGATCAACACCGTCGCCTGCGACGTGGCGGACCGACCGGCGCTGGACAGGGTCGTCGAAGAGATCACCCTGACCGGCCCGCCGCTGTGCGGGGTCGTGCACGCCGCGGGTGTCGTCGCGAACGCGCTGCTCGTGGAGTCCACTTGGGACGACTTCGTGGACGTGGTGCGCGCCAAGGTGGTCGGCGGCCGGAACCTGCACGAGGCGACCCGCCACCTCGATCTGCGGCTGTTCGTCACCTTCTCGTCCATCGCGGCGACCTGGGGTTCGGCGGGGCAGGCGGCGTACGCGGCCGGAAACGCCTTCCTGGACGGGCTTGTCGGGTACCGGCACGGCCTCGGGCTCACCGGCACCTCGATCGCCTGGGGCCCGTGGGCCGGCGGCGGGATGGCCGCCGACCCGGACGCGGCGCGGCACATGCACGACCGCGGCCTGAACCAGATGGAGCCGGACATCGCGCTGTCCGCCTTCGGAAGGGCCATGTGGAGCGGCGAAAGCCCCACCGTCATCGCCGATGTGGACTGGTCGCGGCTGGCCGCCGTGTTCGACACGGTCGGCGTCGCCAAGGTCTTCCAGGAGATCCCGGAAGCGCGCGCGGTGCTCGACGCCACCGTGGCCGCCCCGGCCGGGGAAGAGTCCGGGTTCGCCGCCGAACTGCGCGCGCTGCCCCCGGCGGAACGCCAGCTCCGGGTGGTCGAGCTGATCCGCGCGCAGGCCGCGCAGGTGCTCGGGCACCGGGACAGCTCGGGCGTCGACATCGAGCGCCCGTTCACCGATCTCGGCTTCGATTCCCTGTCCGCGGTGGAGTTCCGCAACCGGCTCGGCGCGGCCACCGGCGTCGCGCTCGCCGCGGCCACCGTGTTCGACTTCCCCACCCCGCGCAAGCTCGCCGCCCACCTGCTGGCGCGGTGGGAGGAGCGGGACGAGCCGGAGGCACCCGCCCCGGTCGCGCTCGCGCTCGACGAGCCGGTCGCGATCGTGGGCATGGCCTGCCGCCTCCCCGGCGGTGTCCGGACGCCCGAAGACCTGTGGAAGCTCGTCGACACCGGCGGTGACGGGATCGGGTCGTCGCCGTCGAACCGCGGCTGGCCGATCCGGACGACCGGCGGGTTCATCGACGGCGCCGACGAGTTCGACCCGGGGTTCTTCGGCATCTCACCCCGTGAAGCGCTGTCGATGGATCCTCAGCAGCGGCTCGTGCTGGAATGCTCGTGGGAGGCGCTGGAACGCGCCGCGATCGACCCGGTTTCCTTGCGGGGCACCGACACCGGCGTGTTCATGGGTGCGTCGTACTCCGCTTACCAGGCCTTCGTCGAAGCGTCCGAGGACGAGGCCGCGAAGGGGTACGGCCTGACCGGTTCCGCGCCGAGCGTGGTGTCCGGGCGCGTCGCCTACGCGCTCGGGCTGGAAGGGCCCGCGCTGTCGGTGGACACCGCGTGTTCGTCCTCTTTGGTCGCGTTGCACCTGGCGACTCGCGCGTTGCAGCGCGGGGAATGCTCGCTCGCGCTGGCGGGCGGGGTGACCGTGATGGCGACGCCGGGCGCGTTCGTCGAGTTCGGCAAGCAGGGCGGGCTCGCCGCGGACGGGCGGTGCAAGGCGTTCTCCGACGACGCCGACGGCACCGGCTGGTCGGAAGGCGTCGGCGTGCTCGCGGTCGAGCGGCTCTCGGACGCGCTGGCTCGCGGACACCGGGTCTTGGCCGTGGTGCGGGGTTCCGCGGTGAACTCCGACGGCGCGTCGAATGGTTTGACAGCGCCGAACGGTCCGTCGCAGCAGCGGGTGATCCGCGCCGCGCTGGCGGACGCGGGGCTCGACGTGTCCGATGTGGACGTTGTCGAAGCGCACGGAACGGGCACGAAGCTCGGCGACCCGATCGAAGCGCAGGCGCTGCTGGCGACCTACGGCAGGCGGCGCGACGAGCGCCCGCTCCTGCTCGGCACGGTGAAGTCCAACATCGGCCACACCCAGGCCGCCGCCGGTGTCGCCGGGGTGATCAAGATGGCCGCCGCGCTCGAACACGGGACGCTGCCGCGGACCCTGCACGTCGGCGAGCGCTCGTCGCGCATCGACTGGTCCGCGGGCGACGTCGAGCTGCTGACCGAGCCGCGTCCGTGGCCGGTCGAAGCGGGCAGGCCCCGTCGCGCCGGGGTGTCGGCGTTCGGGATCAGCGGCACCAACGCGCACGTCGTGCTCGAAGAGGCACCCGAGATCCCCGCACCGTCCGATGTGGACGGATCGGCGGCCGGGGTGCCGTGGGTGTTCTCCGCCGCCAACGCGGAAACCCTGCGCGCGCAAGCGGATCTGCTCGCCGGGGAGACCGAGAAGCCGGTGCTCGACGTCGGCTGGACACTGGCCAGGTCGCGGGCCGGGCTCGCGCACCGGGCGGTGGTGCTCGGCGAGGACCGGGATGAGCTGGCCGCGGGTCTCCGCCTGCTCTCCGCCGGTGACCGCGGCCCGAACCTGGTGACCGGGACACCGGGCCCTGGCACCGGCGCGACCGCGGTGGTGTTCTCCGGACAGGGTTCGCAGCGGGCCGGGATGGGGCGCGAACTCTACGAGCGCTACCCCGTCTTCGCCGAGGCGCTGGACGAGGTGTGCGGGCATTTCGACGTACAGCTCGACCACCCGTTGCGCGAAGTGATGTTCGCCGGTGAGGACTCCCCGCTGACCGGGCTGGTGGGCCAGACCGCTTATGCGCAGCCCGCGTTGTTCGCGCACGGCGTCGCGCTGTGGCGGCTGCTGGAGTCGTGGGGCGTGCGCGCCGATTACCTGCTCGGGCACTCCATCGGCGAGATCACCGCGGCGCACGTCGCCGGTCTGTGGTCGTTGCCCGACGCGTGCCGCCTGGTCGGCGCGCGCGGCCGGTTGATGCAGGCACTTCCCTCGCGCGGGGCGATGGTTTCCTTGCAGGCCGGCAAGGACGAGATCGTCGGGCTGCTCGACGGGATCACCGACCGGGTGTCGCTGGCCGCGGTCAACGCGCCCGACGCGGTCGTGGTCTCCGGTGACGCGGACCTGGTTTCGCGGATCGCCGGTGAGGTCGAAGGGTGGGGGCGCAAGATCAAGCACCTTCGCGTGAGCCACGCCTTCCACTCGCCGCGCATGGACGCGATGCTCGACGAGTTCACGGCGGTCGCGGCCGATGTCGAATACCACCGGCCCCGGCTCCCGCTGGTGTCCAACCTGACCGGTGCGCTCGCCGACCCGGACTACCTGTGCCGCGCGCAGTACTGGGTGCTGCACGTCCGGCAGCCGGTGCTGTTCGCCGACGGGATCGCGGACCTGCTCGGACGCGGTGCCACGCGGTTCGTGGAGGTCGGGCCGGACGCCGTGCTGAGCCCGGCGATGACGGCGTGCGCCGATCCGGCGGCCGAGGTGCGCGTGACGGAGTTGCAGCGCCGTGACCGTCCGGAGGCCCGCACGCTCCAGACCGGGATCGCGCGGCTCTACACGCAGGGCGTCGACGTGGACTGGCCCGCGGTGGTGACCGCTTCCGGCGCGACCCCGCGGCAGGTCGACCTGCCGACTTATCCGTTCGAACGCGACCGCTACTGGCCCCTCGCCGAGCCTGCGGCCGCGGGTTCGGGTTCGGCGGCCGACGCCGCGTTCTGGGGCACGGTCGGCACCGGGGACCCGGAGCGGGTCGCCGACGCGCTCGGCGTGACATCGGACGACGTGCGCGCGATCGTTCCCGCGCTGGCCCGCTGGCGGCGCGACGCCGACGAGAACGCGGCCGTCGACGCCTGCCGCTACCAGGTCGACTGGCAGCCGGTGCGGTCGCGATCCGCGGCACCGACCGGCCCGTGGCTGATCGTCACCACCGAGACCGGCGATCTCGCCGAGCGGATCGCGGACGAGCTGCGGCCGGGCGGGCCCGAGGTCCGGATCCTGCGGCTCGGCGGCGACGAACTCGACGGGGAAGCGCTGCGGAAGCGGCTGTCCGGGGAACTGGGGCCCGACGGGCTCACGGTCCTGTCGTTGCTGGGCGACGTCGACGGCGACCACCCGTCCGCACCGGCCGTCCGGCTGAACCTCGCGGCGACCACCGAACTGGTCCGGGCGTTGTGCGAATTCGAGGAACCGGGCAAGGTCGTCGCGCTGACTCGTGGTGCGGTGCGGGCCGTGAGCGCGGACGCCGCGCCCGATCCGGCGCAGGCGCAGTTGTGGGGCTTCGGCAGGGTCGTCGCGCTGGAGCACCCGGAGCGCTGGGCCGGGCTCGTCGACATCCCCCGCGTGCCGGACCGCGCCGTGCTGGCGAGGCTCCGTTCGGTGCTGTTCGGCGGTTACGAAGGCGACCAGCTCGCCGTGCGCGACGCCGGGGTGCACGCCCGCAGGCTCGTTCAGCGCCCGGCACCGGCACCCGCGCGTTCGTGGAAGCCGCGCGGCACCGTGCTGGTTTCCGGCGGCACCGGGGCGATCGGCGTCGCGGTCGCGCGGTGGCTCGCGAGCCAGGGCGCGGAACACATCCTGCTGCTCAGCCGGGGCGGCGCCGGGCGGGTGCCCGGTCTCGCGGACGAACTCGGCGATACCGGTCTCACGGTGGCGAGCTGCGACGTCGCCGACCGCGACGCGCTGGCCGCGGTACTGGCCGAGGTCCCTTCGGAACGTCCGCTCAGCGCGGTCTTCCACGCCGCCGGGGTCGGCGAGGCATGCCTTCTCGGTGACCTGGACCTCGACGAGCTGGCCTTGGTGACCGGCGCGAAGGTGCGCGGCGCGGACAACCTGGACGAACTGACCAGGGAGATGCCGCTCGACGCGTTCGTGCTCTTCTCCTCGATCGCCGGTGTCTGGGGCAGTGGCGCGCAGGGCGCTTACGCGGCGGGCAACGCCTACCTCGACGCACTCGCCGAACGGCGGCGGGCGGCCGGGCTCACGGCCACCGCGGTGGCGTGGGGGCCGTGGGCGCGCGCGGGCATGGCCACCGAAGGCGACGCGGCCGAGCAGCTCAGCAAGCGCGGGCTGAACCTGATCGAACCGGACCTCGCCATCGCGGCGCTGGCCAAGGCGATCGACCTCGACGACACGGCGACCGTGTTCGCCGACGTGGCGTGGCCGAAGTTCCTGCCGCTGTTCACCGCGGCCCGTGAGAGCGATCTGTTCGACGAGCTGCCCGGGGTCCGCGCGGCCGTCGCCGAGGCGGCTCCCGCCCCGGCCGCGGACGGCGACTTCGCCGCGCTGCTCGCCGGACTGTCCGAACAGGACCGCCGCCGCACCGTGCTGGACCTGGTCCGCACCACGGTCGCGCGGGTGCTCGGGTTCGGCGACGTGGCGAAGGTGGCGCCGTCGCAGGCGTTCAAGGAACTCGGCTTCGACTCGCTCACCGCGGTGGAGCTGCGCACGGAACTGGCCGGTGCGACCGGCCTGACCCTGCCCGCTTCGCTGGTGTTCGACCACCCGACGCCCGCCGCGCTCGCCGATCACCTGCTGCGCGCGCTCGGCGCGGACGAGTCCGGGGTCGAGACGATCGTGGCCGGCCTGGACCGGTTGTTCGGCGCGCTGGCCGAAGCCGATCTCGCCGCGACCGACCGGTTGCTGGTGGAACGGCGGCTCGCCGACCTGACCCGCCAGGTGCGCGGGGAGCGCCCGGCGGAGCAGGAGGAGCGGGAAGACCTGGGCGCGGTGAGCGACGACGAACTGTTCGACGCCATCGAAAGCGAACTGGGCCGCTAGACGTCATGGGGCGTTTTCGCGTGCCCTGCGGGATGCCTTCGGGGCACGCGAAAACGCCGTGGATGTGGCCTTCGCGAGCTTTCTGTGCTTCCGGGTACCTGCCGCGTTCCTGTGCTGATGCCCTGAAGGGGCCCTTGAGCGAATCTGACGCCGTGAAGGTGCCCTTCGGGGCGTCAGCTTCGGCCGTTCATTTCGCCGGGATCGGCGTGCGCATTTTTTGAAGGTTGCTGTTATGGAGGCCGAGGTGGGGTCCCGTTGTGCGTGCCCTGAAGGTCGCCTTCGGGGAGTCTGATGCCGCGAAGGTGGCCTTCGGGGCGTCAGCTTCGGCATGCCGCGCGTTGCGAGGGCGGGGAAGGCGGCGTGTATGCCCTGAAGGGGCCCTTCGGGGACATAGATGCCGCGAAGGGCCCCTTCGGGGCATTGGGCCATCGCGCGTCAGGCCAGGCGGGCGAGCTGGTCCGAGGACAGCGTGAGCGCGCCCGCCGCGCAGTTCTGCTCCAGGTGGGCCGGATCCGCGGTGCCGGGGATGAGCACGGTCGACGGCGACCGGTGCAGCAGCCAGGCCAGCCCGACCTGCGACGGGGTGGCGCCGAGTTCGTCGGCGACTTCGCGCACGGCACCACCGGCGGCGCGCGCGAGGCCGCCCTGGTCGACCGGATGCCATGGCAGGAAACCGATCCCGGCGCGCTCGCAGTGCTCCAGCAGCGCGTCGTGGCGGCGGTCGACGACGTTGTAGCGGTTCTGCACGGTCGCGATCCCGGCCCTCGTCCGCGCGGCCTCCAGCTCGGCGATGGTGACTTCGGACAGCCCGATGTGCCGGATCTTGCCCTCGTCCCGCAGCTCCTTCAGCGCGTCGATCTGCTCGGCGGCGGGTACCAGCGGGTCGATCCGGTGTAGCTGGAACAGGTCGATCCGGTCGAGCCGCAACCGGCGCAGGCTCAGTTCCGCCTGCTGCTTCAGGTATTCGGGGCGGCCGAGCGGCACCCATTTGCCGGGGCCGGGGCGGCACTGGCCCGCTTTCGTCGCGATCACCACGCCATCCGGATACGGGTGCAGCGCCTCGGCGATCAGCTCCTCGTTGGAGCCGGGGCCGTAGGCGTCCGCGGTGTCGATGAGGTCGACACCGAGGTCGACGGCGCGCCGCAGCACGCGCACGGCACCGTCCCGGTCGGCGGGGCCGCCCCAGCCGCCTTCACCGGTGAGCCGGAGCGCGCCGTAGCCGATCCGGTTGACCGCGACGTCGCCCCCGATGGCGAAGGTGCCGCTGTGCATCGTCGCTTCCCCTCTTGTCCAGACCTTTCCAGGGCAGCCTGGGACATCGGGACGAGGCAGGTCAACCGTGCGGGCCGTGCCGGGGAGGGTTCGGGGAGATCATCTAGAAACGGTGGTTCGCGAACAACTTTCGTCGGGTCCACATGCGACTATTTCGGCTAGGCAACCGGTGGGGGAATGGCGGTACCGTGAACTCTCGTTGACGTTCAGGGAAGCGGGAGCCGATGATCGAAGCGACGGGGCTCGTGAAGCGGTATCGGCGGACCACCGCGCTCGACGGCGCCTCGTTCACCGTCCGGCCGGGTGTGGTCACCGGTTTCGTCGGGCCGAACGGCGCCGGCAAGTCCACCACGATGCGCCTGATCCTCGGCCTCGACCGCCCCAGCGAGGGCTCGGTGACCGTCGGCGGGAAGTCGTACCGGGAGCTGGCGGCGCCGCTGCGCGAAGTGGGTGCGCTGCTCGAGGCCGACGCCGTGTCCGGCAGGCGGTCCGCCCGCGACCACCTCCGCTGGATCGCCAAGGGCGCGCGGATCCCGGACTCCCGGGTCGGCGAGGTGCTCGGCATGGTCGGTCTCGCCGACGCCGCGGGCCGCCGCATCACCGCGCTGTCCACCGGGATGCGCCAGCGCCTCGGCATCGCCACCGCACTGCTCGGCGACCCGCCGGTCCTGCTGTTCGACGAGCCGCTGCACGGGCTCGACCCCGAGGGCATCCGCTGGATGCGCACACTGCTGCAGGATCTCGCGGGCGAGGGCAGGACGGTGTTCGTGTCCAGCCACGTGCTGGCCGAACTGGAGGAGACCGCGGAGCAGGTACTGGTGATCGGCGACGGCCGGATCGTCGCCGACGTGCCGGTCACCCGGCTCGTGGCGCACCGCGCACGCCGCCACGTCCGGGTCGTCTCGCCCGACGCGGCCGAGCTCACCGACGCGTTGACCTCGATCGGTGCGACGGTGGACTCCGCGGGGGGTGGCGCTTTGACGGTTACTGGAATCGACGCTGCGCGAGCGGGGACTGTTGCCAGGGAGCGCGGGATTCGGCTGCACGAGCTGTGTTCTCGGCGGGGCAGCTTGGAGGACGCGGTGGTTTCGCTGATGGAATCTCGTCGTTGACCTGTCTCTGTCTCGGTCTCGGTCTCGGTCTCTGGGGTTTTATCGGTGGGGGCGGGTAGGGTTCTGTTTGGGGGGTCGTTGGTTGTACGAAGTGGTGCCTTCGTGTGGTTTTCTTGCGTTTTGCGCTCTCGCGTGTTCGGGCGCGCGGTCCAGGTTTACGGCACGCCAACGGACCGGAAACCTCTGATCATCGTTCCCGGCGCAGTGCCGGTCCCGGTTGTTGTTCGGCTCCCGTTCCGTCGTGGTGCCGTCGTGATGCCATCGTGATGCCGTTGTGGCAGGCTGTGCGGCGGAGCGGAGGGTGGCGCACCGCCCCGCGGCAGGGCGGAAACCTGCCGCGGAACGGTGGAACGGGACTTACCCGGCCTTCAGCGGTTCCCACCAGGAGCGGTTGTCGCGGTACCAGGCGACGGTGTCGCGCAGGCCCTGTTCGACGCCGACCTGCGGGCGGTAGCCGAGTTCGGCCGAGATCTTGGTGATGTCGACCGAGTAGCGGCGGTCGTGGGCCTTGCGGTCGGCGACCGGGCGGATCGCGGACTCGTCGCGGCCGGTGATCTCCAGCAGGCGGGTGGTCAGGTCGCGGTTGGTCAGCTCGGTGCCGCCGCCGATGTTGTAGACCTCGCCGGGCCTGCCGTGGCGGGCCACGAGCTGGATGCCCGCGCAGTGGTCGTCGACGTGCAGCCAGTCGCGGACGTTCAGGCCGTCGCCGTACAGCGGGACCTGGTGGCCGTCCATCAGGTTGGTCACGAACAGCGGGATGACCTTTTCCGGGTACTGGTACGGGCCGTAGTTGTTGGAGCAGCGGGTGATCGAGACGTGCATGCCGTGCGTGATGTGGAACGCCCTGGCGATCAGGTCCGACGACGCCTTCGACGCCGCGTAGGGCGAATTCGGGGCGAGCGGGTGGTCTTCGGGCCACGAGCCCTCGTCGATCGAGCCGTACACCTCGTCGGTGGACACGTGCACGAAACGGCCCACCTCGGCTTCGAGCGCGCCCTGCAACAGGGTCTGGGTGCCGACCACGTTGGTCTGCACGAACTCGGCCGCGCCCGCGATCGAACGGTCCACATGAGACTCGGCGGCGAAGTGCACGACCAGGTCGGTGCCGGGCATCTCCTGCTTGACGATCGCGGGGTCGCAGATGTCGCCGCGCACCACGCGGAGCCGCTCGTCCTCGGCGACCGGAGCGAGGTTGGCGCGGTTGCCCGCGTAGGTGAACTTGTCCAGCACCACGAGCTCGTCGGGCTCGAAGCCGGGGTAGCGGCCGCCGAGAACCGCGCGGACGAAGTTGGAGCCGATGAAACCGGCGCCGCCGGTGACCAGCACGCGCATCTTCTCAGTTCCTCCCCGCACCGGCGGACCGGGCGATTTCCATGACGTACTTGGCGTAACCCGAGTTGCCCATCCGCTCGCCGAGGTCGTAGCACTGCTGCGGCGAGATGAAACCGCGGCGCAGCGCGATCTCCTCCAGGCACGCGATCCGCACGCCCTGGCGCTCTTCGAGCGTGCGGACGTACTGGCCCGCGTCGAGCAGCGAGTCGTGCGTGCCGGTGTCGAGCCAGGCGAACCCGCGGCCGAGGTCGACCACGGTGGCGCGGCCGCGCTCCAGGTAGATCCGGTTCAGGTCGGTGATCTCCAGCTCGCCGCGCGCGGAGGGCTCCAGGCTGCGCGCGAACTGCACCACGTCGTTGTCGTAGAAGTACAGCCCGGTGACGGCCCGGTTGGACTTCGGGTTCGCCGGCTTTTCCTCCAGCGAAACGAGGTTGCCGTTTTCGTCGACCTCGCCGATGCCGTGGCGGTGCGGGTCGGACACCGGGTAGCCGAACAGCACGCAGCCCTTGAGGTCGTGCGCCTTGTCCTGCAGGAGCTGGGAGAAACCCGGGCCGTGGAAGATGTTGTCGCCGAGGATCAGCGCACAGTCCTCGTCGCCGATGTGGTCGGCGCCGATCAGGAACGCCTCCGCGAGGCCGTTCGGCTCCGGCTGCTCGGCGTAGTCGATGGTGAGGCCGAGCCACGAGCCGTCGCCGAGCAGGCGCCGGAACGCGGGCAGGTCGGTCGGGGTGGTGATGATCAGGATATCGGTGATGTCGGCGAGCATCAGCACGGACAACGGGTAGTAGATCATCGGCTTGTTGTAGACCGGGACGAGCTGCTTGGAGACGGCGAGCGTCACCGGGTGCAGCCTGGTCCCGGCACCGCCGGCGAGAATGATGCCTTTCATGCCTACCTCTTGGAGTCGATGAACGCGGTCACGGGGTGAGAGCGAGGTGGTTCTTCGCGCGGTCGGCGAGTTCGGTGATGTTCCGGTCCAGCAACGAGTGCAGGTACGTGCGGCCGAACCCGAACTCGTCGAAACCGGGGACGAGGTCGCGGAGCTTGTCCACGTTGATCGTGGCGAACTTGGCCGGGGTGCGGATCGTCTGGCGCTCCGCCTCGACGCCGAGCCTCGCTTCCAGTTCGTCCACTATGTACTCGACGGCCTCGGACCTGCCGGAGGCGAGGTTGATCACCTCGTTCCGCACCCCGCCGGTGAGCAGCGCGTCGAGGATGGCCAGCATGTCGTTGACGTCGAGCAGGTCGCGGGACACTCCCGTGTAGACCTTCACCAGCCCGGACAGCAGCTGCCGGGTGAGCGAGGGCAGGAGCTGGTGCGGCTGCTGGCCGGAGCCGACGATATGGGACAGCCGGAGCACCAGCCAGCTCGCCTCGGACACCGCGCACACGTGCTCCAGGCCGAGCTTGTGCCTGCCGTACGCGCTGAGCGGGAACACCGGGCCGCCCTCGGTGCCGCGCGAGCCGTCGGCGCCGTACATGCCGGACGACGCGGTCGACAGGAAGATCACCGTGCGGCCCTCGGCCTTGCAGCGGCGGATCACGTCGTAGACCAGTGACGCCTCGCGCTCGAACTCGGACACGTCGGTGATGTGCACGCCGGAGACGCCCGCGGCGATGAACGTCACGTCGGGGTGCCGGTCGCCGAAGTAGCCCGTCGCGTGCCCCGCGAGGAACCCGTTGCCGATGATCTCCATCAGAGCCTGCCCCCGCTTTCGTCGATCCGGATCGCCTTCGACAGCACCGCTTCGACCAGGTGCGCGGTATCGGCGGTGGACGCGTTCAGCTCCGCGGTCAGCGCCGGGTCGCCGGTGCCGAGCGCGGCGTCGGCGAACCTCGACGCCGCGATGGCGAACTGGTCGGCTGGGGGCAACGAGATCTCCTCGACGTGGTCCTGTTCTTCGATGCGCAGCACCGGCTGCCTCGTGGCGGGCGGGGTGAACGCGCGGTCGAGCGAGAGCGCGGCGGAACTGCCCCACAACCGGTACCGCGACCGGTAGCTGTGCCGGAAGCCGAATTCGAGCGAGGCCGACACCCCGCTGCGGGACACCAGCAGCACGTGCCCGCCGACGTCGACGCCGCGGCCGGTGTCGATGGTCAGCGTCGCGCCGGCGACGGTGAGGCCGTCGCCGAGCAGGAGCCTCGCCGAGCGCAACGGGTACACGCCGACGTCGACCAGCGCGCCGCCGCCGAGATCGGCGCGGTAGCGGACGTCCTCCGGCGGCAGCGGCGGGATCCCGAACGACGCGGCGAACCCGCGGAGTTCGCCGAGGCGCCCGCCGTCGACGAGTTCGCGGACGCGCGCGTGCTGCGGGTGGTGGACGAACATGAAGTTCTCGTGCAGCGTCAGCCCGCGCTCGGCGGCCAGCGCGATCAGCTCGTCGGTGTGCGCCGCCTTGGTGGTGAGCGGTTTCTCGCAGAACACGTGCTTGCCCGCCAGCAGCGCCCTGCGCGCCCACTCGTGGTGCAGGCCGTTCGGCAGCGAGACGTAGACCGCGTCGATGTCCGGGCTGGCCAGGATCTCGTCGTAGGTCATCGCGTCGGCGTCGAGCTTTCCGGCGAACTCCTTGGCGCGCTCCAGATCGCGCGCCGCGCAGGCGGTGATCGCGAGCGAGCCGACGGTCCGGATCGCGGGCACCGTGCGGCGCCGCGCGATCGAGGAGACGCCGATCAGGCCGAGGCGGAGCGCGCGCGTCATCGCAGGCCCCGCAGGCACGCGATCAGGCTGCGCGCCTGCACGTTCACGTAATGGCTGTGCCGCAGCAGCTCGTTGAGCTGGTTCAGGGTGAGCCACTGGTAGTCCTCCAGTTCGGTGTCCGGGAAGCCGGAGGGCACTTCGATGATCTGGTACCGGCTGGACGCGTGGTGGAAGCGCCCGCCCTCCTCGGAAAGTCGCGCTTCGAACAGGACCTGCTCCGGCCGCGTCCGCAGCACGACGTCCAGGAACGGCGGGCGGTCCGCCTCCGGGGTCAGCACGTAGTTCTCCGGGGTGCACTGCACCGTCGGGGCCAGTTCGACCACGTCGAGGTAGCCGGGTTCGACCCTGGCGTTGAGCAGTGCGTGCAACACGCCGTCGACGCGCTTGACGAACAGCGCCAGCCGTCCCATCCCGTGTGGACGGACGAGCGGCTGGGTCCACTGGGAGACTTCGCGCCCGTTCGTGGTGATGTCCACCGCGATCACGGTGAAGAACAGGCCGAGCTCGTGCGCGATCTCGGTGGGGGACTGGACCCAGCCCCGCACCGCGTTCAACGGCATCGGCTTCGTCCGCACCTGGTGCTGCGTCTGTCTCGACGTGATCCAGCTCAGCGCTTCCGTCGTGGTGTGCAGCGAGCCCGCCGCCTGTTCCGAAGAGCGCGCGACGGCCGCGGCGAGGTCGCTGACCGCGTCGGCTTCGGTGCCCTCGATCCCGGCCGGCATGCACGACAGCACGGTCCTGGCGTCCATGTTGATCAGGTCGTCCTTGCCGAGCAGCTCGTGCAGCTGGCCGAGGGTGAGCCAGCGGAAGTCCTCCGGCACCTCCAGGCCGATGTCGCGTGCGTCGACCTCGACGATCATGTTGCGGTTCCGCTTGCGGTAGAACCACGAGCCCTGTTCGGACTGCAGCACGTCGGCGAGCACGCGTTCCGGTGCGGGGTCGACGAAGTGGTCGAGGTAGGGGACCGAGCGCCCGCCGTGCACCCTGGTGTAGTTGCTCTTCGTCGCCTGCACGGTCGGCGAGATCTGCACGCCGTTGACGTTGCCCGGCTCCGACTTCGCCTGCATCAGGCAGTGCAGCACGCCGTCGATTTCGCAGACGAGGATGCCGAGTATCCCGATCTCGGGCTGGTTGATGATCGGCTGCGACCAGTGCGGAACCGGCCCGTAGTCGGAATGGACCTCCAGTCCTTCGACGCCGAAGAACCGCCCGCTCCGGTGGCGGAGGTCGCCGGTCACGTCGTCGAACCCCCACTGGCGCAGGTCGCCGAACTCGATGCGGCGCACTTCGTGCCGGTGGGCGAGGTTGCGTTCGGTGATCCAGGATTCGACGACGGCGTTCGGCGTGGCGCCGCCTTCGACGGCCGCCGCGGATCTCGCGAGCCGACGGGGCAGCGTCCCGTCGGGAATGCGGAGCAGCCCGGTTCCTGACTGACGCTCCATCGGTTCACCTCATGCTCATGGGGGCAACGGAGTTCGGAGACGGGTCTATTGTTAACGCGCCGAAACTAGGCGGAATTCTGAGATCTGGGCCGCCCCGGACACGGTTCCTAGGAGATTTCTCAGTACTGCCGTGCTAGGCCGTTCCGCGGTGCCCGCACTAGGGGAACCCCTCGACTTGCCTTGTGCCAGTGGGAAAACCGGCACCGGCGTCCTAGTGTGCCGGTCGTGGACCCCTCCGGTGAGCACATCGTCTTCTTCAGTTTTCCCGGGTTCGGCCACCTCCGGCCGACGCTGCCCGTGGTGCGGGAACTGCTTTCCCGCGGGCACGAAGTGTCCTATGTGGTCGCCGAGCGGTTCGCCGACGACGTCGCCGCGACCGGCGCGCGGGTGATCACGTATCCCTCTTCGTTCCCCGCGGTGGTTCCCCTCATCCGCACCGGGGACGAGCTGGCCGAGGTGCTGGTGCACTACTTCGAAGAAGGGTTCGCCGCGCTGCCCGCCGCGTGGCGCGAGCTCGCCGACCGGCGGATCGACGTCGTCGTGGAGGACGCGCTCAGCACCGCGGTGAGCCGCCTGCTGGCCGAGCGCGCGGGATGCCCGGTGGTGCGGCTCTTCGCCGGGCTCGCCGGCAACGACGAAGTCCCGCTCAACGGCAGCGAAGCCGACTCCGAGGACGCGCCGGAACTCGACCCGTCCCATCCGAAGGTCGTGGCGAGCTACCGGAGCGTGCTGGCGACGCTGGCCGAGTACGGAGTGGACGCGGCGGGCATGGAGCGGATCAGGACCGGCGGCGAGGTCGCGGCGAACCTCGTGTTCGTCCCGCGCGCCTTCCAGCCGCGGCCCGAGTGCTTCGGCGAGGACTTCGTGTTCGTCGGCCCGGTGGGCGGCCCGCCGGTCGCGCCCCCGGACTCGGCGCGCTGGGCGGCGCCCGGCGCCAAGGGCACCGTGCTCCTGTCGCTCAGCACGTCGTCGGACAACGGCCCGGAGTTCTTCCGCTCGTGCGGCCGCGCGTTCGAGGGCACCGGATGGCGGGTGCTGATGGCGATCGGCGGCGAGGTGGACCCCGCGGTCGCGGCGGACCTGCCCGAGAACGTCGAAATGCACGCCTGGCTCGACTACGGCGCGGTGCTCCCGCACGTCGACGTGGTGGTGTGCCAGGCGGGGACCGGCACGCTGATGGAGACCTTCGCGCACGGCGTGCCCGTCGTCACCGTCCCCCAGCAGCCCGACGCCGTCGTGCTCGCGCGGCACGTGCAGGCGCTCGGCCTCGGCACGGCGCTGCTCGGCGAGGTGACCGGCGACGACGTGCGGGACGCCGTCTTCGCCGTTTCGACCGACGGCAAGATCGCCGCCGAGGTGGCGCGCATGCGGGAGGCGGTGCTGGCCTCCGGCGGCGAGCGGCTCGCGGCGGACGCGCTGGAACGGGTCGCCGCCCGCTGACGGGCGGGCGGGCCCGTCCGCCCGTTTCCGCTGGGTTCCGCGCGGTGGGATCCGGGGCGCGGACCGCGTGACGGGCTGACTACGGCACCTCCCGTGAGGTAGCGTGTCCGTTCTGGGTGGAGTGTGCATCCGGTGGTCGGGCCCGTAGTCCGCGACCGCGCCGTGTTCTGGGGAACACCTTGTGACTCGCTTTGTGCTGGGCGCTGGGGGGACTGACCTTGAACCGTCGTCGGCAGGACGACCCGCCGCGTGCGTATGCACGTGTGCTCGACGCGCTGGCGGGCCAGCACGCCGCGGCCGTCGGCGGCGCGTCCTGCGCGAGCATCCTCGAAGGGCGCCCCGGTAGCGGGACCAGCGCCGTGCTCGGGCGGTTCGGCGGCGAGCTGCCGCCTGCCTCGCTGCTCCGCTTCTGCTGCACCACGGACACCGCGGACGAGGAGTTCGCCGCCGTGCGGGGCCTGCTCGCCACGGCAGGGCGCGCGATCGCGGGAAACCGGGCTCCGCGCGCCGCGCTGACGGACCTGCTCGCCGACGGCCCGGTCACCGTGCTCGTCGACGACGCCCAGTGGTGCGACGTCCGCACGCTCCGCCTGTTCGGCTCGCTGCTGCGGGGCGGCCCCGGCCTGCCGCTGTGCCTGGTGCTGGCGCGCGTGGCGGCGCCGAGGGCCGAGGCCGACGCGGCACTCGCCGAGATCGCCTCGATGCCGAGGACGGTGGTGCTCGCGCTGGGCCGCGACGAGGCCGCCCCGGTCGCGCGCCGCCCGCTCGACCTCGCCGAGCGCCTCGACGGCGGCCGTGCCGTCGTGCTCGCCGCCGCGGTGCTCGGCGACGCCGACCACGACCTGGTCGCCGCGTTGTCCGGGCTGCCTGCCGTCAAGGTCGAGGCCGCGTTCGAAGCACTGCGCCCGGCGGGGGCCTTCTGGACCGGCCCCGCCCGCGCGCGCCTGCTCGAAACCGTGCCGGAAGGGGAGCTCGCGGAGCGCCGTGCGAGTGCCGCGCGCCTGCTCGACGAGGCCGCGCGCCCGGTGCACGAGGTGGCCGAACTGCTCGTCGCGCTGCCGCGGCCGTCGGAGCCGTGGATGCGCGCCACCCTGGCCGAGGCCGCCGACGCGGCCCTCCACCGCGGCCGGATCCAGGACGCGGCCCGGTTCCTGCGCCCGGTGCTCGCCGGGACACCGCTCGGTCACCCCGACCGGGAGCTGCTGGCCAGGGCGCTGCTCACGGTCGACCCCGGCGGGGCCGCCACCGAGTTCGCCGCGCTCGCGCCGAAGTCGGCGACACCCGCCGCGACGCGGGCCGCGGTCGCGCTCTTCGCCGCCGCGGAAGCGACCCGGCCCGGTGAAACCGGTGCGGCGATGGACCGGACCAAGGACCTGCTCGCGCGGGTGCACGGCGGGGCGTCGCCGCGGTCGCTCGCCGTCGCGGCGCTCGTCGGGCTCGCGGCCTCGCGCAAGGCGGCGACCCGCGCGCTTTCGGAGGTCACCGGCGCGGCGTCCGGTGAGCCGCCGCTGTCCCGGGCGGAACCCGCGGTGCGCACCGCGATGCGGCTGGCGATGTCGGGACGCCAGCTCGAAGTCGCCGTCAGCACGGCGCGGGGCGTCCTCCGGCACGACCGGGCGCTGTCCTCGCCCGCGCTGCTCGACCTCGGCGCCATGCTCCACCTCGCCGACGACATCCCGAGCAGCGTGCGCGCGCTGGACGCCGCGGTGGCCGGCACGGTCAGCGGGGGCGACACGATGGCCACCGGGGTGGCGCTCGCGGTGCGCTCGCTCGTGCTGCGGGAAAGCGGCGAGCCGCGGTCCGCCGCCGTCGACGCGAGGGTGTCGGTGCTCGGCGCCGGCCGCCTGATCGGCTCGCCGGAGGCGGGCGTGGTGCGCGTCGCGCTGGCCGCGGCGCTCTACTTCGACGACGAGCTGGCCGCCGCCGAACGGGTGCTGCGGACCGGTGCCGGGACCACCCGCGCCGACGGTGCCGGCGGGCACGTCACCGGCCACCGCTGGGAGACGCCGCTGCGGCTGCTGTGGCTGGGGCGGATCAGCGCGCGCCGCGGCGACTGGCAGGCCGCGCTGCTCCTGCTCGCCGAATGCGGGCGGTGGCAGGAGGAAGCGGGCATCGCGAACCCGGTGCTGGCGCCGTGGTGGTTCCAGTCCGCGCTGACGCTGGTGGAGTCCGGTAAGCGGATGTCCGCGGCCAGGTACGTCGAGATCGGCCGCGAGCTGGCCGAGCGGTGGCCGACGCCGAGGGCGCGCGGGCTGGTGCTGCTCGCCGAGGGCGCGGCCGCCGCGGGCGAGGCGGCGGTCGAAGCACTGGACGAAGCCTGCCGGGTGCTCGCCACCTCTTCGTCGAGGCTGGAGCACGCCAGGGCCGAGTACCTGCTCGGCAAGGAACTGCTCCGCCGCGGGGACCGCAAGGGCGCGCGCAGGCACCTGCGGTCCGCCGCCTCGCTGTGCGAGAACGCGGGATGGCAGCGGCTCGCGGTGAGCGCCCGCGACGCGCTCGGCTCGGCAGGCGGCCGGATGACGCGGGTGGCGAGGCGGTCCGCGTTCGCGCTGACCGAACGGGAGCGCGCGGTCGCCGGGCTGGTGGCGCGGGGGGCGAGCAACCGCGAGGTGGCCAAGCAGCTCTTCGTCTCCGCGCGCACCGTCGAACTGGATCTCACCAACGTCTACCGGAAGCTCGCCGTCGACGGCCGCGCCGAGCTGCCCGCCGCGCTCGACCTGGACGGGGGCCATCGTGATCTCGCCGGATAGCGGCTTGATCGAGCGCGATGCCGAGCTGTCCTCGTTCCAGCACCTCCGCGACGGGCTGGCGTCGGGCCGCGCCGCGACGGTACTGGTCGAAGGCGCGCCCGGCACCGGGCGCACCGCGCTGCTCGGGGAGTTCGCGCGGCTCGCCAGGCTGGCCGGGCACCCCGTGCTCGGCGCGCGGTGCCGCACCGGCGACGTGCCGGGCGCGGTGGCGCGACGGCTGCGCGCCGATCCGGGGCGGCTTTGGCGCGGGCTGGGTTCCGCCTCGCCCGTGGTGCTGGTCGACGACGTGCACTGGGCCGATCAGGAGTCCCGCCGGTGGCTCCGCGCGCTGGCGGCGCCGGGCGGTGGCGCGCCGGGACTGCTCGTGCTCGCCGGTACCGCGGCGCTCGAATCCGGCGACGACCCGGTGTTCGCCATCGAAGGCGTGCACCGGATGGACCTCGGCCCGCTCAGCCAGGACGGCGCCGCGGCGGTGCTCGCCGAGCTGGGCGTGCGCCCCGTGCCGCGGACCGGCCCCGTGCGCGTCGCCGAACTCGTCGAAGCCGCGCGGTTCGTGGCCGCGGGGCACGGGACGCTCGGCGAATGCCGCGCGATGGTCGCCGGGGACCGCACGAGGCGCCTGCTGGACGGGATGCCGCCGTCGCTCTCACCGGTGTTGCGCGCGCTCGCGGCGGGGGACGGCAGGCTGGGCGAGCGGCTCGTGGCGCAGCTCGCCTGCCAGGACGACGTGTCGGAGGCGCTCGGCCGGTTGCGGTCGCTCGGCCTCGCCGACGGCGGGGTCCGCGGCGCGCCGTGGACCCCCGCCGCGCACGAGGTCCTCGCCGAACTGGCCGAGCCCGCCCGCGACACGCTGATCGCCCGCGCCGCCGCGCTGGGCAGGGACGCGGGCCTGCCCGCGGTGGACGTGGCGATGATCCTGCTGCGGGCGGGGCCGATCCGGGTGCCGTGGGTGCGCGACGCGCTGCGAGCCGGTGCCAGGGCCGCGTTCGCCGAAGGCGCCGCGCGGGACGGCACCGCGTTGCTGTCCCGGCTCCTGCGGGAGGACCCGCCGCCGCGCGAACGCGCGGAAGTGCTGTCGGAGCTGGGCGCCGCCGAACTTCCCGGCGAGACCGGGGCCGGCTGCCGCCACCTCGCGCAGGTGCTGCGGGGCGTGCCGGGCGACGATCGCGGCCACCACCGGGTGCACGCCGCCGATCTGCTGGTGGCCAGGGGCGACGGGCTCGCCGTCCGGCGGGGGATCGCGGGCACCTTCGGCGATCCGTGTCTGTCCGAAGAGGACAGAGACGGGCTGGTCGGGCTGTACTGGCTCGCCGGTGACCATCTTTCCGGCGATGCCGGGCTGGGCAGCGCGACCATGCCGCCGGTGCCCGAGCGCCCCGCCGCGCCCGCGCCCGCCGCCGTCGCGGCGCTGCGCCTCGCCCTGCGCGGATCCCGCCCGTCCAGGGTGCGCGGCCTCGCGCGCGCCGTGCTCACCGCGACCGGGGACCCCGTCCCGGTCAGCGCCGCCGTGGCCGCCGCCTTCGCGCTCCAGCTCACCGACGACATCGAAGAGGCGGCGGAGCACGTCGAGCGCTTCGTCAAGGCGTCGCGGCGCACCGGCGGCAAGGTCTTCACCGCGCGGCTCATGCTGGCCAGGGCCGAGCTGTCGATGGCGGCGCGCTCGTGGGACCGCGGCCGGACGGACGTGCGGGCCCTGCGCGACGAGCTGCCGCTGGACTACTGGCATCCCACCCTGCGGTCGCGGCTGCTCGCCGTCGAGGCGATCGCGCACGTCCGGGCAGGCGACCCGGCCATGGCGCGGGAAGCGCTGGCGCTGGCGCCGTTCCGGGTCGGCCGCGGTATCGGCGCGATCTGCCTCACCTACGCGCACGGGCTCCTGCTGTCCGCCGAAGAACGCCCGCGGGAGGCGCTGGCCAGGTTCCGCGAAGCAGGCCGCCAGATGTCGTCGCGGGGCTGGCGGAACACGGAGTTCCTGCCGTGGCGCGGTGAAGCCGCGCACTGCCTGCACGCCGTCGGCGAGACGGCCGCGGCGAGCGCGCTGGTGGCGGAGGAGATCGTGCTGGCGCGCGAGTGGGGCACCCCCGCCGCCGAAGGCAAGGCCCGGCTGTGCGCCGCGCGGCTGCTCGGCGGGACCGAGGACGGCCGCGAGCACCTGAACAAGGCGGTCGAACTGCTCGCCAGGGCCACGCCCCGCGCGTCCTACGGCCAGGCGCTGCTGGAGCTGGCCGAGGCGAGGCTGGCCGACGGCAGGCCCGCCGAGGCGCGCGCGGCGGTGGAGCTGGCGGACGCGCTGACCACCCGGCACGGCTGGGACGAGCTGGCGCCGTGCCTCGCCGAGTTCGGCGGCCGGATCGACGCGGGCCCGGTTCCGGCGCAGCGCGGGCTTTCCCACTCGCAGCGCCGGGTCGCCGAGCTCGCCGCGCGGGGCGTGTCCAACGCGGGCATCGCGGCACGGCTCGCGGTGCGCAAGCGGACCGTCGAGCTGCACCTGACCCAGGTCTACCGCAAGCTCGGCATCGGGGGACGCGATCAGCTCGCCGAGGCGCTGCGGGCGGACGGATGACGGGGCGGCTCCTCGAACGGGACCGCGAGCTGGACGCGCTGGACAGGGCACTGCGCGCGGCGATGACCGGCCGCGGTTCGGTGACGGTGCTCGGCGGCCCGCTCGGGGCCGGGAAGTCCGCGCTGCTGGGCGAAACGGGGAAACGAGCCGCCGACGCGGGCGCGCGCGTGCTGTCCGCCTCGGCGTCGGCGCTGGACGGCGAGGAGCGGAGCGTCCTGCCGCAGCTCGTTCCCGGCGCCGTGCCCGCGCTCGCGGATCTGGTGCGGGACACCGGTTTCGGCAGCCCCCTCGTGGTGCTGGTCGACGACCTGCACTGGGCGGACGCCGCGTCGGCCGCGGTGCTCGGCGACTGGGCGCTGGAGATCGCCGGACTGCCCGTCGCGCTGGTGTGCACGGTGCGCGACGGCGATCCCGGCTCGGCGGCACCGGCGGTCCGCGCGGTCGCGGGCTCGGCGACCTGGCACCACCAGCTCGCCCCGCTGACCGTCGGCGCGGTGCGGGAGCTGCTCGCCGACCGGCTCGGCGACTCCGCGCACGAGGAGCTCGCGGGCGCGCTGCGGACGGCCACGGCGGGCTCGCCGCTGTGCCTGGACGCGGCACTGCACGACCTCGCCGTCCACGGGGTACCAGCGGAGCGCGGAAAACTGGTGTCGGGACTGGCCGGCCGCTCGTGGCGGTTGCGGGAACGCGTCGCGGCGGCACTGGCCGCCATGCCCGCGCGCGCCGCGGACTGCGCCAGGATCGTGGCGGTGCTCGGCACCGAAGCGAGTCACGCGCTCGTCGAGCGGATCGACGACACCGGGCCGGTCACGGTCGCCGAGGCGTGCCGCCAGCTCGCCGCGCTGGGGCTGCTCTCCCCGGTCGGCCCGCCGCGGTACGCCGCACCGGTGCTGCGGGAGGTGGTTCTCGCGCTGATGCCCGCGGCGGAGCACGACCGGCTGCAGCTCCTCGCCGCCGACGCGGTGCAGGAGACGGGATCCCATGTCCTCCAGGTCGCCGACCGGCTCCTCGCGGTGCCGCCCGGCGCGGAACCGGGCTGGGCGGTGGAGGAACTGCGCGCCGCCGCCGAGGTGGCGGTCGAGCGGTCCGAACCGGTGCGCGCGGCGGGGTACCTGCGCCGCGCGTTGCGCGCCTACGACCACGACGGCGCCGATCGGGCGCGGCTGCTGGTGGACCTGGCCGCCGCCGAGCGGCGGTTCGACGCCGATGCCGCGCTCCGGCACGTCGCGCGCGCGGTGGAGGGGCTGCCGTCCGCGCCGGAACGCGCCGAAGCGCTCGCGATGCTCCCGCTGACCGCCTTCCGCTCCGCCAAGGCGTCGGCGTCGGCGCGGCTCGTGGCGCGCGTCCACGAGCGCGACGCCGGGCGCACGTGGCTGGAGCCGTCGGTCGACGTGCGGCTCGAAGCGCGGCGCCGGTACAGCCGGTGCGAGGCGCCCGGTGCGGCGGAGTCGGCGCGGGAACGGCTGGCCGGGTTCGGCGGGAAGCCGCCGGTGGACACCGACGCCGAGCGCGAACTGGCCGCGGTGCTGCTCTACACGAGCGCGGTCGGGGCAGGCGGGACCGCGGCGGAGCTGTCGGCCCCCGCCGAGTTCCTGCTCCGGCACGAACCCGCCCTTCGCCGGGACGCGGGCACGACGCCCGCCCTGCTGCTGTCCACCCTCGTCGCGACCGGCGGCGCCGAACACGCGCTCGCCTGGCTGGACGGCGCGCTGGAAGCGCTCGAAGCCGACGGCGTCACCGGGGTCGACCGCGCGACCGTGCTGTGCCTGCGCGCGGTGATGCTGGCCGGGCTGGGGCGGCACGCGCCCGCGGCGACCGCCGCCTGGCTGGCGTTCGACCTGCTCGGCGAGGACGTGCTGCGGGTGAGCGAGGTGCCGGTCACCGCGCTGGCCTCGGTCGCGATGACGGTGCGGGACCACCAGCTCGGGGCCGCGCTGCTCGCCGGGGCCGCGCTGCCGCCCCGCGACGAAGCGGGCCTGCACCTGCGGGCGACCGTCTCCCTGCTGCGCGGCGCGGTGGCCGAGCGGGAAAATCCCCGCGGCGCGCTGGAGAACGTGCTGGGCTGCGCGACCGCGCTGGCCGCCGCGGGCTGGGACAACCCGGTGCTGTTCCCGTGGCGGCCGTGGGCGGCCAGGCTGCACCGCAGGCTCGGCGACCCCGATTCGGCGCGCGCGGTGCTCCGCCAGGAGCACGAGCACGCACGCGCGTGGGGCGCCCCCGGCGCGCTCAGCAGGGCGTTGCGGCTGCGGGCGGCGCTGGCGCCGCTGCCCGAGCAGGCGGAGCTGGTGGACGAGGCGGTGGAGACGCTGCAGGGCTCCGGCGACCGCCTCGAACTGGCGAAGGCCCTGCTCGACCAGGCGCGGCTGCTGCGCGCGCGGCGGGCACCCGGTGCCGACGACCGGCTCCGCGAGTCCTACCGGCTGGCGAAGGGCTGCGGCGCGCACTGGCTCGCCGACCGGATCGGCGGCGAGCTGCGATGGCCGCCGCCCGCGGTGCCCGTGCCGCTCACGGCCGCGGGGCTGAGCGAGGCCGAGCGGCGGGTCGTCGAGCTGGCGGTGGCGGGCAGGACCAACTCCGATATCGCCGCTGAGCTGCGGGTGACCAGGCGGACCGTGGAGAAGCACCTGACGAACTGCTACCGCAAGCTCGGCGTCGCCGGGCGCGGTGACCTGTTCCGGGTGCACGGGCACTGACCGGCCCGCGTCCTCGCCGGGGGCCGAGTGGTGAATTTCTGCCCTGTTATGCGTCGTTCTCTCGAATTTTCGTTGTCTTTCCGTGCGGGTTCGACAGCGCTAAGTAACAGGGCGCCGGGGACCGGTAGTCCTGGTTTCGTGCTTTTCGTAACGGGAAAATGTGGCGGCGGGCAAGGGCGGCCGACGGAAAAGTGCCCGTAATCGGGGAATGGCGCCCGAAGGGGAAACCGCCGGTGCGGTGTCACTACGCCAGACGGGTGACGGGAGCGAGTGGCGAGTCCGGTTCGTCTTCGTGGTTTCGGCGATTCCGGCGATTCATCGGTTCTTCATCCCCTTCTCCGGGGCGCCCCCGGTACTCGAATAGGCGCCTCAGAATTTCGCCAATTGTGTCGAAAATTCATCTCCCGTACGCCGGCCGCTCGGGTCGATGTGGCCGGCTGCTCGCGCGGAGTGATCAACTCGCCGGCGGACGCCGGAGCGCTCGCGACGGCATTCGTTGATCGTTTCACGCGTCAGCCGGATTCGGATTATTCCCAGGTCACCTGTGTTTTTCTGGTCCGATGTGGCGGCGTAGCGCGGCGCCGCGCGCGAGCCCGTCCAGCCGTCCAGCGGCCACTCTCAGTGATCATCTTCCGCCGATGCAGTGAAACGTTCCAATGATGACCCGCTCTCGTTCGGTGCCCGTGCGTCCCGCGTCGCGTTCCATCGGAGGGCGCCATCGAACGACGCCCGGAAGGGTGGGATGATCGAGGAAAAAGGCGTCGATGCCGATTGTCGCCGAGCCCGGGAAAAACGGGCGGACTGGGCGCGGCAGGCCAAAAGAGACCCAGTTCATCGCGCTGAACAAAGCATAGCGTATCCGCCTGTGCGCAATTGCTGACGCTCCGTGTGATGTGGCACACCGAAGGTCCCGGATTACGGTGCCGTACCTCCCCGGACGGACTCCGCACTTTTAGCCGTGAGATGGGGTGGGCCCGTTGACCGGACTGAGACCGGCTCGATACGGTCGAACTCGACGCCTTGGTTTGTTACCAACAACGCGGCCCAGGCGTCGCACTGGGGAGACGGATAGCACTGGGGACGTTGATTCGGGGCTCGATCGCGAAGTCGGGTCTCGACGTTGAGGGGAAGGTCTGCCGTCATGAGTGAGGTTCTCGATGCTGTCTCCGCTGTGGAGCGGGGTACGGCCGGCAACCAGGGCAGAGTGGGCTCGCCGGGGCGCCCCGCTGCCGAGTTCTCGGACATCTGTATCGCGAGTCTTGATTCCGACCTGCGTGTTCTCGAAGCCAACGGTGACTTCCTCTACCAGTTCGGCCGGTCGGCCTCGGGTGTGTGCGGCCAGCACTTCGGCGATTTCGTGCACCCCAGCGTCAAGCAGGTGACCCTGCAGCACCTGGCCAAGCTCACCGAGGGAAGGCGCGACCGGTTCTCGGCCCGCCTGGTCGGGCTCCGGCCCGGCGATGGCGTGTTCTCCGGTGACCTGACCGGGGTCGCGGTGCGGGCGCAGGACGGCGTCGCGAGCTCGATCGTGCTGCTGGTGCGGCCGGACTGGAAGGGCGATTCGGCGCGCACGCTGCCGGATCGGCGCAAGATGCTCAGCGAGCTCGACGCCAGCGTGCTCGAAGGCGTCGCGGCCGGCATCTCGACGGTGCAGCTTGCCTCGAAGCTCTACCTCAGCAGGCAGGGCATCGAATACCACGTCGGCGCGATGCTGCGCCGGTTCCGTTCGCCCAACCGGTCCGCGCTCGTCGCCAAGGCGTACTCGCAGGGCGTGCTGCGCATCGGGCAGTGGCCACCGAAGGTCACCCCCGAGTACATCCGCTGACGCATCACCCGTAATCCGAAGGGTCCGGAGCCAGCGGGGCAAGACACGACTGGGGCTGAGCGCGGACACGGCATCGTCGCCGTGTTCGCGCTCGCTGTCGTTGGGGGAACTCTCTTCGCACGCACCCTTTCCGCGTGCGCTCTCCTTTCGTGTGTGCTGTCCGGTGTGGACTGCCTGATCGGGACTGTCTGATCGGGACTGCCTGTTTTTCTCCGTGCCAAGGAGATGCGGGGCGTCCCCGGAGGTGGCCTTCGGGGACGCCCGCTGCCTCAGCTCACTCCGACGGCTTCGCGGCGGCGCGTGAGCTCCGTGCCGTTGACCGCGGCCCTGGTGATCAGCTCGCTGATCGTGGTCACGTCCTCGGTGGTGATCGCGTGCCCGGTCGGCAGCGCGATCACCTGCTCGGCGAGCGCCTCGGTGCGCGGGAGCACGACCGGGTTCTCCGTCCGGTAGGGCTCGAGCTGGTGGCAGCACGGCGAGAAGTACCGCTGCGCGAACACGTTCTCCGCGCGCAGGAGGTCGAGCAGGGTGTCGCGGCGAAGGCCGTTCTCCGCGTGGTCGACCTTGATGATCAGGTACTGGTGGTTGTTGTGGTGCGCGGGGTTGAACTCCACGACCTCGATACCGGGCGTCCCGGCGAGCGCGGCGCGGTAGTCGGCGTGCCGGTCGATGTTGGCCCGGATGGAATCCTCCAGCGCCTCCAGCGAGGTCAGGCCCATCGCGGCGCACGCCTCGGTCATCTTGGCGTTGGTGCCCTCGCGGCAGACCACGCCGCTGGCGTTCATCCCGAACTTGTGCCGGAGCCGGATCTTCTCCGCGAGTTCACCGTCGTTGGTGACCACGGCGCCGCCCTCGAAGGAGTTCACCACCTTGGTGGCGTGGAAGCTGAACACCTCGGCACTGCCGAAACTGCCGACCGGGGTGTCCTCGAACGTGCTGCCCAGCGCCTGCGCGGCGTCGAAGTAGAGGAACAGGCCGTTGGCGTCGGCGATCTTCTGCAGCCGGTCGACCGCGCACGGCTGGCCCCACAGGTGCACGCCCGCGATCGCCGTGGTGCGCGGGGTGATCAGCCGCTCCACCTCGTCCGGGTCGATGCACCCGGTGACCGGGTCGATGTCGCAGAACACCGGTTGGAGGCCGCGCACCCGCGCGGAGTGCGCGGTGGCGATGAACGTCATCGACGGCATGATCACCTCGCCGGTGACCCCCGCCGCGTCCAGCATGAGCTCCAGCGCGGTGGTCGCGCTGGTGACCAGCACGCAGTGCCCGACACCGGCGGTCTCGGCGACCTTCCGCTCGAACTCCTGCACCAGCGGGCCGTTGTGGGTGAACCAGCCGCTGTCGAGCACCTTGTCCAAGCGGTCCAGGAACCGGGCCCTGTCCCCGATCCGAGGCCGCCCGACGACACGGGTCCGGTCGAATGCGGGGGGCCCACCGAACAGGGCGAGGTCTCCTACGCCGTTTGTCATCGTCGCTCCCGGGAGGTGGCGCAGGATCCCGCGCGCCAGTTGGTGGATTTCAAGTTGGTTCTCGTCTTCACAGTGTCCAGACGACGCGCTAGTGGGACGCTTAGTACTTTCCGGCTGCCCCGTGCCATGACGGCCGCCCGCCAGCGCGGCGCACCCGATTCGTCCACAGTGGATGATCGTCGGCCGGTGCGGTGCGCACCGGCCTGCCGACATGCTCGGCATGCCGCGGCGGCGCGGTCAAGGCGGAAGCGGGTAACCAGAGCAGGTCGAGGGCATTTCTCAGATAACTGTGGCGGCGCGCGGAAGACCATGTGAGTGAATTGCTAGACCCTGCGCGCAGCCGGTGACACCGCCCGCCGGGCGCTGCACCATTCGATGGAATGAGTCCGTAGTCCCCGGCGAGCCAGGTGGGTCCCGTGCGCAGCGAACCGAGTCAAGCCCAGCATGTCCTCTTCCTGCCCTACCCGTCGCCGGGCCACGTCATCCCGACGAAGGCGATCGCGCGCGAGCTGATGCGGCGCGGGCACCGGGTGACCTACGCGGTGACCGCGGACGTCGCCGAACTCGCGGCGGAGACCGGGGCAGGCGTGATCGACTACCGGGTGCCGCTGATGTCGGAGACCCACCCGCCGGACACCTGGACCCAGGACGCGCTCGGCGCCGCTTTCCTGCAGTACATCACCGAACTGACCGGGACGACGACCGCGATCGAGGCGCAGGCCGGCGCCGACCGGCCGGACCTGATCGTCTACGACTGCACGGTGTGGGCACCCGGCCGCGCGCTCGGCCGGAAGTGGAAGATCCCGACCGTCCAGCTCGTCCCGGTGTTCGCCTCCAACGAGCGGTACTCGCTGATGCGGGCGCAGGTCGACGGCGCGGATCACCCGCAGCTCGACGAGGACCACCCCGCGATCGCGAAGTTCCACGAGATGATGGCCGAGTTCATGGCGAGCCACGGCCTCGACCCGGCGGAGGCGACCGAGTTCCGCGAGGCGTTCGACGAGCACAGCCTCGTGTTCCACCCGCGTGCGCTCCAGCCCTACGGCGATACCTTCGGCCCCGAAACGGCTTTCGTCGGACTGTCCCATGAGGACGGTGACGACGGCAAGGAGAGCACGGACCGCTGGCAGCCGCCGGGCGACGGGAAGCCGGTGCTGTTCATCTCGCTCGGCACCGTGGTCAACGACCGGCCCGACTTCTTCCTCACCTGCGCCGAGGCGTTCAACGACTCGGAGTGGCACGTCGTGCTCGCCGTCGACGAGGCGCTCGACGACGAGAACGGCGAGATGGACCTCTCCGCGTTCGCGGACAACTTCGAGGTGCACTCGTGGATCCCGTACCACGAAGTGATGCCGCACGCCGAAGTGTTCGTGTCGCAGGCGGGCATGGGCGGCATGATGCACGCCGGGAACAACAGCGTGCCGATCGTGGTCGTGCCGCACCAGCCGGAGCAGCGGGTCAGCGCGGCCAGGGTGGTCGAACTCGGCCTCGGGCCCCGGCTCGACCCCGACGCGAGCGCGGAAGAGCTGCGCGCGGCCGTGCACCTGGCCAGGACCGATCCGGGGATCCGGCGCAGGACCAAGTGGATGAAGTGCGAGATCGACGCCGCCGGTGGCGCGCCGAGGGCCGCCGAACTCATCGTCGACCTGCTGCGCGACCCTGGCGACGGCGACCCCGGCCCGTACGACGCGGTCGACCTGCCGCGGACGAGGGGCTGCCCGTTCGACCCGCCGGACCGCTACCGCGAACTCGCCGAAACCGGGCCGCTGCACCGGATGCGCTTCCCGCTCGGCGACGACGGCTGGCTCGTCACCGGGTTCGACGAGGCGAAGACCGTGCTGACCGACCCCCGGTTCAGCCACCGCAGCGAGCTGATCGACTCCCCGCTCCCGCCGCCGTTCCCGTTCCCGCCCGGCAGGCACCGCGCCCCGGCGGCCGAACCCGGTGCGTTCAACCGGATGGACACGCCGCAGCACACCCGGTACCGGCGGCTGGTCGCCGAGCTGTTCAGCGCGCGCCGTGCCGAGGAGCAGATCCCCGCGATCGAAGCGGCCTGCACCGGACTGCTCGACGGGCTGGCCGAACGCGGCGGCCCCGCCGATCTGGTGCGCGACTTCGCGCGGCCGCTGCCGGCCAAGGTGATCTTCGACCTGCTCGGGGTGCCCGCGGACCTGCGCGCGCCGCTGCACGACAACCTCGACGTGCTGATGCACCTGCAACTCGACGTCGACGACCTGCTCGGCGCGGTCAAGGTGGTCGGTGACCTGCTCGACGAGCTGGTCGCGGGCAAGCGCACCGGCGGCGACGGCGACCTGCTCTCGGAGCTGGCGAGCACGAGCGACCTCGACGACACCGAGCTGCGCAACCTCACCTGGGCGCTGCTCGGCGGGGGCACCGACACCACCGCGAACATGATCTCCCTCGGCACGCTGGCGCTGCTGGAGCACCCGGACCAGCTCGCCGCGCTGCGGGCCGCGGCGAACGAGCCCGCGGCACCCGGCGGACGGCCGCCGCTCGACCTCGCGATCGACGAACTGCTGCGCTACCTGACCATTTCGCAGTTCGGCGCCAGCCGCGCCGCGCTCGCCGACGTCGAGGTGGGCGGGAAAACGGTGCGGGAGGGCGAAACCGTGCTCGTCGCGCTGCCCGCGGTCAACCGCGATCCCGGCCGCTTCCCCGACGCCGACCGGCTGGACGTCACGCGGGAGCACCGGGCGAACCTGGCCTTCGGGCACGGGGTGCACAAGTGCGTCGGACAGTTCCTCGCCAAGGCAACGCTGCGCGTCGCCTACCCCGCGCTGTTCGAGCGGTTCCCCGGCCTGCGCGCCGCGGTGCCGCTGGACCAGGTGCCGCTTCGGCACGACATGGACCACTACGGCGTGCACGAGCTCAAGGTCACCTGGTGAGCACCCGGTCGCCGAGCACGGACGCGCTGCGCGCGGGTGGCGCGTCGACCGTACTGCTGGTGCTGTTCGGCATCATCCAGACGCTGACCACGATGGCGGTGCCCGCGCTGCTCGGCGCCGCGGTGAACGCGGCCATCCACGCCGACGGCGGTTCGGCGGTGGTGCTGGTCATCGTGCTGATGGTGGTTTCGGCCGTCGCGGAAAGCCTCGGCGAGCTGGCCAGCTACTCGGCTCGCGTGCGGGCGATGCGGAAGCTGCGCGCCGACACGCTTTCGCACCTGTTCACCTTCGGCTTCCGCGGGCAGCGCCGGTTCAACCAGGGCGACCTGGTGAACCGGCTGACCGACTCCACCGACCAGACCGCGCAGGCGGCCGCGGTCGTGACGAGCATCTTCGTGCCCGCGCTGACCTCGCTCGGCGGACTGGTCGCGCTGTTCGTGGTCGACCCGTTCATCGGGCTGACCTTCCTCGTCTCGGTACCGCTGGTGTGGCTGCGGCTGCGCGCGCACTTCCGCAAGCTGATCCCGATGAGCATCACCGCCGCGGGCAAGCAGGCCGACGTGGCGACGGGCCTGCTCGACGCGCTGCGCGGGATGCGGACGATCCGCGCGAGCGGGACCGTCGAGCGGGAGATCACCAGGGTCCTCTCGCCGGCGCGGAGCCTGCGGACCCTCGCGATGGGGATCTGGCGGCGCCAGCGGACGGTCGCGTGGGAGACCACGCTGCTGCTCCCGGTGCTGGAGATCGCGGTGCTCGCGGTCGCGGGCTACTGCCTGACCGCGGGCCGGATCAGCCCCGGCGAGCTGCTCGCCGTCTCGTCGTACCTGACCTACGCGCTGGGCATCCTGCAGCAGGCCAACACCGTCAAGGACATCAGCGAGATGCGCGCGGCGGGCGAACGCGTGCGCGCCGTGCTGGACGAGCCCGGTATCGAGTCGGGCACGCGGCCGGTGCCGGGGGAATCCGCCGGGATCACGATCGGCTTCCACGGCGTCGGCTCGGCGGTCGAGGACCGGTGGATCCTGCGCGACATCACCTTCGAGGTGCCCGCGGGGCGGACCGTGGCGCTGGTCGGGGAGTCCGGGGTCGGCAAGACCACGCTGACCGCGCTCGCGGGCGGGCTGCTCAGCCCGGACGAGGGGCGGATCACCTTCGACGGGGTGCCGGTGTCCGAACTCCGCTCCGATGAGCTGCGCAAGGCCGTCACCTACGCCTACGAGCGCCCCGTGCTGCTGGGCACCACCGTGGCGGACTCGCTGCGCTACGGCGACGAGTCCATTTCGGACGCCAGGATCGCGGACGCGTTGCGCAGCAGCGGGGCCGAGGAGTTCGTCGCCCGCCTGCCGAAGCGGGCGGACACCGAGGTCGCGGGACTCCGGCTCTCCGGCGGCGAGATGCAGCGGCTCGGTCTCGCGCGTGCCGCCTGCCGTGGCGCGCGGCTCGTCGTGCTGGACGACGCACTGTCCAGTGTGGACACCGCGACCGAGGCGGCGATCAGCGCGGCGCTGCAGGACACGCTGCGCGGCGCGACCAGGCTGATGATCGCGCACCGCGCGTCCACCGCCTCGCGCGCCGACCTCGTGGTGTGGCTGCACCGCGGCGGGGTCGGCGGTATCGGCACGCACCGCTCGCTGCTGGCGAATCCGGAGTACGGCAGGGTTTTCGCCGTCGAGGAGAGCGCCGCGACCGACTTGGCGAGCGAGGGCAGCGCATCATGACCACCGTTGAGGACATCAGGATCGACAGCGGCTGGCGGCTCGCCGCGGACAGCGTGCGGGGCCAGCGGGGCGCGTTCGCGCGCCTGCTGGCGTGGTCGTTCCTCCAGTCGGTGCCGGTGCTGTTCTCCGGCGCGCTCGTCGCGCAGGCGCTCGACCGGGGTTTCCTGCGCGGCGACTTCGGCACGGGCGCGCTGCTGCTCGGGACCTACGCGGCACTGGTGGTGATCGGCGGATTCGGCGCCCGGCAGGCGATGGAACCCCTCGCGACCATCGTGGAGTCGATGCGGTTCGA
The DNA here is from genome assembly GCF_039529815.1 of Amycolatopsis minnesotensis. Lineage (NCBI taxonomy): Bacteria > Bacillati > Actinomycetota > Actinomycetes > Pseudonocardiales > Pseudonocardiaceae > Amycolatopsis > Amycolatopsis minnesotensis. The sequence goes on along the minus strand of NZ_BAAANN010000007.1, from coordinate 7,771 downwards.
CCTGATCACGCGCACCGTGACGGCGAGCCTGCGCCGGGCGGTGCACGACGAGGAGCGCGTCGACGGCCGGAACGTCGAAGCGGCCACCAAGCACACCGACACCCTGCGGATGCTCGTCAGCCAGTTGCTGGTCGTGCTGCGCACCGCGGTGTTCTCCCTGGTCTTCGCGATCGCGGGGCTGTTCTTCCTGGCGCCGATCGTGGCGTGGACGGCGGTCGCCGGGTCGGTGCTGGTGGCGTTCGTGATCGTGGTGACCGCGCGCGGCTGGCAGCGCCGGGTCCGCGAATCGCTGCTCGCCGAGGAACGGCTGTCCGCCAACGCGGCGAACACCCTGCTCGGCCTCCGCGACGTCATCGCGTGCGGGGCGGCCGAGCGCGCCGAGCGAGACCTCTCCGCCGACGTCGACACGCACGCCCGTGCCGCGCTGCTGGTCGGCCGCCTGGTCGCCGGGCGCGTCGCGATCATCTCGATCGGCGGCAGGCTGCCGCTGGCGGTGCTGCTGCTCGCCGCGCCCGCCGCGGTCGCCGGCGGCGGGCTGACGCCGGGTGAGCTGCTCGGCGCCGCCACCTACCTGATCGGCACGCTCGACCCGATGCTGCGCTCGATCGTGCGGCTGATCGGCGAGATCGGCCTCCAGCTCGGTGTCCTCTTCGGACGGATACTCGAGTACTCGCGCCCGTCCACCTGGGTGCCGCCGGAGCTGACCGCGACCTCGGCCGGTGGCGCGCTGGCGTTGCGCGGGGTCAGCTTCGGGTACAGCGCCTCGTCCGAACGCGTGCTCGACCGGGTGGACCTCGACGTCGAACCCGGTGAGCGGCTGGTCGTGGTCGGGCCGAGCGGTGCCGGGAAGTCGACGATGGCGAACCTGCTCGCCGGGCTGGACCGGCCGCAGCAGGGCGAGGTGCTGTTCGGCGGCACCGACGTCGGCAGCCTGGAGGAAACGGCCCTGCGCCGCCGCTTGACGCTGCTCCCGCAGGAGGCCTACGTCTTTTCCGGTTCGGTGCGGGAAAACCTCGCCTACCTGAACCCCGACGCCACCGACGCCGAACTGGAAAGCGCGGTCGGCGCGGTCGGCGCGGACGAGCTGATCGCCGCGCGGGGCGGTATCGACGGGCGCATCGACGCCCCCAACGAGCTGTCCGAGGGGCAGAAGCAGCTCATCACGCTGGCACGGGCGTACGCCTGTCCCGCCGACGTCGTGGTGCTGGACGAGGCGACCTGCCACCTGCACCCCGAGCGCGAGCGCCAGGTCGAAGAGGCGTTCGCCGCCACCGGCCGGACGCTGGTGATCATCGCGCACCGGATGAGCTCGGCGATGCGGGCGGACCGCGTCGCGCTGCTGCACGAAGGCACCCTTTCCGTTGGCACGCACGAAGAGCTTCGAGACGAATCACCGCTGTACGCGGACCTGATCGGCTACTGGAACGAGGTATGAGATGACGCCACACGTGCTGCTGATGCCGCTGCCCGCACGCGGGCACGTGACGCCGGCGCTGGCCGTGGCGGCGGAACTGGTGAAGCGCGGCAAGCGGGTCACCTTCGCCACCGTCAAGGACTACGCCGACGAGGTGACCGAGACCGGCGCGACCGCGCTCGTGTACGAGTCGGAGCTGGCCACGCACGAGATCCCCGCGGCGTTCACCGTCGACTACATGGCGCGGGAACCGTTGCGGTGCATCGAAGAGGCCATCCGCGCGACCAGGATCCTCGAAGCCGAGCTCGCCGGGGACTTCCCCGACGTGGTGGTCTACGACGTCGCGACCTTCCCGACCGGCCGGGCGCTCGCGCGCAAGCACGGCAGGCCCTCGATCCAGCTCTTCCCGGTGTTCGCCTCCAACGAGGAGTTCTCCTTCGGCGCGGCGCAGGCCGAGGAACTGGCCGAGCCGTTCCCCGTGGACCACCCGGCGTTCGCCGAGTTCTTCGTCAAGGTCAGCGAGTTCATCGCCGAGCACGAGCTCGGCATCGGCGCCGAGGAGCTGCTGGTGGGCTGCGACGAGTCGAACATCGTCTTCCTGCCCAGGCGGTTCCAGCTCGAGGTGGACAAGTTCGACGACCGGCACACCTTCGTCGGTCCGTGCCGCCTCCCCGCGAAGGACGAGGTGACCTGGCGGCGCGAGGGCGATGGCCCGCTCGCGCTCATCTCGCTCGGCACCACGTTCAACCACAACGCGGACTTCTTCCGCGACTGCGCGCGGGCGTTCACCGGCCTGCCGTGGGAGGTCGTGATCACCCTCGGTGACAAGGTGGATCCCGCGGAGCTGGGCGAACTGCCGCCGAACGTGCGCGCGCACCGGTTCGTCCCGCACGCGCCGGTGCTGGCCGAGGCCGACGTGTTCGTCTGCCACGCCGGGGTCGGCAGCATGATGGAGGCGCTCGACCTCGGCGTCCCGCTCGTGCTGGTGCCGCCGGAGGTCACCGAGCACCGGCTCAACGCGAAGCGCGCGGTCGAACTCGGGCTCGGGCGGATGCTGGCACCGGCCGACGCGACCCCGGACGCCCTCCGCGACGCGGTGCTGTCGGTGGCCGCGGACCCGGCCGTGCGGACCGCGGTCACCGGGATCAGGGCCGATTTCGCCGCCGCGGGCGGCCCGGTCAAGGCGGCCGAGGTCATCGAAGCGAGCCTCACCCGGGCTGCGGCACTGTAGGTGAATTCTCAGACTTTTGTGACCGGACGGGTACGTTCCGCAGCCGGTTGGTGCACCATGGAGGACATGGCGCAGGACACGACCAGCCGCACGGCGGCTGAGACCACTGGCCGCAGCGCGGCCGTGCGGGCAGGAACGGCGGGACGTCTCCGGCGGGGTGCGATGGCGGTGATGGCCGCGGCACCACTGCTGTTCTTCGTCGCGGGCTGCGACGAGCCGGGCAACTGGGTCGTCAAGTCGATCAACAAGAGCAGCGAGACCGTCGACTGCGTCGACAAGGACAAGCCGGAGAAGACCCGCGAGGTGAGCGTCTCGAACGAGGTGCTCCGCAGCATCAAGGTCGGCGAGAAGTGCCCTGAGGACGGCGGGCGCAACGGCGGCAGCCGGGGCTGACCGACCTTCCGCCGAAGTCCGACGGCCGGTTGTGTCCTTTTTCACCCGCGCCCATTACGGGTGCGCGAAAAAGGACGCGGCCGGCCTTTTCCGTGCCCCGACGCTGGCATTACCCCTAATTCTCTCCCGGTAGCGTTTTTCCTGGGTGTGCTGGGAGGAAAGGGGCCTGGACCACATGGCGCTGCGAGAGATCCGGACGGCGGACGGCAACCGCGACGAAATCGCCGTGGTGGGCATGGCATGTCGCCTGCCAGGGGCGGGCGAGGTGTCCGCGTTCTGGCGGCTGCTCAGCGAAGGCGGGCACGCGATCGGCACCGTCCCCGAGGGGCGGTGGCCCGACGAGCACCTCTTCGACCTCGACGCACGGCCGGGGGTGCGCCTCGGCGGCTTCCTCGACGACGTCGCCGGGTTCGACGCCGCGTTCTTCGGCATCTCCCCGCGCGAGGCCGCGTTCCTCGACCCGCAGCAGCGGCTCGCGCTCGAACTGGCCTGGGAGGCACTGGAAAACGCCGCCGTCGTGCCCGGTTCGGCGGATCTGCCGCCCACCTCGGTGTTCCTCGGCGCGATGTCGGACGACTACGCGCGCCTGCTGCACCGCACGGACGGCGCCGACGCGGGGCACTACGCCCTCACCGGAACCCACCGTGGTGCGCTCGCGAACCGCGTTTCGTACTGCCTCGGCCTCGAAGGCACCAGCCTGACCGTCGACTGTGGACAGTCCTCTTCGCTGGTCTCGGTCCAGCTCGCGTGCGAAAACCTGATCAGGAGCGACGCCGAGATCGCCCTCGCCGGTGGTGTCGACCTGAACATCCTCGCGCACAGCGCGGTCGGCGTCGCGGACTTCGGCGCGCTGTCGCCGGACGGGCACTGCTACACCTTCGACGCGCGCGCCAACGGGTACGTCCGCGGTGAGGGCGGCGCGGTCGTCGTGCTCAAGCGGCTGGCCGACGCGCTGCGCGACGGCGACCACGTGCACTGCGTGATCCGCGGCGGCGCGATCAACAACGACGGCGGCGGCAGCTCGTACACCACGCCGGACCGCGCGGCGCAGGCGCGGCTCCTGCGCGCGGCCTTCGCCAACGCCATGGTGGATCCCGCCACCGCCGCCTTCGTCGAACTGCACGGCACCGGCACCCCGGTCGGCGACCCGATCGAAGCGGCCGCGCTCGGCGAGGTGCTCGGCGCCGCGGAGGGCCGCGAGGCACCGCTGCGCGTCGGTTCGGCCAAGACCAACGTCGGGCATCTCGAAGGCGCGGCGGGCATCGTCGGCTTCGTCAAGGCCGCGCTCGCGCTGGAGCACGGCGAATTCCCGGCGAGCCTGAACTTCCGCAGCGTCAACCCCGGTATCGAGCTGGACCGGCTCAACCTGCGCGTCCAGCAGGAGCGCGGCGCGCTGCCCGGCGGCGGCCGCGACCGCGTCGGCGGGGTCAGCTCGTTCGGCATGGGCGGCACCAACTGCCACGTCGTGCTGAGCGCGCCGCCGGAGCGCCCGCGTGCGGAGCATCGCGCGCCCGCGCGCCTGGACACCGTTCCCGTGGTGCTGTCCGCGCGCAGCGCGAGCGCCCTGCGCGCGCAGGCCGCGTCGCTGGCCGCCGGTGCGGAAGCCGATCTCGCCGAACTCGCCGCGTCGCTCGTGACCACGAGGGCCGCCTTCGAGCACCGCGCCGTGCTGAACGTCCACAAGGGACAGGACTGGGCCGGTTCGCTCGGCGCGCTCGCCGAGGGCCGCGAGCACCCGCGCGTCGTCACCGGGGAGACCGGGGACGGCGGTTCGGTCGCGTTCCTGTTCTCCGGGCAGGGCGCGCAGCGGCCGGGGATGGCCGCGGACCTGTACCGCGCCGTGCCCGCGTTCGCCGAAGCCTTCGACGAGATCGCCGCCCAGTTCGCCCCGCTGCTGGGACGCCCCCTTGCCGAGATCGTTTTCGACGTGAACGAGTCGGTCGAGTCGGTGCTCGACCGCACCGAGTTCACCCAGCCCGCGCTGTTCGCGGTCGAGGTCGCGGTCGCCAGGACCCTGGAACGCCACGGCGTCCGCCCCGATCTCCTGATCGGGCATTCGATCGGCGAGATCGCCGCCGCGCACTTCGCGGGTGTGCTGTCCCTTTCGGACGCGTGCTCGCTCGTCGCGGCGCGGGGCAGGCTCATGCAGGACCTGCCGGAAACCGGGGCCATGGTGGCCGTGCAGGCGGGCGAGGAGGAGGTGCTGGCCGCGCTCGAACCGGGTGCGGACATCGCCGCCGTCAACGCCGCCGACTCTGTCGTGGTCTCCGGTGACGAGGCCGCGGTGCTCGCGGTGGCCGCCCGGTTCACCGCGCTGGGCCGCAAGACCAGCAGGCTGCGGGTCAGCCACGCGTTCCACTCGGCGCACCTGGACCCGATGCTCGCGGAGTTCGAGGAGATCGCGAGCGGGATGCGGTACGCCGAGCCGCGGCTCCCGGTCGTGTCGAACCTCAGCGGCCGCGTCGCCGAGGCGGGCGAGCTGGGCTCCGCGCGGTACTGGGCGCGGCACGTCCGCGAAGCCGTCCGGTTCCGCGACGGCCTGCTCGCACTGGCCGGCGCCGGTGTCACGACGTTCGTCGAGGTGGGGCCGGGCGCGACGCTCGCCGGGCTGGTCACCGACGGCCTGCGGATTCCGCTGCTGCGCGAGCGCGGCACGGAGACCGAGTCGTACGTGCGCGGGCTTTCCCAGTTGCACGTCGCCGGGCACGACGTGGCGTGGGGCGAGCTGCTCGGCACCGCGAGGCTGCCGCTGCCGACGTACCCGTTCCAGCGCACGCCCCACTGGATCACCGGTTCCGACGCGCCCCGGCTCACCGCGCGACGCCAGGAAGAACCAGCGTCCACAGGGTCCACTGAGGACAGTGCGGGCCAGGTCGACGTGCCCGCGCTCGTCCGCGAGCAGGTCGCCTACGTGCTGGGGCACGTCGACACCGCGATGGTGGACGAACGCCGCAGCTTCAAGGACCTCGGCTTCGACTCGCTGAGCGCGGTCGAACTGCGGACCCGGCTCGCCGGGGCGATCGGGCACGACCTCCCGGCCACCCTGCTGTTCGACCACCCCACCCCGCGCCGGGTGATCGCCTTCGTGCGCGACGTGCTGGCGGGGAAGTCCGCGGCCGTCGACCGCCCGGCGGCGCGTGCGGCGGACGGCGACGAGCCGATCGCGGTGGTCGGCATGGCCTGCCGCCTGCCCGGTGGCGTGCGGACCCCGGCGGCGCTCTGGGAGCTGATCGAAACCGGGGGCGACGCGATCGGGCCGTTCCCCGCCGACCGCGGCTGGACGGTCTCCGGAAGCGGTGGTTTCGTCGACGGCGTCGCCGAGTTCGACGCGGAGTTCTTCGGCATTTCCCCGCGCGAGGCGCTCGCGATGGACCCGCAGCAGCGGCTCCTGCTGGAGTGCTCGTGGGAGGCGCTCGAATACGCCGGTATCGACCCGGCGAACCTGGCGGAGACCGACACCGGCGTGTTCACCGGGGTGAGCGGGCAGGACTACCTGGCGCCGCTCGACGAGGTCGAGCAGGCGCGCGGGCACGCGCTCACCGGCGGCGCGGCGAGCGTGGCGTCGGGCAGGGTCGCCTATGCGCTCGGGACCGAGGGGCCCGCGGTGTCGGTGGACACGGCGTGCTCGTCTTCGCTGGTGGCACTGCACCTGGCGACGCAGTCGCTGCGGCGCGGCGAATGCTCGCTCGCGCTCGCGGGTGGCGCCGCCGTGATGTCCACCCCCGGTATGTTCGCCGAGTTCGCGAAGCAGGGCGGGCTGTCCGAAGACAGCCGCTGCAAGGCTTTCGCCGAAGGCGCGGACGGCACCGCGTGGGGTGAGGGTGTCGGTGTTCTCGTCGTGGAGCGCTTGTCGGACGCGCGGGCCAAGGGGCATCGGATCTTGGCGGTGGTGCGGGGTTCGGCGGTGAACTCCGATGGTGCGTCGAATGGGTTGACGGCGCCGAATGGTCCGTCGCAGCAGCGGGTGATCCGTGCGGCCTTGGCGGACGCTGGTCTTGAGGTGTCCGATGTGGACGCGGTGGAAGCGCACGGGACGGGCACGAAGCTGGGTGATCCGATCGAGGCGCAGGCGTTGCTCGCGACCTACGGGCAGGATCGGGAACGTCCGCTGCTGCTGGGGTCGGTGAAGTCGAACATCGGGCACACGCAGGCGGCCGCCGGGGTGGCGGGCGTGATCAAGATGGTGGAAGCGCTCCAGCGCGGTGTGCTGCCCGCGACGTTGCACGTGGACGCGCCGTCGTCGCATGTGGACTGGTCCGCCGGTGGCGTCGAGCTGCTGACCGAGACGCGCGCATGGCGGTCGGAGGCGGGGCGTCCGCGGCGCGCGGGAGTGTCGGCGTTCGGGATCTCCGGCACGAACGCGCACGTGATCCTGGAGCAGGCTCCCGAGGTTTCCGTCCCCGAGGTCCCGGACGGCGATCCGGTGGTGGCTTGGGTGCTTTCCGGCCGGGGCAAGGGATCGACGGCCAGGCAGGCGGCTCGGCTGGCGACAGTGGCCGCGAAGTCCGAGGTGTCCACTGTGGATGCCGCGTGGAGCCTGGCGACCGGACGGTCCGCATTGGACGAGCGCGCCGTGGTCGTGGGTGACCGCGCGGGCCTGCTGGCGGGACTGGAATCGCTGGTACGCGGTGAAGCCGCGGAGAACGTGGTGGCCGGGTCCGTGGGTGCTGGTGGTGGTGTGGTGTTCGTGTTCCCTGGTCAGGGTTCGCAGTGGGTGGGGATGGGGCGGTTGT